>JACNGQ010000164.1 GCA_014384025.1 Planctomycetota bacterium | reverse complement strand
GTCGCCGCAGAGCTCACTCACGACAAGAAGATTCGCGTTAGTATTGCACTGTTAGGAACGTTAGCCGGCGGAATGCTGCTGATAAACAGCGGCATCGCGAAGCTCATTTGGGGCGGCAGCAGCTTCAACGCTGAGTTTTTTGCAATGGCCGGTGCTATACTGCTCGGTGCTCCCATCGTCTATCATGCGATAAAAAGCCTCGTTCAGGGACATGCACATATGGATGAGCTGGTTGCACTGGCCATAATAGCAGCCTTTGCAACGCAGGACTACATCACGGCAGGTATCGTCGCGTTCTTTATGCTCCTCAGCGAGCTTATTGAAACACGTACCGCCCTCGGGGCACGCGCCTCAATCGAATCTCTGATAAAGCTTACACCTACAAAAGCAAACATCATCGACAGTGACGGTTCTGAAAGAGAAGTTAAAGTAAGCAGCTTAAAAACCGGCGATTGCATCCGTACCCGCCCCGGCGACAATATTCCGGCCGATGGCGAAGTTATAAAAGGCCTTAGCTCCGTTAACGAGGCAACGATAACAGGTGAATCTCTGCCCGTCGATAAGGTCCCGGGGATGCAGGTTTTCGCCGGTACGAACAACCTTACAGGCGTGCTCGATATTACAGTAACCAAAGCCGGTAAAGACACAACTCTCGGTAAGGTTCAGTCCCTTATTATACAGGCTGAACAAACGAAGATACCGATTATGCGGATAATTGACCAAAATGTTAAATGGTACACACCTACAATCTTAATGATTGCCGGTATAGTTCTGTTCTTCACCCGTGATATAGACAGGGCCATTACGATACTTGTTGTCTCGTGTCCCTGCGCATTGATTCTGGCTACGCCGACGGCAATGGTGGCGGCTATTTCCGCTTCTGCACGCCTTGGTATTCTGATAAAGAATGTCGCCGACCTCGAGATTGCCGGCAAGATGACGGCAATGGTGTTCGACAAAACAGGAACGGTAACTACCGGCCGTTTATATGTAACAAAACTAACACCTTCTGAGGGTGTTGAGCCGGCTGAATTATTAGCTGCTGCTGCTTCTGCCGAGCAGATGAGTAAACACCCGGCTGCAAGGGCGCTCAGGGAAGTGGCAAAGGAAGCAAACCTGTCTTTACCAGAAACGAACAATTTCAAGGAGACACCGGGTAAAGGCGTAACTGCACTTATCGATTCATCCACAATTTATGTCGGAAGAGATACATTCCTCAAGGAAAACAACATTGATGTAAGTAATGTTTCCGACCCGGCCCTGCACGAGGAGCAGGGTTTTAGCACCCTTTATGTAGCAAAAAATTCTAAGTGCATCGGCTGGATTGGCTTGCAGGACAAAACCAGACCCGAAGCCAGGCAAGCCATTAAGGAACTGATCGATCTGGGCATAAAAAGAGTAACCATGCTTACCGGCGACCGGAATGAAGTAGCCAGCCGTGTTGCCGCCGAACTGAGTTGTACCGATTTCAAAGCGCATTGTTTACCTCATGACAAATTAGCGATTGTCGAGCAGATTAAAAAGGACGGCCATACTGTTGTCGTTGTCGGAGACGGCATAAACGATGCACCTGCTTTGGCGGCAGGTGACCTGGGTATTGCTATGGGGGCGGCAGGCAGCGACGTAGCTATTAATTCCGCTTCAATTGCCCTGATGAGCAATGATTTGAAGCGGCTGCCTTTCCTCGTTCGGCTTTCCAGAAAAACAAGAAAAGTTATTACTCAGAATCTTGGTTTTGGAATATTATTTGTCATTCTTGGCGATACGGCGGGAGCAGCCGGGTGGCTGCCGGCTGTCTATGCAGCGGCTTTGCATTTTGCCGGCTCACTGATTGTAGTCTTTAACAGTGCTCGACTTGTCCGCTACGGTGAGGACCTTGACCACGAAATATAATGGCAAAAATCCGGTAATAAGCAACATGATAAAAAATATGGAATATGCTGTCGAAACCTTCTCTCTGACCAAGATTTTTTCCGACTGGTGGGGGCGGGCCAGGGTTTATGCTGTGGACAACCTGGATTTACAGGTTCGTTATAATGAAGTTTTCGGTCTTTTAGGCCCCAACGGCTCGGGGAAAACAACAACGATAAAAATGCTCTTAGGACTGCTTCACCCGACGAAGGGGAAGTCATTAATTCTCGGCGGTGATGGAACAGACTCTCAAATCAATTCCAGAATCGGTTTTTTACCAGAGGAATCTTATCTATACAGGTATCTGAATGCTCGTGAAACTCTGGATTTTTACGGCAGATTATTCGGCCTGCCGGCCAAAGTGCGGAAAATGCGTATCGAAGCTCTGCTCGATATGGTCGGATTAATGGCCGTCGCCAACAGACCGGTCGGAACGTTTTCAAAAGGTATGGCCCGCAGAATCGGCCTTGCACAAGCACTGATAAACGATCCCGACTTACTTATACTGGATGAACCGACAACCGGGCTTGATCCCATCGGAACAAGACAGATAAAGGACTTAATCCTGAAGCTTGCCGAACGCGGCAAGACAATTTTACTTTGCAGCCATCTGCTTGCAGACGTCGAAGATGTATGCGACAGAATTGCAATTCTTTACGGCGGTAAAATCCAGATCCAGGGCCAGGTCAGTGACCTCTTACAGCAGACAAATAAAAGGCAAATTACCGCCGATGCCATAAGCGATGCCACCATTGAGAAGATAAAGCAGCTAATTCATCAAGAAAATGCCGAGTGTGTGGTAACCTCTCCGATGGATAAACTCGAAACATTTTTTATCAGAACGGTGGCGGCCGCTCAAAAACAGGCACAGACCACAAGCGGTGCGGTCAGCACTACAAAAATCGGCGATTTCCTTACAAAGCAAACCGTTACGGAAGATATACTCGATAAACTTGTCTCTGCACCGGTATCACAGGACGGCCAGGCGGAACCTCCGGCAACAGAAAAGGTGATTCCTGTCGAAAGTTCCGATCCCGAACCTGCTGAACAACTGTTAAGTAAACTGACCGGCTCGACCGAGCAGACCGAGCCCGATGCCTCTGTCAGAAGCGAGCAAATTACAACGCAACCGGTCGAATCCCAGGCCCCTGGGCCCGAGCAAGTCAACAAAAGCATTTTGGACCAGCTAACAGGCAAGCAATCCACCCAGGGCCAGGACAAAGAGCCATCTGATAAATCACAGGCAGGAGACATAGGCGATGCGTAGTATCTGGGCTGTCGCCACAAATACTATAAAGCAGGCTTTGCGGATGAAGGTTGCCGCTGTTTTTCTAATCCTGCTGCTTGTCCTTCTTTCCGCTTTGGGTTTTTCTTCCACAGGCGATGGGACCTTAAAAGGCAGACTGCAAACCTTCGTAAGCTACGGCCTTTCACTGACCAGCATTTTGCTCAGTTTACTAACGATAATAATCTCTATTTACACAGTAACCAGCGACATTGAGCAAAGACAGATATATACAGTTATCACAAAACCCATCCGACGATTTGAGTTTCTTCTGGGCAAACTGCTCGGAGTAATATTATTAGATATGGTTTTGCTCAGTTTATTTGCAGCGATAATATACACAATTACTATCTACATGCCGAAATTCACCAAGGCACCTGAGCTTGAACGGATGCAGGCCAACTACGAGTTTTTTACTGCAAGAGCATCCCTGACTGTCCCGGCAATCGATGTTTCGCAAGAGGTCGAGGATACTTACAAGAAACTTGAAAGAAGTAATGGATTACCTGAAAATGTATCATATGAGGAAATGATCGCCCAGATCACCATGCAAAAACAGCTTGCGAATCGAGCTGCCGATGTCGGTCAGGTACTGACATGGGAATTCGACAACGTTAAGTCTCTTGCCCAACATTTCTTTGTAAGATTCAAATACGACGTTGCGGTTAATCCCCCCGATATGCAGGTCTTAGGCAGATGGGTTGCAGGCGACTACCAATATATCAAGTATGGCACTGAAAGCGAAACTCCCATTTATGACCAGGTCCACAAAAACTCAGTTCGGGATTTCCACGAAATAGTAATCCCTGCCAATGTTATACCTGAACATGGCCGTCTGGCTGTCGCATTCCAGAACTATCCACTAAACAGCACGGTTATATTCTTTCCCCCTGACGGAATAGAAGTGCTTTATAAGGCGGATACTTTCACAGGCAACTTTATAAGGGTTATTTTTCTAATACTGTTTCGTTTGATTTTTCTGGCATGCCTGGGCATATTAGCCTCGACTTTTTTGTCTTTTCCTGTGGCTATACTGCTCTGCCTTGTACTTTTTTCAACATCGTGCTTCAGCGGCTTTGTTATGGAATCATTCGGCTTTCTAAGTCAAAATGTTGGCGTAATCTACACTTACACTATCAAGTGGATGGTCAGCCTTTTACCGCAATTTGACAAATACAATCCTACCAGGTTTATGGTTCCCGGGCTATTATTGAGCTGGACGGTATTAGCCAGATGCGCCGTTGTCATGGTTTGTATTAAATCACTTTTATTGTTGGTTCTTGCCTTAATTATTTTCAGCTATCGGGAAATTGCTAAAATTATCGTGTAGTTCTTCTTTACGGTTTTTATGCGTTTACGAGACAAAATAATCTGTTTTGTTTGTATAGTTCTTGCGGTTGGTCTATTCATCGGCGCCGGCATACAGCTCGACTCCATAAATCGCCAGCGTCAGGATATGAATTTGATAATCGACACCCCAGAAAACATTCCTCCTTCACTGGCATTCGCAACCATTGCAACTGGAGCCTTTCGCGGTCTGATCGTGGATATCTTATGGATGCGGGCGGATAAACTTAAAGAGGAAGGCCAGTTCTTCGACGCCAGACAGCTTGCAGAATGGATAACCATCTTGCAGCCTCGATTCGCATCGGTATGGGAGTTCCACGCATGGAATATGGCTTATAACATCTCGGTCGCCATACCAGAGACACGGCCGGATCAAAGATGGCAATGGGTCAGAAACGGTTATGAGCTGCTCCGTGACCAGGCTATCGACAAATATAAACTCAAAAACATCACCCTTTTCCGTGAACTTGGCAGGATATTCCAGCACAAAATAGGCGGCGTATCAGATGATGCACATAAATACTACAAATTGCAATTGGCCCTGGCAATGGAGCCGCTTCTTGGCTCCGCGGATAATCCGTATTTCGATGCACTCGCCGAAGCACCTCTCTTCTGGTCGGAAATTACCAATGATCCGAATATGACCTCGTTAATCACCGCGTTAAAATCAGCCGATAAAGCATTTTTAGACGATAATGAGTTCGTGAGCAATTATCTGTCATTAAGGCAAAACTCCCAAAGGTTTGATCCCGCCGCCGGTCAGACAATAGACAATTTCAGAGGCTCAGAAGCCCTCAATAAGTTTGACATCTTTGCCAAAGCCTGGCAGTTGCGTAAAGTATGGAAACTTGACCCCGTGTTAATGCGAGAGGTAAACAGAAGCTGCGGCCCTATTGATTTCAGCGACCCGAATACACATCTTCCTCTGGATTGGCGGCATCCCGATAGTCACGCAATCTACTGGGCCGTCAAAGGTTTAAAAATACTTGCACAAGAGCAGGACAGGGAAATCGATTCTACTGAAACAAACGCGGATCGAATCGTATTTCACAGCTTGCAGGATCTCTTCCGTAACGGCACAATATTCATCTACGAATTACAGCTTCCTCCAACTTCGCCGGATTCTCCAGAGCAACCTCAGGAGCGGATACTTAAAGAAGTGTTTTTACGGCCGGATTTGAGGATGTTCGAGCCGTACAACACATCTGTGCTTACAACTCTCGAAAAATACAAAGATGACGGAGACGAGGGCCGTTATGTATCCCTTCAGAACGGTCATCGTAATATGCTAAAGAATGCCGTAAATTCCTTCTATTATGCCGGGCACAAACGCCAGGCACAAAAAATTTATACTCAACTAAGACAACTGTACCCCCTGGATGAATTTAAAAATCCTATAGTCGATGAATATGTGAAGGAACGCTTCAAAGAGGAACTCGATGCTATAGGAATAAATGACGCAAAAGAAATGATTACTATGATGTTGAGGGACAGTTATTACTTATATGCAATTCGAGATGACGATGGTTCATTCAATAGTGAAAAAATGGCAGAACAAGTCTGGAACTATTACCAGGTAAAACATGATGACCCTGAATTTAGGATTAACCTGCCGACACTTCCACAGTTTAGATCTTTTGCGCTGCGTGATTTCCTGAATGACCAGCTATATCCACCTTACTTAAGACAGACTCTGCTTGGCCGGATAAGAATCGAAAAACCGGAGCTTTTCAAGCAATTAGAAGCCGAAGTAGAAAAACTCAGGAAACAATCAGAACAAGTAAAATGACCCTGCACCCATTGGGCTTAATACACATCTGACCGGTGTGGTGCAGCCGGTTTCAGATATGGACGATACACTTGTGCAACAATTAACTCCTTCTCAGAAAAAAGCTGTCCTTCACGTTGAAGGGCCTTTGCTCGTTCTTGCCGGGCCGGGCAGCGGCAAAACCCGCGTAATCACATATCGCATCGCGGCTCTTATTGACTCAGGTGTCCATCCGTATAATATTTGTGCAATAACTTTTACGAACAAAGCCGCCGAGGAGATGCGCCAAAGAGCATTCACCCTTGGCGCCTGTGCCGGGGCACATATCAGCACCTTTCACTCTTTATGCGTCAGAATTCTTCGCAAATATGCAGACAAAGCCGGTATCAAATCCAACTTCAGCGTCTATGACTCCTCCGACCAGGCCAGGTGTATCAAGCAGGCGGTCAAAGATTGCGAACTTGATACGAGCAACTTTTCCCCCGCCCGAATGCTCGACGTGATTTCCACTTTGAAAAACAAGCTGATAGACGCCGAATCCTTCAGAAATGATGCCAACGATTTTTTTTCTAACACATTATCCGAAATATATCTGTGCTATCAGCGTATCCTGAGTGAGCGAAACGGCCTGGATTTTGATGACTTACTAATGAAAACGGCTTTTTTGCTGCAGGACTGTCCCGATGTTTGTCGCGAGCTTGGCGAACGTTTCAAATTCCTGCTTATCGATGAATATCAGGATACAAATCACGCCCAGTATCGAATTGCCACCGCCCTTGCTTCACAGCATAACAATATTTGCGCAACCGGCGACCCGGACCAGTCAATCTACCGTTGGCGGGGGGCTGACATACGAAATATTTTGGCCTTTGAAAAAGATTGGCCCAATGCAGTAATAATCAAACTCGAAGAGAATTTTCGCAGCACTCCGAACATCCTTGCAATGGCCGACAGCTTAATTGCATTTAACCAAAATCGAAAAGATAAAAAGCTTATCCCAACCAAACCTTCTGGTACGGATGCAATAATAGATGTTTTCGAGGATGAGGCCCAGGAGGCCGAGGCTGTCGCCCAGCAGATAAAAGAGCTGACTAAAAAGGGCGGCAACCTAAAAGATATGGCCGTATTCTATCGTGTTAATGCTATGAGCCGTGCTTTCGAAGAGACATTTATTCAGAATAAGATACCCTATCAGATTGTCCGGGGGGTGGAGTTCTACAGGAGAAAAGAAATCCGTGACCTGCTCGCCTATCTGAAAGTCCTTGTCAATCCTGATGATGAAATTGCTTTATTGCGAATTGTAAATACGCCCGCTCGTGGTATAGGAAAAGTAACGACAGATAGAGTTCGTATCTACGCCACCCAAAACGGAATCAATCTTTTGGAAGGGATGAAGAAGTCCGGGCATATCGACTCTCTATCCAAAGGGGCAAAGGCAAAGCTCGCTGTATTTGTTAATATGCTCGAACAGTTCAAGAAGGACATTGACGGCCCGATCGCACCTCTTGCCGAACGTGTTCTAAATGAATCCGGATTAGCCGACTCTTTCCTCGCCGCCGGGCCCGAGGGCGAAAGCTCACTGGAAAATGCTAACGAATTGATAAGCGCCGCCGCCGCTTACGACAAACAGGCGGAGCAGCCCTCACTTGTAGATTATCTTCAACAGATATCTCTCTTCAGCGACACCGATGCATACGATACATCCAGTGACCATGTGGCACTGATGACCCTTCACGCCGCAAAGGGGCTCGAATTTGAAAATGTCTTTATCGTTGGTGTTGAAGAAGGGATATTACCCCACGAACGGTCTAATTCCCGAGAAGACCAGGACGAGCTGGAAGAGGAACGCCGGCTCTTTTTCGTCGGAATAACCCGTGCTAAAACCGGCCTGCATATTAGTTACGCCCGATACCGGACAGTACGAGGCCAGACGCTGCGGTCAATACCGTCGCAGTTTATTTTTGAACTTGGCCGGGAAATATTTGAACAAACTGAAGAAGATGAAAGTTATGATGACCATGACCATATCAGCCAAATGACACCTCAGTTTAAGACAAACCAGTTGGTTAAGCATAATTCTTTTGGCCTCGGCAGGGTTAAAGAGTTCATTGAAATGGGCGAAAATAGTATCGTCGTAGTTCAATTTAATTCGGGACAAACAAAATCGCTGATGGTAAAATATGCCAACCTTTTAAAGATATGAAAACTTCAGGAGGATTCATATGGCTGGCAACAAATATTTTACCAGAGTGGTTATCTTATTAATCACATTAATCACTTTCTTTATCACACCGGCTCAGGCAGATTCAACTGTAAAGATATATGAAGAGCCGCTCGTGATTCCTACTTACGAGGTGGGCAAACCAGACCCAAATCCAAGGTTCTATACCGGCAGGACATACCAGGGGGCACAAGGACGGGTATATCCTTATCCGATGCAGGACGTATTGACCGATAGCCGCAAGGATAAAACTTACAAGGCGGTTTACCTTGAAAATGAATATGTAAAGGTTTGTGTTCTTCCGGAAATCGGAGGTCGTGTTTTTTCCGCATTAGACAAAACCAACAACTACGACTTTCTTTATCGCCAGCACGTGATAAAGCCGGCCCTTATTGGAATGCTCGGTGCATGGATATCCGGGGGCATCGAATGGTGCATCCCTCACCATCACAGGGCGACAACCTTTATGCCGGTTGACTACACACTGCAGGAGAATCCTGATGGCAGCAAGACCGTATGGTTTGGGGAGATAGAGCTTAGGCATAGAATGAAATGGTTGATAGGTATAAGCGTTTATCCTGATAAATCCTATATGGAAGCAACTATCAAGATTATCAATCGGACGCCGTTAGTCAACTCTATTCTGTGCTGGGCAAATGTTGCTGTCCATGCAAATCAGGACTATCAGGTTATTTTCCCTCCAAGTACCGAATATGCTACTTACCACGGCAAGAACCAGTTTGCACGTTGGCCAATTTCGCACGAGTCTTACTCCGGGACAGATTACACACAGGGAGTGGACCTCAGTTTGTGGAAGAATCATCCATCACCGATATCATTTTTTGCCTGGAATTATCAAGACGACTTTTTTGCAGGCTATGACCACGGCAAACAAGCAGGTACCGCTTTCGTGGCCAATCATCATATCGCTCCGGGTAAAAAGTTGTGGGAATGGGGTCCCGGTCCGAGCGGCCAAATGTGGGACAAAATGCTCACCGAAACCGACGGCCCTTATATAGAGATTATGGCCGGAGCCTATTCAGACAATCAACCCGATTATAGCTGGATACAACCATATGAAGTGAAAATTATTAAGGAATACTGGTATCCGATTCGGCAAATAACAAGTGTAAAGAACGCCAACCTTAAGGCCGCTGTAAATCTGGAGGTTACTGAGGAAAACACAGCAAAAATAGGTTTTAATGCCACATCAGCATACAAAAATGCAAGGGTGATACTAACCGCTGATGATAAGGTGGTTTTCAGGCGGCGGATTGATATTGGACCGGATAAACCATTCAGTAAAGAAGTTGCTCTTGACGCCGGCGTAAGTGAGAAAGATTTGCGAGTTTCGCTGATGTCCTCAACCGGCGAAGAACTCATAGCCTACAAGCCGGTAGAAAAGGAAGACGCTCCGATGCCAAAGCCGGTTAAGCCTCCCTCGAAGCCCGAAGACATTAAAACGGTCGAAGAGCTTTACTTAACAGGCCAGCGTCTGGATCAATTTCACAGTGCGGCTCTTGAGCCATATCCCTATTACGAAGAAGCGTTAAAAAGAGACCCCGGGGATTCACGGGTCAATACGGAGCTTGGAATTCTTTACCTCAAGCGGGGAATGTTTAACCAGGCAGAGGAAAAGCTAAATCAAGCCGTCAAGCGGGTAGCAAAAAATTATACCAGCCCGAAAAGCGGTCAGCCCTACTACTATCTGGGACTTGCTTTGAAGTTTCAGGGAAAGTACGACGACGCATACGACGCCTTTTATAAAGCAACATGGAGTTATGAACTTCATACGGCCGCGTATTACCATCTGGCAGAAATAGATTGCCTCAGGCAAGATTTTGATGTGGCCTTGAAACATATAGACCGCTCAATTGCCACAAATGCCTGGAACACAAAGGCCTTGAATCTGAAATCTGCGGTGCTAAGGCAATTAGGACAGTTTGAAGACGCAGCTCAAATTGCATTAAATGCTCTGGACTTTGATACACTTGACTTTTGGGCCGGATATGAGCTTTACCTCGCAAAAAAAGCGGCGGGGCTTAGAAAAGAATCAAATGAATCTTTGGAAACATTAAAGGTAAAGAGCAGGGGAGAAGTACAATCCTATCTTGAAATGGCGGTTGATTACAGCAATTGCGGCTTATGGAACGAAGCAATTGAGTGCCTGTCTGTATTATTAGATTCAAATAACCAGGCGCACCTGCACCCGATGGTCAATTATTATCTTGGATTTCTGTACCAGAAAAAGGGAAATACTCAGAAAGCATCCACATACTATCGTATAGCAGGCAAAATGCCCCCCGATTACTGTTTTCCATTTCGCTTGGAGACAATAGAGGTGCTCAGTAGTGCTATGAATAATAATCCTTCGGACGCCCTCGTTCCTTATTATCTGGGAAATCTTCTTTACGACCATCAGCCTGAAAGAGCCATAAAAGAATGGGAAAAATCACAGGAGTTGGATGATAATTTTTCAACAGTCCATCGAAATCTCGGTTTGTCCTATGCAAGGATGGAGGATAATCTCCCTAAAGCCATTGACAGTCTGGAAAAAGCAATAGCCTGTGACAAAATGGACCCAAGAGTCTATTATGAACTGGACCAGCTTTATGAGACGGGAGGCGTATCGCCCGAGAAAAGACTCAAGCTTCTTGAAGATAATCATACTACGATAACAAAACGTGATGATGCCCTGTCTCGGGAAATCGCTCTTTTTGTACTCTTACAGCAATATGATAAGGCGATTGAATTACTTGCCGGCCGGATCTTCAATACGTGGGAGGGTGGAGGCCAGATTCACAGCGTTTACGTCGATGCTCATCTGCTCAGAGGTCAAAAGAAGTTCGACAGCAAACAATATCGCCAGGCACTCAATGATTTTGAAGCGGCACTCGAATATCCTGAAAACCTAAACGTAGGAAGGCCGAAACGAGACAGTAGAACCTGCCAAACCTACTTCTTCATTGGAAAAGCCCACGAAGCTTTGGGTGATAATCAAAAAGCCGATGAGTATTTTGAAAAATCAGCATCGGTTGAGGTTCGACGATCTGAATTTAGCTATTACAAGGGATTGTCCCTTCAGAAACTCGGGCAGGAAGATAAGGCCGGGAAAATATTCGACGAATTAATAGAGTCGGCAAAGCCCGGTCCTGCTGTGGAATTCTTTGCGAAATTCGGAGAAAAACAAGCCCATAATATCAAAACGGCAAATACACACTATCTGCTGGGATTAGGATACTTAGGTAAAGGCTTGCAAACAGAGGCAAAGGCCCAGTTTGAGAAAGCTATCGAGTTAAACATAAATCACCTGTGGGCCAGAGCGCATTTATCCGAACTTTAAGCACGGCCCTGAACTATGAAAAAGGAGGTTGCAATGGACAATGAAATTAATCGAAGAACATTTTTGCAAATAGCGGCAGCCGGAAGTTCTCTTTGCCTCGGTGGTTCGGGGATTTTGGCATTCGGTGCAAACCAAAGAGGTTCCAGACTTATAAGCCCGGGCTGCAGAGGAACAAAAGTCAAAGTTGCACGGATTTACATGGGAACCTCACACGGCCTCTGGCCAAAGCCAAGGCTGGATTTCAGGAATGAAATCAGATTCTACGAATCAGAATTTGAAAAACTCAAAGATGAGCTGTCCGATGTGGAATTTGCTATAGACAGGCTGATAACCTCTGCAGAACAGGTTGGGCCTCTCAAGAGCATATTAAAAGAAATGGACGGTATCCTCTTGATTCATTTCAATATCGGAGTAAGACCTATTTTAGACGAAATTCTGAGTGTAGGTAAACCCACGGTTCTCTTTGCCGTTCCGTATTCCGGGCATGGCTGGACCGGATTCGGTTCTCTGCAAAAGCAGCCGCAGGGGGCTAAGCTGGAGTGCATGCTCACAAGTGATTACAGTCAGTTGGCGGTTGCTATAAGACCTTTCCGTGCTATTCATCATTTAAAAGAAGCTAAGATTCTTAACCTCACGACCCGTTCATTTACGAGCTATGCCGAATCTATGAAAAGCAAATTCGGCACAGAGATTAAACAAATCGGACTTGAGCAGGTCGTAGATGCCTATAACGCCGTAAGCGACAGCAGGACAAAAACCGAAACCGCCCAATGGATAAACGGGGCCTCCGAAATTGTGGAACCCTCGAGAGCGGAGATATTCAAATCCTGTAAACTGGCATTGGCTTTTGAAGATATACTGGATAAAGAAGATGCGACCGTGATGACAATTGATTGTTACGGCACAATGTGGGACAAAACCATTAAACTGCCGGCTTATCCCTGTCTTGGTTTTACCAGGCTCAATAACATAGGATTCGGCGGTATCTGTGAATCGGATTTACGGTGTGCTATGACCCACATAATATTACAGGGACTGACAGGAAAGCCTGGTTTTATAAGTGACCCGACTGTAGATGAATCCAAAAACAGCATAATACTGGCCCACTGTCTCGGTACAACGAAAATGGATGGTCCCAACGGCATGGCAGAACCGTACAAAATACGAACGGTTATGGAGCGAACAGAAGGGGTCGTTCCGCAGGTATTTATGCGAATCGGGCAAAAAGTTACTCAGGCATTACTGGTGGGTACTGACAATTTACTCTACTTCACGGGCCAAATCATAGAAGCTCCGGACATAGACAGAGGTTGTCGTACCAAGATTACGGTTAAGGTTGATGGTGATACTGAAAAATTATGGAAAAACTGGTCAAACGGATTACATCGTCAGACTTGTTATGGAGATATAACAAAAGAGCTTGGATCCTTCTGCAAATTCAAGGAAATTGAAATGGTCAACGAGGCCGTATAAGCAACCGGGACACGGGTACACAAGATTTTCTATACTCGGCGGCAAAGTGTTAACATTCTTTTGAAAGGGAGATTTATGAATCGGCGGACTTTTCTCAAAGCTACGGGATTCAGTGCAGCTTCGATGGTTTTGCCCGCATCAATACTCGCGGTAGAAGAACAAAACGACCACATTCTCAACCAGGCCGATACGCGCATCGAGAAATATCGTATGGGTAGTGCATCCCTGAAACTTCTTGCCCCTGATGGAACATCGCTTAAGACAGGATTATCAATAAGCATAAAACAAACTCGGCACAAGTTTTTGTTCGGCTGCAATATATTCAAGCTCAACAGATGCAGAACACCCCAGGACAACTCCGCCTACGCAGAGCATTTCGCTGAGTTGTTGAATTTTGCTACATTGCCTTTCTACTGGTGGAATTACGAGCGACAACGCGGCAAACCGGACGATGAACGGACCGAGGAAGTTGTCCGCTGGTGCAAGACCCAAAATATAATAACCAAGGGACATCCGCTGGCCTGGAATTACGCCCAATCGCGCTGGCTCCCTAAGGACCCTGAGGAGGCAATGCGGCTGCAGATGAACCGGATTGAGCGCTGCACCAAACGATTCAAAAACGAAATCGACATCTGGGATGTAGTTAACGAGGCAACACATTACGACCGCCCCGGCTGTAAGGAGCGAGCCCCGATATTGACCGAAGCTATCACCAAAATGGGTGTCGAGGCTTATGTTCTTGAGGCATTCAAGAGAGCACGCAGCGGCAATCCCAAAGCCACACTACTCATCAACGACTATCGAACCGACCAATCTTACGCCGACAAGGTAATTTCAAAATTGGTAGATGACAGTGGACAACCGCTTTACGACGTCGTGGGCATACAATCACATATGCACAGCGGCTACTGGGGCCCGCAGAAAGCTTGGGATACCTGCGAACGGTTTGCAAAATTTGGAAAACCGCTTCATTACACCGAAACGACTCTTGTCTCAGGCACACAGGGCTGGGAACTCCAAAAGGAACGCAAAGACCCCAATTTCCGTTGGATCAGTACACCGGAAGGCGAACAAAGACAGGCTAAGCAGGTTGCTGAGTTTTATCGTGTCCTCTTTTCACATCCTGCCGTTGAGGCGATTACCTGGTGGGACTTCACCGACCAGGATGCCTGGCAGCGAGCCCCGGCCGGTCTTGTTCGAGACGATATGACACCTAAGCCTGCTTACAATGAATTAAAAAAGCTCATCAAAGGAAAATGGTGGACCCGGCTCGAAACAACAACCAAAGCAGCAGGTAATGCAAATTTCCGCGGCTTTTATGGGCAATACGAAGTTGCCGCTCAAATCGGCGGCCAAAAACTAACCGGCACCTTCCAGCTCGATAAAACCGCAATACAAACTATAGACGTCCGATTGACTTGATTAAAGCTTATCAAGGAAAAATCGAGCAGGTTAACTTTATAAGTGCCGCGTTTTGAACGCAAAACAGGAAACTAATTGCACATCGATTACAGCACGTTATAATCTCACCAGAGCCGGTTTATTCCATATAAGATTTGTGAATGGTTGATGAATGGAGAGATTATGAAAGGTACAGGTGTGCTTAAGATCAAGGTTAAAACATCTCGCTTAACGCCAATTCTGTTAACACTTCTGACAGTTTCAGCGGTGAACGTCGCAGCTCAATCACAGAAAGAAATTCCACGCCCCGAACATCCCAAACCACAATTCCACCGGGAAACATGGCTTAATCTAAACGGCCATTGGAATTTCGGTATCGACCTTGGCTTCTCCGGCAATGAGAAAGACTGGCCGAAGGACGCTGCAAGGCTGGATAAAAAAATCATCGTTCCTTTCTGCCCGGAGAGCAAGCTATCGGGCATCGGATATACAAACTTCATGAACGAAGTTTGTTACCATCGCACATTTACTGTTCCGGAAAAATGGGCCGGCAAACGAGTTTTTTTACATTTTGGTGCGGTCGATTATGACTGCCGTGCCTGGGTCAATGGAACCGGCGTTGGTCGTCACTATGGCGGCAGCTCGTCATTTTGTTTTGAGATTACCGATGCGCTGCGAAACGGCGAGAACGACCTTTTCGTCTGCGCCCTTGATGATGTGCGCTCCGACGTTCAGCCCGCAGGCAAACAAAGCAGAAGACTCGAATCGCACGGCGTTGTCTATACGCGAACTACAGGGATATGGCAGACTGTCTGGCTGGAGGCCCGGCCGCAAAGTTTCATTGAATCCGTTCGTATTGTACCCGATCTCGACAATAGCCGATTTGTACTGACTCCTGTCATTAATAACTACCGCCGCGGTATGGAATTTCAAGCCATTCTCCTTTCCGCCACCGGCAAAAAGCTCACCTCGGTTCGCTCACAATCAGCCAGCGGCATTTCCGTGATTCTTAATATAGAAAAGCCAAGGCCATGGGGGCCGGACGACCCGTATCTTTATAAACTCCGATTCGAGCTTCTTCAGGATAACCGTATCGTGGACACAGTAAACAGCTATGCCGGCCTTCGAAAATTCCACATTGAAGGAAACAAGTTTTACCTAAATAACAAGCCCATCTTCTTGCGGCATGTTCTCGACCAGGGATTTTATCCCGACGGCATCTGGACCGCGCCCAGCGATAAAGCCCTCAAGGCCGATATTGAACTTTCATTGGCTGTAGGCTTTAATGGTGCACGTCTCCATCAAAAAGTTTTCGAGGAACGGTTCCATTACTGGGCCGACCGTCTCGGATATATAACCTGGGGCGAGTTCTGTGACTGGGGCGGCTCACATTCCTTCGCCAACCCGCAGGGAGTTCACAACCACCAGAGAGAATGGCGAGAAGTGGTCATGCGTGACTTAAACCACCCTTCAATCGTGGCCTGGACACCTTTCAATGAAACAGCAGGAGCGGCAAGGTCCCGTTGGGAGGTTCATCGCCGGGCAGTAAAAGAAACAGTTGACCTGACCCGCGCATTAGACCCGACGCGTCCAATCAACGAAGCCAGTGGATACGTTCATGTTGAAACAGACATATTCACCGTGCACGACTACGACCAGAATCCTGAAACGTTCCGTGAGCGATATGCTTCAGTCGCACCCGATGGAAAAAACGTCTTTGTTCGCTTCCCTGAGATATCCGTTCCTTATGAGGGACAGCCGTACTCGGTGGATGAATACGGCGGAACCTTCTGGACGAAAGAACATGCCGCTATGGAACCAGCCGGTAACAGCAGAAACATGTGGGGATTCGGCAAAAGCGCTGAGGAGGTTGAAGAGCTGATTGGCAAGCTGACTCTCATCCTTACCGACCATCCCATGATTGCCGGCTATTGCTATACACAGCTTACCGACGTAGAGCAGGAGGTGAACGGCATTTATAACTATGAACGAGAGCTTAAATTCAATACCGAACGTCTGAAAAAGTTTTTCGGTGCACCGGCGGCAATAGAAAAAAGTGAAGACTAATTACTCTCAGGAATGTTGACTTTTGGTTGCTTTTTTTGTAAAGGAAAATTCCATGAAACGTCGTGATTTTTTGAAGGTTGTAGGCTTGGGTGCAGCAGCACTTGCAACACCTCGATGCGCCCGGACACAACAGCGCTTCGCAAAAAACAAAAAGCCTAATATAATTTATATAATGGTGGATGAGCTTGGCTACTTTGAGTTGTCCTGTATGGGCAATAAATACCTCAAAACCCCCAACATCGACCGAATGACAACAGAAGGTATGCGTTTCACTCAGGCCCTGGCGGGCGCCCCTGTATGTGCGCCGACCCGCAGCGTATTGATGACAGGCCAGCATACAGGACATACGACTGTACGCACCAATCCCGGCGGCGTGCCGCTGCGAGCCGAGGATGTTACTGTTGGCGAGGTTCTCAAAAAAGCCGGCTATGCCACCGGCGGATTCGGCAAGTGGGGATGTGGCGACCGGGGGACTACCGGCGTTCCTGAAAAACACGGCTTCGATATCTTCTTCGGGTACTATGACCAGGTCCACGCCCACTCATTTTTCCCCAACTACCTTATACGAAGCGGTGAAAAAGTACCTCTTGAAGGCAATACAGGGGACTTCTACACTGGAAAACAATTCTCGCAATATCTGATATTCGACGAATCCATAAAGTTCATTCGTGAAAATAAGAACAGGCCTTTCTTCTGCTACTGTGCATGGACGCCGCCGCACGGTCGCTGGGGAATCCCTGAAGATGATCCGTCATGGCTTGAATTCAAAGACAAACCTTGGAACACAGGGCAAAAAAGACCCGAGGATGCAAAGGTATATGCGGCCATGGTAGCAATGGTTGACCGCGAAATCGGACAGATTTTCGGTTTACTTAAAGAACTCGAAATTGATGATAACACGATTGTATTCGTCTGCGGCGACAATGGTGGTGCACGCTACTTCAACCACTTCTTCGATTCCAACGGGCATTTTCGTGGACAAAAGGGAAACCTATATGAAGGAGGCCTGCGAATCCCAATGATTGTGCGTTGGCCGGGCAGAATTAAAGCCGGTGTTGTAAGTGACCTTTTGTGGTATTTCCCGGATGTAATGCCGACCCTGGCTGAACTCGCCGGAACCGAGCCGCCGGACAACATCGATGGGATATCAATTATTCCGACCTTGTTGGGCGAGCGTGCCGCCGGCCGCAGGCAGGAAAATCACAAATACCTCTACTGGGAATATGGAAAACAGACCGCCGTGCGAATGGGCCACTGGAAAGCAATTCAGCCTGCCAAAAACAAACCATTCGAATTATACGACCTAAAAAAAGATATCTCAGAGCAGAACAATATAGCAGACGAGCACCAGGATATCTTAGCAAAGATGCAAACCTACGCGAAGCAGGCCCACTCCGAGAACGTTCCGGGCGGCTGGATCGATAAAAGCAAAGCTTTCAAAGGACATGAATTCAAATAATAAATGAACAACTGAAAATTTAAAGAAAATATATTTACGCGAAAACCATAAAACGATTTAGGAAGGAAAACATCAGTGCCGAAACGGGAAATTAAACTCTACTACAACAATGTTATGGCTGACGTCATAGGCAGCGAGCACGGCATCACACCTGAGCAGCTAAAAGACCTCGCAGAAAAAACTTCTCCCTTAATTCCGCTGTTGAACATAGAAAGGCAGGGGGGGGCTACTCCTTACCGGGACCTGCCATATAAATCGGATATCTCTCAACAGGTCAAAAAACTGGTTAAGGAATTAGCGCCTCGATGTGAAAATCTCGTTGTTTTAGGCATTGGCGGCTCAGCTCTTGGCAACATCGCATTACAAACAGCCCTTAATCCATATATGTACAATCTTGACGAAAAACAACGGACCGGCCCGCGTCTATTTGTCTTTGATAATGTTGATCCTGCTCAATTAGTGTCGTTTCTGGACTGGCTCCAAGACAAGCTCGATAAAACTATCTTCAATGTAATCAGCAAATCCGGCCGGACCTCTGAAACCGCAGCTCAGTTTATGATTATTCGACAACTGCTTCTCGACAAGCTTGGTCCCGATGGTCTGAAAGACCAGGTTGTCGCAACCACCGACTCCAGCCAGGGAACTCTTCGCAAGATTGCCGATGATGCTGATTTGCGATGCCTCGAAGTCCCCGACGGAGTAGGTGGAAGATTCACAGTCCTCAGCGCAGTCGGCTTATTCAGTGCCGCCATGTGTAGAATTGATATAGACTTGCTCTTAGAAGGTGCCCGCGATATGGATACCAGGGTCAAATGTGAAGATTTTTACAAAAATCCTGCTGCTATCAATGCCGCCATAAATTACCACTTCTACAATCACGGCAAAAAAATATCTGTAATGATGCCATACAGCTATGCCCTGAAAGACTTGTCCGACTGGTACAGGCAGCTCTGGGCCGAAAGTCTCGGCAAAGTTAAAGATTTAGCCGGTAATGATGTCCACATAGGCCCCACACCGGTTAAGGCCCTGGGCGCCACCGACCAGCACAGCCAGGTGCAGTTATATCGCGAAGGGCCAAACGATAAACTGTTTACTTTTCTTCAGGTCAACAATTTCGAGAAAGACATCAAAACAGGCCCGGCTCCCGATTGTGCCGAAGAGCTGGGCTTTCTTGCCGGGAAAAATTTAAGTGTACTGCTCAACAACGAAAAGAAGGCGACTGAGTATGCCCTTTTGACGGACAAACGTCCCTGCCTGACGGTTATTTTCGATAAAGTAAATGCTTATACAATCGGTCAGTTTATTTACTTATTTGAGGTAACAACTTCTTTCGTCGGCGCCTTGTTCAATATCAATCCCTACGATCAGCCCGCCGTTGAGCTGGGCAAAGAAGCCACTTTTGCCCTTATGGACAAGCCGGGTGATTATGAAGCCGGTTATACTTATCAAGAATTTGCTAAGAAAATTCATTCTTTGACTGAAATCGATGAGATGTTTTTGATCTGATGCTCTACGATTATTTGATGGATTAGAGGATTTAACAATGGACTACGCAGTGATAATGGCAGGGGGGACAGGCAAGAGACTATGGCCGCTCAGCCGACAAAAACGTCCCAAACAGGTCTTGAAACTCATCGACGGGCAGACACTTCTTCGCTGTTGTTACGAGCGTCTCACGCCGATATTCGATGTGAAAAACATAATCGTTCTTACAAACGCCGGCTACGTGGATGTGGTGCATGAAAACCTTCCGGAATTGCCTCCTGACAACGTCATAGCTGAACCTGCCGTCCGCGATACATCCAGCGCAATCGGGCTTATCTCAACTGTTTTGACAAAACACGACCCGCAAGCCACAATTGCTGTAGTCACCGCCGACCAGATTATAAAACCCCCCGATGTACTACGGCAGGCCATCAAAGATGCTCTTGTCTTTGTCAATAATAATCCGGCCAATATGATTACTTTCGGCATCCAGCCGACCTTTGCAAGCACCGGACTCGGTTACATAAACTGTAATAACGCCCGCGAGTATTCCGGCTGTAAAAATAAGATTTATTCCGTCGAAGCGTTCAAAGAAAAACCCGATGAACAAACCGCAAAAGAATATATCAACACCGGCCAATACTTCTGGAATTCCGGTATGTTCGTATGGAAAGCCAGAACAATCTTGGATTATTTGCACAAGTTTCTGCCCGAGGTCACCGAGCCCTTAGCAAGAATCCAGGCCGATTGGGGCTCTCCGAATCAACAGCAAACACTCAAAGAGTGGTTCGTAAAACTACCCAAAATCAGCATCGACTTCGCCGTAATGGAAAAGGCCGACAACGTCCATGCTATAAAGCTGGATTGCCGCTGGCTTGATTTGGGCTCTTTCCCGGCACTGGCTGATATTATCAGCCCCGACTCCGACAATAACATCGTCATATCCGACACAAACGAGCTGCTCGACTGCAAAAACAGCATTATTGTTACCGAAGACAAGGGACATCTAATTGCCGCTATCGGCGCAGAGAATATGATAGTAGTCCACAGTCCCGATGCCACACTTGTATGTCGCATTGACCAGGCCGACAAACTAAAAGATTTGCTCGAATTAATAAATCAGCACGGCGGTGAAAAGTTTCTATAGCTTAATGGCCGGCTAAAACGCCATTACACGTAAAAAAATGAGATATCTCGCAATAGATTATGGCACTAAACGCACAGGTTTGGCAATCTGTGACCAGGCTGAGACTATTGCCTCGCCCCTAATGGTAATCCAGGGACAAAAGGAACTGTTAAAAAAGATTGCCGAAGTCATCGAGACAGAAAATGTCGATGCTGTCGTGTTAGGGCTTCCCTTAAATATGGATGGCTCAGAAGGCGCCCAAACCAAACTTGTTTTGAAGTTCGGCAAGCAGTTACAAAACTGCCTCAAGATTCCTGTCCTCTTGCAGGATGAACGCCTCAGCAGTTTCGGTGCCGAGGAAAAGCTCATTCCGGCAAATTATACTCGAAAAAAAAAGAAAAAACGCCTCGACGCCGTCGCCGCAGCAGAAATCCTGGCCTCTTTCCTCCAACAAACAACACACCGGAAATCCAATGGACCCGGATTACCCATGTAGTGGGTGACAACAGAACGCCGAAAGAACACACAGCACAGCATTGCTGCTTTACTTAGACAGTTAATAATCAGAAGTTTGACCCGCCGCTCTTTAGTCTTTTCCGGCTTTTCGCTCACCAATGCAGAAGAGGTGCCCGAAGCCGCGCAAAAAGACCTGGCCGTCGCTGATAGCCGGTGAGGCGTAGCATAACTCACCTAACTCATATGTTGCAATGCACTTGAACTCCATACCCGGTTTGATTACGTTCACTTGGCCGTTGTCGTTAATGAAGAAAACCAGTCCTTCCACAAGGACGGGAGAGGCGTGGTGTCGTCCGAGCTTCTCCTGCCAGAGTACCTTACCGCTGGCGGCCTCGTAGCAGAAAGCCGTGCCGCCTCTGTTGACGCTGAGCAAAAATTCTCCCGCAACAATCATAGAGGGGACATAAGGGGCTCCCTTACTGTCGGACCAGGCAACATGAGTTTTCGTGACGTCACCCATGCCGTCGGGCCGGATAGCCAGCAAAACCTGCTTGGGCCAACTGCTGCTGATGAAAACCAGCCCGGCCTCTTCGCTGTAAATCGGCGTGGCGACAAATTCCTCCGAGGGACCGTCAACCTTCCAGAGCTGCTCACCGGTGTCCGGATCGAAACTGGCCACGCACCGGTTGCCGCACTGGATCAACTGAGTGCGACCGCCTAACTCACGGATCAATGGAGCACTGTAGCTGATTCCCTTATTAACACGGTTCTTGCGCCAGTGTGTCTTGCCGTCTTTGCGGTCAAGAGCGATCAGGAAGGAATCGCCTTTGCTGTCGCCATCGACAATGACCTTGTCCTTGAATAACACGGGCTCATTGCTGAATCCCCATCCGCCTTCATGTGTCCCCGCTCGGACCAGCCACAGTTGCTTTCCGTTGGCGAAGTCATGTGCGGCCACAACGATGTCGTCGCCGACGCGGAAGGTAACGTAAACCCGCTCCCCATCGGTGGCCGGCGTACCTGAGGCATAACTGTTCTCTTTATGAAGCTTCTCCAGTGGCCCCTGCACAACGGTCCTTTGCCAGAGGATTCTTCCGGTGTTGCGGTCAAGGCAGAGAAGCACCCGTTCCTTTGTTGCAGGCAGGCCGGTAACAGTAAAGACGCGATTACCCCAGACGATTGGGGACGCATGCCCTTTACCGGGAAGTTCTGTCTTCCAGAGCGCACCTGCTGGGTCCCATTTGATGGGAACGTTTTTCTCTATACACGTGCCGTCACCGCGTGGGCCACGCCAGCCGGCCCAGTTTTCGGCTTGGGCCGTGGAGGTAGCAGCGGCAAGCAGGCCGCCCAACAGCATAGTTAAGACAACATTTCTATTCATGAGGTTACTCCGAATGCCTGACAGACTGCCGCAAAGCGTCACAGTAAGGACAAGGTACTAAGAATGGCTACTCCAGTCACGATATTATGCAGCCGACTTTACAAAATGATTTACAACGGGAATCAACACCCTAACGAGAACGCATATCGTCTCACTAGTATACCCCCACTCTCCGGACGCGTCAAGCCCAAAGTAATGCCTCGATTCTTGCAATTGTGACGGAAAGAGGAATTACCAAATACTCAAAATAATCCTCATTAGGACAAATACCGCATAAACACCCCTGTTTCGGCCTCGACAAATCTTTTTTATACCGTCGTAGAAAAGGCTTGCAAATATTATAATCGCCGATTAAAATGTTGAGTTTGAAATAATATATTGAAAGGTTGTGTAAAAGACGCGATAGAAAGGATTTACCTAAAAGATGTTAACAAAGCAGAAAAAACAGGAAATTATTGGCGATTTTGAGGCGCACGAGGGGGATACCGGCTCACCTGAAGTGCAGATTGCTATTTTAACGAAAAGAATTAACGAGCTGACAGAACATTTCCAGATTCACCGCAAAGACCATGCTTCAAGACGAGGTTTATTGAAAATGGTCGGGACCAGGTCGGCATTGCTAAAATACGTGAAAAATAAAGACGTAAAACGCTATCAGAAAATTATATCCCGGCTCGGCTTGCGAAAATAGATGAGCATTAGCACACAAGTAACCCGCTCATTTAAGAGCGGAATCCACTTATTAACATGCCAGTGAAGTAGTATATGTTTGATGTATGCAGGAATGAGATAGTATGAGTTTAATGTATGTAGAAAGAGGTAGTGTATGTTTGATGTATGTAGAGTAGAAAGACAAATAGGCGGTAGAGCACTTTCCATCGAAACCGGCAAAATTGCCAAACAGGCCGATGGTGCAGTTTTAGTCCAATATGGTGATACAATCGTTCTTGTCGCAGCAGTAACTGCGCCCCCAAGATTCGATGATATTGATTTTTTCCCATTAAGTGTTGATTATCGCGAGAAACATAGCGCCGCAGGTAAATTTCCGGGCGGCTTTATTAAACGTGAGGGTAGGCCGAGCACAAAAGAAATCCTGACGGCAAGGCAGATTGACAGACCTATTAGGCCACTGTTTCCAGAGGGCTACTTCCAGGAAGTGCAAATCTCAGCCAATGTCTTAAGTGCCGACCAGGAAAATGACCCGGATGTTCTGGCAATGATAGGCGCCAGTGCTGCTCTTACAATTAGCAAGATCCCTTTCTTAGGGCCGATTGGGGCCTGCAGATTAGGAAGAGTAAACGGGCAGTTCGTGGTAAATCCCACGCATAAGCAGCTTGCCGAAGGAGACTTGAATTTACTCCTTGGCGGACACAAAGATGCGATGAATATGATTGAAATCAGTGCCAAGCAGCTACCGGAAAATGTTATCGCTGATGCTGTCGAAACCGCTCAAAAAACAGTCACTCAGGTTTGTGAAATGATCGAAGAGCTCCGCGAGAAGGCTGGCGTCGAAAAGCAAATCCCGCTTGCCGAAAATAACGATCAGCTGCTTTCAGACATTCGTTCACAGATATCAGATAAACTATACGAGCTTCAGCAGATAACAAATAAGCAGGAGCGTAAAACAGCAAAAAGAGAGCTTTTTGAGCAGGTTATAACCCAATACTGTACTGATGAGGATAATCCGCCATCGCAGATTGACCCTGATGAGGATCCATCGGGAGATCAGGATAGCCCAGATGAGGATCATCCGCAATCGCAGATTGACTCTGACAGCATATATAACAAGGCAATGGTCAAACGAATGCTTGATAAAATAGAGGGCGAGGTCATAAAGAAACTGCTCTTAAGCGGTAAAAGGTCCGATGGCAGAGGTTACAATGACATACGTCATATTTCTTGCGAAGTAGGAATTTTACCCAGGACCCACGGCTCAGCATTATTTACCCGAGGAGAAACGCAGTCCATAGTAACTGTGACTCTCGGCACTGTCAGAGATGCACAGATTATAGACGGCTTATTGGATGAATACGCTCAAAACTTCACTCTGCACTACAACTTCCCACCGTTTTCCGTCGGTGAGGTACGGCCGATGCGAGGTCCCGGCCGAAGAGAAATCGGACACGGAGCTCTCGCAGAAAAGGCTCTGGAGCAGGTAAAACCCCCGACCGATAAATTCGCTTATACTATCAGGATTATTTCTGATATCACCGAATCGAACGGCTCCAGCTCTATGGCTTCGGTCTGCGGGGGAGCATTAGCTCTAATGGACGCCGGCGTGCCGATTACAAAGCCAGTCGCCGGTATATCAATCGGCTTGATTAGCGCCGAAGAGGGCAGATACGAACTGCTCACCGATATAGCTGGCGAGGAAGACCACTACGGTGAAATGGATTTCAAGGTTGCCGGGACGGTTGACGGTATCACGGCTATACAACTCGACATTAAAGCTGATGGTCTGGCACATAATATTATGGTCGAGGCGTTGGAACGAGCTAAAACGGCACGGCTGGAAATCCTCAAGATTATGAGCCAAACTATTAGTGAGCCAAAGCCTGAATTAAGCAAATATGCCCCGAAACTGATTAGTATCCAAATTGACCCTGAATTTATCGGCAAAGTAATCGGGCCGGGTGGTAAAGTTATAAAAGGTATTCAGGAGCAAACCGATACAACAATTGAGATCGAAGAAGACGGGACTATTTTCATTAGCTGTCTCGGTGGAGATGGTCACCTCAAGGCTAAAGATATTATCGAGATGATTACTCAGCCGCCGAAAGTCGGCCGAATTTATAATCCGGCAAAAGTGGTCTCTGTAAAGGATTTTGGAGCTTTTGTTGAAATCACTCCTGGTGTCGAAGGCCTCTGTCACATTAGCGAGCTTAGTGATGGCTATATCAAAAAAGTCGATGAAGTTTGCAAAATGGGTGATTTGATACCTGTAAAATTAATTTCGATCGATGACCAGGGCAGACTTAAACTTTCCCGTAAAGCTGCTCTTGCTGAAATAGATAAAGCGGAAAAAGTGTCAGAAGCGGAAAAAGTTGAAGAAAAGCAAGACGACTAAAAAAAATTGCAACATTGATTGGGGATAGTTGAAAATTTGTCCCTAATCGATTTTTGTTGTGTTTTGGTTTTTCAGTCTTTACGGAACCTTACTCCAATCTACTAAGGTCAAAAGGCAGAGGGAAGATAAGTGCTGCATTTTATATGTGGTTTTGTTGTTGCTTTATTAGCAGTTGTTCCGGCTGTTGGGTTATTTCTGCATAAAAAATTCACCAAAACTCAAAAAAACAAGAACGGGCATCTACTTGAAGAATTAGGAAAGCTCACCGGCGAGCTTGCCCATGAAAT
This sequence comes from Planctomycetota bacterium, assembly GCA_014384025.1. Taxonomy (GTDB): domain Bacteria; phylum Planctomycetota; class Phycisphaerae; order Sedimentisphaerales; family Anaerobacaceae; genus NIOZ-UU13. The sequence continues at coordinate 9,080 of JACNGQ010000164.1, read as the reverse complement.
AAAAAATCCTCTCTCCACAATCAAAATTAATTTGGAGCTTGTCAGTGAAGATTTGAAAGATTCAGCTTCTGCCGAATCCGGCAAAATCGGTACAGAAAAAGATAATCGTAGTCTAACAAGGGCGAGGAGGAAAATAGCCGTTATTCAAAAAGAAACGGACAGACTCGAGCAGATACTCGACGGCTTCCTGCGATACGTTGACAAAACCGAATTACATTTGGCAAGTGCTGATATTAATGAGCTTGTCAGCGATATGATTGATTTTTATTCTCCACAGGCACACAGCCATTCGATAACTATGCGGCAGGGACTGCATAATCAGCCGCTTATTTGCAAGGTCGATACAGATATGTTAAAACAGGTAATATTGAACCTGTTTATTAACGCTCAGCAGGCTATGGGCAAAGGTGGAGAATTGATGGTAAGGACTTTCCCGCAACAAAAAGATGCAGTTATTCAGATTAATGATACTGGCAGCGGCATTACCCCGGACAAATTGCCGCATATCTTCAATGCTTACTATTCATCCCGGCCGCAGGGCAGTGGCTTGGGACTGGCCTCTGCACAGAAGATTATTACTGCACATAACGGTACAATAACAGTTGACAGTGAGCCCCAAAAAGGTACATCATTTACTATTAAGTTACCCATCTATGCCTGATGAGGTGCCAATTTGAAGCAAAAGGTAAATATAATTCTGGTTGTTGACGACGAGCGGGACCATGCCGATGGAATCGCCGAATCTCTTGAAAAATTATGTACAAGGGCAATAGCTGTTTATACCGGTAAAGACGCTCTGGAAATCGTGCGAAGCCAGCAGGTCGATGTTGTCGTTACCGATTTGAAATTCGAAGACGAAGATATAAACGGTCTTACCATACTCGAAGAAGTCAGAAAGCAAAATGACAAAACGGAAGTAATTTTAATAACCGCCTACGCCACCATCGACACTTGTAAGGAAGCCATCAAAAGGGGGGCATACGATTATCTCACCAAGCCGATTGACATTGGCCAGCTCCGCACACTTGTAACCCAGGCCGGCAACAAAGTCATGGCCGCACATTCCCGACAAACTCAAAAAGATAAAACAGACAAAGGACAATTCAAGTTCCCCGGCGTCCGGGGTAAAGACCCTGCAATAGAGGGTATATTCGAGGTCCTGCGGCGGGTGGCTCCGACTAATATCTCTGTCCTGATCGAAGGCCACTCCGGAACGGGCAAGGAGCTGCTGGCAAGAGCGATTCACCACAATTCACTGCGATGGGACAAGCCCTTTATGCCGATAAACTGCGCAGGTCTGCCCGAGACGCTTTTGGAGAGCGAGCTGTTCGGCCATGTTAAAGGCGCCTTTACCGGTGCCGCCAATGACAGAAAAGGATTATTCGAAGCGGCGGATAAAGGTACTTTATTCCTGGACGAAATCGGGGATATGGCGCCGAGTTCCCAGGCCAAGCTTTTGCGTGTCCTCGAGGATGGTATCGTCATACCGGTCGGCTCGAATAAACAAACAGTCGTGGATGTCCGTATCATCAGCGCAACCAACCAGAACTTAAACGATCTTATTGAAACAAAAGATTTCAGACAGGATTTGTACTTTAGAATCAAGGGCGTAAACATTTCTCTTCCGGCCCTGCGAGACAGAGCACAGGACATACCGGAGTTTATCGACTATTTCATCAAAGAGGCCGTCACAGAGGTCGGCTCCAAAGTTACAGGCATAACCGACGCCGCACAGACAATCCTTACACACTATGAATGGCCCGGCAACATTCGCCAACTGCGAAACACTATCAGGACGATGGTTGTCATGTGCGACCACGACAAACTCGATGCGGCCGACATTCCCCCTGAAATAGCACAGAGACCGCAATTGGCCTCCGGCAGCACGGCAGCCGGCTTGGCAGGTTTGCCCCTGAACGAACTTGAAAAGCAGGCCATTATTGACACATTATCAAAAACAAAAGGCAACCGCGAACAAGCCGCAAAAATCCTCGGCATCGGAGAAAGAACTCTCTATAGAAAAATCAAAGAATACAACCTGTAGGAGCAACCCCAAGTGCTCGCCGGGATTTACTATTTGCATTTTGATTTTTTTATTTCTTTTATGTTATTCCCTACTATTAAAGGCGTGATTCATCTGGGAGTAAAATCAACACGAGATAAGAGATACGCTTCAATAGAGGGTGCGATATTCCACACTTCTTTAACTCTCACCTCTTTTTTCCTTGCTTGGCAGCATTCAGGATGATATAATCATATTCGAAGCTAATGGCAGGTCTGTGCGGAAACCGAACCTGAGCCTTAGACAAAAACTATCATGCAGCGATTTTCTTTTTTCGTGAACCTTAGAAATGTTAACTTTTATCTGGAGGTGCCGAAATGAGACGGAAAACAATTCTTGTGTTGGCGGAAATATGGGAAATCCCGGTTTATATCCAGATCTGGCGTATAGTCCTGCTATGCGGTATTTTTGCTAAGGACAGAGCCATGAGTAAACAAATGGGCCTCGCTCTTGTCTTCATGTTGACCGGCCTGACCGCCGGCCAAATCGGTGAAAGTGTGGAAATCACAGGCCAGGTCCGGGATTATCAAGCCCGCATGGTCGAAGGAGCAGACATTGCGATATTCGAGATACATCGAGATGATATTTATTCTCCAGCGACGGCAAAATTACTGGATAAAATCAAAAAGACCGACCACCAGGGACGATTTGTTTTTAATGTTACGGCAACGCCCCGTCATGATATCTATGTTGTTGCCAGAAAAGAGGGCCTGGCTTTAGGATGGGATTATATCTACAAAAAGCGCATCTACGAGGCTAAGCCGGATGATAATTTTATCGATATTGTCTTGCCTAAACCATTTACATTAGCAGGAAAACTTGTGGATTCCGAAGGCAAATTAGTTGCAGGTGCGAATGTTCAGGTCTATACGCGTGGAGGTAGCGGGGAAATTATGTATGAACCAAAAGATTGGTTCTCTGTCAAGACAGATAGTAAGGGCCGATTTGTTTTTGATGACCTTCCCCTCGATTTAATGGTGAAGTTTTTTATTGAAGTACCCAATAGGGATATTGCCTATATTTACCCCCCTCGAGGAATGGAAGGTAATGCCTGTGGTGGATATCATGTGGATTGGGAGGACTTAGAGCTGACATTACCTCCGGCAACTACAGTCCGGGGCCGGGTGATAGATAAAGGCACAGGTCAGGGGCTGAAGGATATGCGTTTACTTATTTTCACGAGCGAAGGGGCTGAAACCGAATGGCGTTTCCGTTCCTGTGTACGATCCACTATTACAAACGGGGAGTTTGAGTTTAAAGGCGTTCCTCCCGGCAAACATATTCTTCGTTTCATTTCATCTAAGACCGGTCCTAATGAATGGGCTGGTAAGAATGTTCCCATTACTGTGAATAGAGGAGACGAGAATGTAAGAACAAAGATTTTAGTCGAAAAAGGAGTGCCGTTAGAAGTGATTGTTAAAGATCCTACTACCGGCAAAGCGTTACCCCGTATGAAGGTACAAGTTTTTGATGAACGTTGGAATTACGAGCAGGAAGATATTTTTATTCGTGAGACCAGAGCGGATGCAAATGGTATAGCACATCTTATGGTTCCTCAGGGACGTTACGGGGTTCATGCCTGGGGAGGGAACTATGAGACGAGAATGAATTTTAAAGGCACAGAAGTGAATATTACCGGTTCGCGACCGGCTTCGGTGGAAATCCTTGTTAAGCCGCGTTTACATCTTGTTCGAGGAACTGTTGTGGATACTCAAGGTCAACCGGCAGAAAATGTATATATAACTGTAGGAATTGGCCAGAGAGTTTTAACCGACAGTAATGGCTGGTTCGAAGGCATGCAAAACCCTCTCTATCCATCTCATTTGGTTGTTGCACGGGACAAAAAGAATAACCTTGCCGGAGCCGAATTTTTCTATAATGCCATGCGTGAACTTCGAGTTGTCTTAAAACCAGGTGGTTCAATTAAGGGCCGCCTGACTGATGATATGGGCAGGGGAATCGCAGGAGCAAACGTGAAAATTTCAATGAACTGTATGAAGCGTTCGGGAAAAAGAAATATGCTTGGAACAGCCCATTTGGATACGGCTGGAACTCGCACGGATTCTGAAGGGTACTATCACCTGGAGACGGTCATGCCTCTTACCAGCAGCTTTCACTATCACCTTAGTTTTGATGCATCGGAATTTGCACCCACAAGATATACATTAGAAGAACCCATGTTGCCCGGTGAAGAGGTTACGATTCCCGATATGAAACTGATTAACCTGGATGCCTTTATTTCAGGTGTTGTTCTGGATGAAAACGATAATCCTGTAGCCCGCCAACCTGTTTTTGTTGGCAGTGATAGTGGAGGAGCACATATTGGTAAAGGAACTACCACAGATGAGCTGGGAAGGTTTAAATTTAAAAGGATACCTGAAGGTCCTGTAACTCTCCAGTCGGGTTTTGGCCAGGGTCCTGACGCCGCCTATATCTACGCCCATAGCCGGGACAATGTGCCGATAAAACTTGGGAATCATTTTAAGAACTACTTCCCTCCGATTTCATTAGTAGGCAGTCAGCTTCCGGATTTAAGGCTTTTAGAAATGGGTTTTGATTACAACAGCATTAAAAACAAGAAAATCCTGGTCGTCTTTGTGGATTATACCGAGCGCCCGTCACAAATTGCCTTTGATTCATTGAAAAGAGGACAACGCGATCTTAGACGCAGTAATGTAGAAGTCGTTTGCATTCAGGTTGCACCGGTTGATGAAGGAGATTTCGCTGCATGGAAAAAGGAAAACAAAATATCCTTTCCTGTTTATATCTTGCCCGGACAGCCGGAATTGAACGGCAAAAACAATCCCCTGATATTGAAACAGGCCCCGGAAATCATGAATACCTTAAGGCGGGAATGGGGTCTCAGGTCTCTTCCATGGACGATATTAACCGATGAGAACCACAGGATTTTGGCTGCCGGCCTCAATATTCCCCGCGTCTTAACTAAGATCTATGAAGAAGGATGGTTGTCCTCTCCGGAAAATATTCCCTTAGGTGATAAAATACGCCGACAGGATTCTCCTCGGCTCATATATCGAAGACCGCCCGGTCGGCGCCTGCGTAGCCGCTGAGAATAATTCTATATTGTACGGCATTGTAAAGCCCGTATTTGCTTTTGAGTTTACCCCCGAGAAAAACTCCCTTGGCATATAACAGGGGGCCGGGGGGTAGAAATGCTATCTCCCCCTTCATCCTGAGCTTCAGACGAAGGGCTAAATTAACAAATCCTCAAAAAATTCCTTTGAATTTTTAACCCCTTTCCGTTATTCTCTACTCCTAAAGGCGTGATTCACAACTGCGGATTTCTCTTAAAAAATGCCGGCTTTTCGGCCTCGCCCCACTAAACACGAAATACTTATGACTATCGACTAAATATGAGATATGACAGCCTTTCTTAAAATCTCTACATGGGCATGGATAGCCGGCGTTTTCATTGTTATTAAGTGTATATTCAAATACCTTGCCTGGTTATATCATGATAAGGATAAACCCTTAAGGGACGGTGTCCGTCTCACCTGGGATTATCTCTCGCAACATACCTATTTTGAGGTAGCTCGGGCTGCACTTCAAAGATTGTATGACCGCCTCGCCGGCATATTTCAAAAAAAGATACGATTCCTTTATCTTTTCCTCTTCTTTTTGTTGTTAAATGCGGCCTCACTCTGCCTGGGAAAATACTTTTTTGGCATAGACCTGGCAGAGTTAAAGGCCCTGACCACGAGTTTGAACGAGCTGGTTCCTCCTGATAAACAGCTTACCATAGATACGATGGGCTCTGCCATGCACCCGGCAATGGCGGTGGCCTCTGTATTTCAGCTTACTCTGCTTGACCTTTCTTCTTTTCTGTTCACAATGGGCATCATCTGGGTAGCCTGCCGCAGCCGTAGTATTGGCCTGTTCCTGATTGAGCTGATGACCGACATATCCATTGTACTCTTGTTCCTCGTACTTATTTTCTCTCTTCTATATTTTTGGCTTCTCACAAACTTCTCGATGGGCCATTGTGGTTCGTTTCTCATCAGCTTGTTTGTGGGTTTGATGATTTGGGCGTCATATTTTGCATTCAGGCATGCAGGACATCCTAATCCTCGAAAAGAATTCTTTCAGAATCCATTTTTGACATTATTTTATATTCTGTCTTTACCTTCTTGTGCTTTTCTCATTATGTTTATTATAGGTTTACTCTATCCTTCTCTTAAAACTGCTACCTGGTCTGGCCCTTTTTTTTCCTTAACATTCGTTTTTCTTATACCTATAATAATATTTTGGTCGCTTAGAATCTTCAAATGGCACCCGCAAGATAAGGTAGATTCTGTTTTAAAATATGGCATTATAATAGGTCTTTTGATTTCACTTTCGAGTGCGATTTTGCTCTTAATCCGTTATTGTCCCTTATTTGGAAAGTTTTACGAACTTCTGCCTTCATCACGAAATTCCAGCTTCGTCTTTATCCTGGTATGTTCATCGGCCCTTCCCTCTCTCGCCCATCTGCTCGCCATGGCCGCTGCTATAATTGCAAAAGCAACACCCAAACGACTCCAGCAATTTATCAACCGCCACCTCGATGCTATTACCGTTAATGATGAAAAGGTCTTGAACCAATTGGCCAATGGGTGTGGAGTATTAGGCGCACTGATTACCGCTATTATTAAGTTGATTTGATGTCGATTAGTGTGTGCTACTTGCTTGCACTCACGGTTGAGACTAAGGTAATCTTAAGAGCGTAAGCATTTTATTATAACGCTGCATATAAATTGATTCTTCAATGAAAATGCTTAAATCAGAGCTTGAGCTACTCTGAGTCCATGCTTCTATATCAATCTCTTCTGGCCCCATTGGCTTTTCACCTTTTAAGAAAAAACTACCCGCAATTGTGTTGGGTGACAAGTCTGTTCCGACAGAAAGGTAAAATAGCTGCTTGAAAGAATTACTAGCATACCACCATCTTATTTTCCCATTCTCTGAGATAACCATCGCACAATAATCTTGGCTCAAAGATACATAGCGTATAGTAGTTGCGGTTAGAGAAGTTAAAAAATAGCTAGATAGTTCTCTTACTTTAGGTAATGATAAAACAGTGCTTTCGATTTGTTTTTGAAATAGGTTAGATGGCATTAACAAGCCCGAAGCAAAAATGTTGGCCTCGCCTTCTGGTTCACTGCTTTTATACGATGCAATCATATCATCACTTGTACATGCAAATAATTGAGAAATATCTTTATGTAGTTCCCAATGACCAAGTTCGTGGGCAATAGCAAATCTCTTACGCCCAAGCTCAGGAATATTTTGACGCACACGGATTAGTCCTTTGTCTCCACTTCTTATCAATCGAGCTTCCATTTTTTCCATAGGGCCTTCAGTTACCAATACTCCCCGCACAAGTGCCAGGTCTTCCAAGATAAGATCCTTGGGTTCGGAGAAGCCATATAACTTCCACCATCTTTCAGGCTCCCCACGAGCGATTGTCATTCTAAAATCACGTCTTAACATCGTCCGAATCCTTAGAGAGTTCATCTAAGCGCAATATGTCTTCAAGTATAGACTTGAGATCTTCATCACTTGCGGCAGTTTCTAATTTTCTACAATATATTGCTTGCTCTGGTTGCATAAATCTTTTTTGAATAAACTTAAGGATTTCTTCTCGATTACGCGGAAGATAAGGAGACTGAACATTTTTGAGTTTAGCAAGAATAGAGCGTCTTTTCTTTGTTGCATACTTAAGTTTTGTTCTGGCGTTTTCCGTTTCTTTGTGATGGTGAAGAGCCATCTGGATTTTATCCCAAGCAGGCCTTACATCTATTCCAAGCCTTTGGATTTCTGCATCTACTTCTTTATCTGACAAGTTACTCTCATCAGGATAAATGAAATCAAAAAGTTTATCACATAGATCATTATTGAAATCTTCAAAACCTTTTGTCATTTTTGATCCTCCAACTTGTATTCCTGTAACTTCGTCTCAATCGCTCTCCGTAACCTTTTTTTCGCATTGTCAACATCTTTAGTCTTTACCTCTAAATATTCTGCTATTTCTGAGCGTTTGATAATACCTGCTTTAAAACATTCCAGAATACCGCATACGACATCATCATTTGAAAAAGTACTAATTAAAATAGCTTTGACATTATCTGCCATCTCTTTGTTGATCAAATTTTGAACGGGAGAAAGTTTTTTATCTTCTATCTCAAAAACTTTTTTTTGATCATAGTTATTGGTTATACTTGGCAATGGCTGTACTTTTTTATGTTTAACCAAGTTCAACATATTCCAAATAATACTGTCTACTACTGAGCGTAGAAAGTCCATATAAACAGGATAAGCTTGCTTGTTATATTTTCGTTTCCCTTCGATTACTCTTATGATTGCCTCAGCAACAACATCTTGAGGCCCCATACCTTGAGGATCTATTCTATAGGAACCTTTTCTTACCCAGCCGAGCTTAAAGAATTTCTTTTGCGCGTATAAAGTGAGTCGTTTGATGTATTGTTTCAATTCCTCTTCTGTAATTTGTGATATATCAGTCATTTAAGTGCATTTTCGTTTCAACGAAAAGATAGAAGAAGTAATCCATTCTATTTATTTATGCTGGAAAAAACAGATAATTATCCATGTATGCGGCAAAAAACTCCAATTTCTTAGCATATAAAAATAGGAATGGCTATTTCGGATGATAGCCAAAATATATGTTGTGTGTTTTATGGAGATAATTGCAATGAGTTTTTCAGAAAGTACTATTAAACAAGTATGGGAAAAAGGCACAATCGTGCGCGGATATGATGCTGGAGTCTGGCGAAAAGACCGATGCGGTGCATGGATTGGTAGAAATTATTATGGGAATCGTAATTCACAGTATGGATGGGAAGTCGATCACATAACACCAGTTTCCTGTGGAGGTTCAGATGCTCTCTCTAACCTCCGTCCTCTTCAGTGGGAGAATAACGCTGCGACTCAAGATGGACGTCTTACGTGTGTAGTTAGAGGTTAATCTATTTGTGTGGAAGTAGCTGCAGATGAGAACGAG
>JACNGQ010000325.1 GCA_014384025.1 Planctomycetota bacterium | reverse complement strand
GATCATGATGATGTTAATAAAAAAGCTGCATGATACTTTATGCGTTACTACTTAGAAAATTCATCTAACCTTGGTCTTATCGCAATGGCCGTAGTGAACAGTGTTTCCCGATTCAGCTTGGATGGTGTCTATCAAAGATTTTGTGAACTTGACATTTCTCCGCACAAGTCATAATTTATCTCCTTATCTATCGGCATGATTACGTAGTAACTTTATCATATTGATATGCCCATAACTTCAATTTTGAGGTGAATATTCCCTAATAGGTGAATATTCCCTAATAAGGGACGGTGCAGAAATAAGCTCGAAAAAACAAGTCCTATATTACCCCTCAAGACGAGGTCGTCTTTAAAATGGCTCGTGAGGCGTTTTAAATTGGAAGATGAGAGGTGTTTCGTGAGATTGTGAACCTAAGCATGGAAAAAGCAAGAGATGATGAAACAAAGAATTCAGACAACTACTCAGATTATGGTGTAAAGCAGGTTAAGATAAAAAAAGATATTTCATAGGCACTTTGAAATGGCATAGGTGGGCAAGAAAGGTTTAATACCCACAGGACAGCAGGCCTTGTATGCAATATAAGGGCAGTAGCTTAGCTTAAAAGCCCAGTCGCAGCTCCAACGAAGAATCCTGTCAAGGTTTTTACTAAGTCAGCTGCTTTTTCTATCGCATCAGCATCGTCAGGAGATTTGCTGCAAAAGAACACTTTGTAAATTCCCGTTTGTGCGCGGGTAAGTAGTCTTAAAATAAAAGTTTATGATTTTACTCGCGGTAATTTACTACCCAACAAGGGTATAAAATAGAAAGCTGGTGGGTGTTCTGTAAACTGGCTTAAGGAATGAAAAAGGTTTGCAAAAACAATAAAAAACTCCAAAGTACTCCACTTTCAGAGCCGATAATAAAGACGAGCAAAGCCAGAAAGATTTGTGGAGAACAAAATGAACATCCCTGAAATTGAACGGTTGATTACAGAGGCAATTTATAACAGGCCAAAGGTAACAACAGCTCCATTGAACCTTTACTTATACGACTCAAAAGTTATCTGCGGCGGAAGAATAGTCATGCCGAAAGATGCAAAATTCGTAGCTTACGTTCCCAACAACTGTCTTGAGAAAGGTTTCAATGAACAAGAATGGAAACTGATTGTACAAAAGATAAACCAGATTACAAACAACCGACATGACGACAACAAACCAAAGGAGACCTCAGACAAAAAACAAATTAAGCAGACAAGATTCAGTGAGCGAAGAAGAGAGCAAAGATTATATTATCGCCGTCCGATGTGGTATTTCCAAAACCTTAACAAAGTCCGTCACAAAGGCCGGATGGTTGATATCTCAAGTAACGGCATGGGATTTACCTGCTCCGTAACCTCCCAAAATTCTCTTGCCGCCAGGCAGACGATTTCAACCCGACTTGATGTCCCGCTTTTCTGCAAAGACGGCAGTTACGATATGGTAAGATTCGACCGGGAAGGTCAGATTTGCAGAGTAGAAAAAATAAATAATTCCACACATCGCGTTGCTCTTCAGTTCTCTCAACCTCTGCCTTTCAAACCGGCCGAACAGGGGCTTCCCAACTCTATAATAGAAAAAACACTCGCGGCATTGTAACTTCTTGACCTCTATTGTTTCGGGCACTAACTACACCAAAACCAGGCAATTAAAACGTGGATTTCTCAGTTTTTTCCTCTAAGGTAATAATAGCCTATTTCTTTTTCTTCAGGTGATAATCCGCAAAGTCCAGAAACCTTTGCCAGTCGTACATCTCGATGGAATGACCTCCCTTGCGGATATGGTATCCTACATCACTTTCAATAATCGCTTTGCCGACCGGCGGTGACGATTCTGAACTCATCCCCTTCTTTCCAAGCAGACGATACACCTCGCTCGCGTGGTACGCTGACAAATACTCACCCCGTCCGTCCGCCCAGGTATCTTCAACGCCGCTGTGCACATAAACCGGGCGCGGCGCGATGCACGCCAGCAGCATATGCTGGTCAACCGGCAAATCTTCTTCATTGTTCACAAACTTCCATGCATTCCGGCACAGCCAGTAGGGAAAGCGGGTGACCATTTTCTCTAATGTTTCCCCGGAACGTCTTCGCCATAGGGCAGCCCCTGCGCATCCTGACTGCGCCGAAATAGCAAGAGCGAAACGCTCGTCCTGGGCGGCCGTCCAAAGCGCCGCCTTGCCCATCTTCGAATGCCCCATAATCGCCATGCGTTTGTGGTCAATGTCGCTGTCGGTTTCAAGATAATCCATCGCCCGCATGGCGCCCCAGGCGACCGCCGAAAGCACACCCCATTCGTTCGCTTTGGGAAAGCTCTGCCCCTTCCTGTAAAACAGCCGATGGATTCCTTTGAGGAATTCCACTTCATTGTGCCCCACGAGGTCCTGCTGATATATCGCGACAAAACCATAGCCCCGGTCGAAAAATTCCCCGAGAGGCCACCCGTTTCTCAGTTGGCCGCGCCGACTCGGATGTGCATCAAAGTCGCGCGACTTGGTGTCGTTGAAGCTGTGTTTCATGAAGGCCGGCACAGGCTTGATAGCCTTGTTGGGCACAAAAACGAGCACTAACATTTCCACCGTACCCTTGTCATTGCTCAAGCGAATCTGCACGTCTTTGCGTGTGGCTTTTCCATCCATGAATTTCGGATCGCTCTGCTTGACCGTAAACACCGTTTTAATCGGGCTCTCCGGTTCAGGAACACAGCCGTAAACGAGATTGCTGAACAGCGAAAGGATCTGCGGACGCCGAATGTCCCTCCATTCTTCGCTTGTCGTGACCTTCTTACCTTCGGCAGTAACCAAAAGACGAGGAAGGTCGTAATGAGGAATCTTACTCTCATTATAAATAACATCACCGTCGTATTCTTTCGGCTCACGGCTAAATACAAGTGTGCTGCTTAATAAGAGAATCGCTATACAAATGACCGTTTTCTTCATCATTTATTCCTTTTTTCACTTTCAATATCAAACCTAACTATGCAATCAGGCTTTCCAGTGCAACGATAATATCAAAATATTCCCCGAATTGCATGCCCTTTCTCCTTCTACTGATTTGAGCGGATGAAAAAACAGGACAATTCTATGCTGATAGCACCGGTCTAAGAATTTCTGTGTTATTCCGATTATTCTTTAACTCCGTGCTTCGTAAGCGGCCTCTGGCCAGAATCATTCTTGGCGTCGATAAAGGCGTACATGTTCTTGTCGGTGCGTAAATACATCTTTCCATCCACCAGAGCGGGAGTCGCATTGATGCGCTCTCCCATTTTATTCTTCGCCAATATCCTGAACTTGTCCCCGGCTTGCACGACGATTACATAACCGTTTAGTGAACAGAAGTATATCTTACCGTCAGCCGCAACCGGCGAGGCATAGTAGTATGCCCTTGGCCCAAGTTTATCGCCATATACTTTGCCTCCTGTTTTTGCATCGTAACATGTAACATTGCCGCCATGCTTAACTAAATACACACGTCCCTGATAAAACAGAGGCGATGGAACCTGCCCAATCCCTTCATATACAGTCCACTTCACGTGCGTCCGGCTTATATCATCTTTCCCTCCGCTGCGGATCGCAACAAGATTATCCATCTGCCTGGGTTTGATCTTTTTAGTATCTGTCACAACTCTATTCCACTCCATTTCACTGATAGCACCGTCCTGGTCGGTATCAAGTTTTGAAAAACGTTTTTTGACTCCCGCTAATTCAGGTCCAAGCCGGTATATGGATACAAAGTCCTCAGGAATCTCTGATTGAACCAGACGGCCATTTTTATCGCTGTCATACCTTTCGAGAAGTACGTTGAAATCGGGCAATTCTATCGGATTGACTGGATCTCCGGTTAACCTCACGGGGGAGGCTATAAAAAGTGTATCTCCTGCATAAACCGGAGTGGGAGTGGCATCCCCTTGTGGCAGATTGCCTAACCACCAGCGCTTGCGTCCGTCCTTGAGGTCGTAAGAGATCAGCTTGTTATTACCGAGTACAACCAGCTCCTCTACATCCCCATGTTTCCACAGCACGGGAGTTGACCAACCTGCTTTCTCTTGGCGCCCTTGCCTCCATATCGTATCTCCTGTGTCTCGATTTACGGCAAGTATATACGCATCTTCAGATTGATCGCAGTTAATCACAACCATGTTGTTCGCCAGCACCGGCGAGGCCGCCGAGCCGTGTTGCATGTTAGGTATCGTAAGAGGTTTATTCCATACCTCACCGCCCCCAAGATCATAGGCAATAAGACCAAACGAGCCGAAGTAAACGTACACTCTTTTTCCATCGCATACAGGTGTTGGAGCAGCATGGCTGTTAGAACCGTTGATTCTTTCCAGCTTCTCGGGTACAACAGACTTGCGCCACTTGATTTTACCGTTTCCACGATCAATACAAATCGTCTCAAGGCTCTTGCCGGAACGAGCTGTAATGAAAATCTTATCTCCCCAAATACACGGTGACGAGTGCCCTCGTGGAAGTGACGTTTTCCACAGCAGGTTTTGCTCAGGACTAAACTCAACCGGGAAATTCTGACCTTCGGCCCCAAGACCCGAGCTGTTCGGCCCGCGAAACCCAGGCCAGCTCGACTCGTTTGTTCGTGTGGTGCCTGCAAAATACATAAGCAGGAATGCGGCAATCAAACCCGCCCAAACAATGTACCGTTGCCTTGTCATATACTATCCTGAGATTATCGCCTCCTGAATGGTCATTAGATACTAAGAGCTTATCCGAATAACCGGATCGTTATGAGGCCGAGCGAAAAGTTCGAGGCCAAGGCGGCAGGTCAAAAATGCTCGGAGACGTGGTTTTAGCCACGTTGAGAACATTTTTGCACCGACAACGCAGGCATCGGGCTTTACAGCCGACCACAATAGAGCGGGTTATTTGGATAGGCTCTAAGGCTATAACATAACATATCCTCAGTCCTTGTCAATAGAAATAGTGGTGACATTGCATCATATATTCACTTCGTCCTTCAGCTTTGGCGCCTTTAACGTCTGTCCCCCTTGGTGGTTGATATGAATGTGTTTTCCTCACCCCCACAGATTTCACTGTATCCGATAGAGTTAAGGGGGCGGAACTAGCCGAGCCGTCCCGCCCCAGGTTGTTACTGACCTCACTCACCGGTTTTGGATTCCGGCAGGAAGTTCTCTATGAGCCAGAACTCCTCTTCGCCGCCGATTGAGGCGATGAATGCGATCTTCTCGCCGTCCGGCGACCAGCCGAAATCAATGAGCTTGGCGTTTTCCGGCAATCCCGTGCGGAGCTCCTCAGACTCTCCTCCGCCAAGCGACGTTATCCAGATCTTGCCCCCAGCGTTGTGGGCGATCTTCGAGCCGTCCGGGGAATAGGCCAGCTGGCGGAAGATGTTGTATCGGCCCGACTTTACATCTGTAACGAGCACTTGGCGCTGGCCGCCTTCAATCGGGATCGTTTTGATCGCCCCGCCCGAGAAGAAGGCGATCCGCTCGCCGTCCGGTGAGAAGGCGATGGCACCGCCACCCACTCTATCCGCCTCGGAGGTGATTTGACTGATTTCGCCGCCGTCCGCAAGTATCACGTATATGGTGTAGAAAACTTCATCCTCAGATTTGCTGTTCCATTCGGTGAAAGCGATCGTTCGTCCGTTAGGGGACCAGCAAGGATAGAGGCCTTCAAACGACTCGCCGCTCGTCAGGCGGGTCGGCAGACCGCCGTCCAGTGGAATTGTCCAAATACCGTTCGATGTACTGATGACGATTCTCTTGCCGTCCGGCGAGACATTGTGGCCACCGTTCGGCACTCTGGAGACAAGACGCCGCTCCAACTGCACAGGAGGCACTTGGACTGGATCGCCGCCCTCGGAAGGAACATAGAGAATCGGGACTTTGTCTTCCTTGTCGAACCTTCCTCTGACGTAGATGCGCTCTCCATCCGGTGACCATCGTGGATAGCAAGGCCCGTCTGTAAGCGTTATCTGCATCGCTTTTCCTCCAGAAGCCGGCACAGTGTACATGGCACATTGTTCCTCTGTTGAAATGAAGACCCCGAGCTCGTTGTCTGGCGTCCAACCCGCCAATATATTCCTCCAGCTACTGTGCGGAAGAGCGATCTTCTCAGGTTCTCCCGCGCTGGATGCGTCAGGCGACAGTGGGAACACCCATATCTCATTGCTGTCGTTGGTACCTCTCGGCTCGTGGTGGGCAGCGATGTACTTACCATCAGGCGACCACACCGGCCCTCTCAGCCGACCATCCACGGTGGCGAGCTTGACCGGCGTGCCGCCGGCCGAAGGGACGACCCACAGGTCACCGTGAAAACGCGAGATCCCTCTGTACCTCTGCCAAGCCTCCCGCTTACGATAACCCACATACGCGATGAACTCGCCGTCAGAGGAGAAGGACGGCATCCGGGCCCAGTCCAACGAGACCTGTTTGGGCTCGCCTCCTGCGGTCGGGATCGTATAGATATAGCGGTCGGGGCTCCCGGGCACTTCATGACGTGTGCCGAGCTCGAGCGCCGAGAAAGCCAATATCTGACCATCGGGTGACAGGCTGAGGCAATAGCTCCAAAGGTGACTGCCTTGCTTGGGTAACTGAACCACGCGAGGTTTGCCGCCAGCCACCGGAATAACACAGACGCTGCCAGGCCGGGTCTCCATATCGGATTGGCCATAAACCGCGATCCATTTTCCATCGGCCGACCAAGCCATCATGCCACTGGCTTCCCAGATCCCTTTCAACTCGGCGAGCCAGACGGGCTCGCCCGCGATGTCAGGATGGACTTTACCATGGAGTGGAACCACCCACACCGCGTCATCGGACATGAAGGCCAGCTTGTTCCCGTCGGGCGATAGAACGCCGTTCTGCGGCTTGCTAGCGATATTGATCTTCCTGAAGGTGGGTTTATGAGCAACTTCTTCTAATGCTTTGGAAAGCTTAGCAATCCTCTCTTTAGCTATTGCAACTTCTTGCTTCTGCCTAGGATATTCCTCAATAACACGTTGATAGGCTTTCTGCGCCTCCTGTTTGCCCATCTTCTCGTAGCATAGGCCGATGTGAAGCAGGGCCTTTGCCACCATCGGACGGTTCTCGGGAAATTTTACAACGATACGTTCGTAAAACTTGATGGCCTCGTCGAGGTCTCCTTTGACGCGCTCCTGGACCAGCCCCTTTTGAAAGAGGTTGTAGCCGCTCTGGGCGAGGGCACATTGCCCTCCGAAAAAAACCAAAGCAAAGAACGCTGTGATGATTGTGTTTCTGTTCATGACGATACTCCTTTCTACAAAATACGGTTACGGGTTTTCCGTAAATCGTAGCGTTTTGGGC
>JACNGQ010000376.1 GCA_014384025.1 Planctomycetota bacterium | reverse complement strand
AGACGATCGTAGAGGTGTTCGCCAATGGCAAGCAGTGCGTGGCGCTGCGGGTCTACCCCGGTCGCTCTGACAGTGTCGGGGTTTCGCTTCGGGCGCAGAGCCGGGAGGCGAGGCTGCGGTCGCTGGACGCCTGGCAGATGAAGAGCATATACGCGTGAATCGCAACAGAAGGACGCATTGCGATTGTCAACCGCAAATGGGACCACCGCTGAATCTGACGTATCCTCTTGAGAAACAAGCACTTATGGATCTGGATGCGCTTGTCAAGCGTTCGTAGGGGTAACCTGGCAATGGTTACCTGTTGAGGGGGAAACCGTTAAGGAACGGCAAGCCCTCCTGAGTAAGGTATAGTCAACCGCTCAGTAGTTGAAACTGGAAGATATCTATTGGAAAGGAGTATAACGAGCGCAGCGAGGTGAAGGGTGTTGCCCTGAATCTGACACGTAGCCCCGAGAACGCTGTATTTTGGGAATGTGCCGATCCTTTCCTATGGGGCGTAGGCCATGCGGCGAGTACGCTATAGACGAGTACGAAACCGACACCCCGGGGTCTCAGACAGCATCGAGCTGCACAACAACAGGTAAGTAACCAGGCGAGCGACGATCAAGGGCTCTTGGGGAATCATTTGCAATGGCAGTACCCGAGTACCTGAATCAATATGAAAAGAGGTTCAGGGAAGGCCGCGTCGCGAGTGATGGGGACCGGAGTGCTGCAATGGCCTAGCGATGAAGCGGTTAACTCCCGCTGAGCGAAGGTCCCCACGGTAGGTCGCCCGTGAACGAAGAAACACTGACATCATGCAAAGGATGACACAGCAGTGGCAACAGATCTGACACGGATAGGACAAAAGACTCGTAAGGAGCCGAAACTGGTTTTCACGAACCTGTTTCACCACGTTTATGACGTGGACAACCTTCGAGCCTGCTTCGATAGCCTGGACGCCCATAAGGCGACCGGGGTAGATGGCGTTACTAAGCATGAGTACGGTCAGAATCTGGAGGTGAACCTCCAAGACTTGTCGAACCGGCTCAAACGGATGGGCTTTCGTCCTGGGGCCAAAAGGCGCAGCTATGTGCCGAAGCCCGGAACAGCGAAAGGTCGTCCTCTTGGTATCAGTAACCTTGAAGACAAGATTGTAGAAGAGGCGGTTAAACGCGTCCTGCAACCGATCTACGAGAGTGTGTTTGAAGCAAGCAGTTATGGCTATCGTCCGCAGTGCAGTCCACACAAGTGCCTGGATGTGCTCGGACGAACGATCCAGCAGAAATGTGTCAACTATATTGTGGAATCCGATATTCGAAGCTTCTTTGATAAGGTTAACCACGAATGGATGGTCAAGTTTCTGCATCATCGGATTGGAGACGAACGAATTATCAGGCTGATCCAGCGTATGTTCAAGAGCGGATTTATGGAAGACGGACTGGTCTATGCCAGCGAAGAAGGCGTGCCGCAAGGCTCGATTCTTTCTCCGTTATTGTCCAATGTCTACTTGCACTATGTGCTGGATTTGTGGTTCAGTCGTCGCTTCCTTAAGCAATGTCGTGGGCAGGCGTATTATTTTCGCTTTGCCGATGATTTTGTGGCTTGTTTTCAGTACCAAGCAGATGCCTCTCGTTTTGAATCGCAACTTCCGAACCGTCTCGAAGGATTTGGCTTGGAAGTGGCGGTCGAGAAGACGCGTTGTATAGCGTTTGGACGCTTTGCCCGTAATCAGGCTCGACAACGGGGACAGAAACCCGCGGAGTTCACCTTCCTGGGATTCACCCATTACTGCGGTAAGACTCGTAACGGCTACTTCAAGCTGAAACGTCGGACCAGCCGTAAGAAGTTGGGCCAGAGCTTGCGCAAGTTCAGCGAATGGTCAAACAAAGCGCGCAGAATGATGCGTAAGGGCGAGATGCTAAGATCGGCTCGTCGTCGTGTTCAAGGTTATTTGAACTACTACGCTATCACGGATAATGCAGATCGTTGTGACTACTATGTCCATCGCGTCAAACATATCCTGTTTAAGCGGCTCAACCGCAAGAGCCAACGCAAGGCATACACTTGGGAAGGTTTCTCACAGGCTCTCGCCTATGTAGGCTGGCCCACTGTGAGAATCCAGAAGAATCTGAGTCCGTATCGAAGAGCGGAATTGTAGTGAATGACTTATCGGGGAGCCGGATGTGGGAAAGCCGCTTGTCCGGTTCTGAGAGGGGCAGGAGTACAACTGTGACATGGATGAGATATTGTGGCACCGTCGCGAAAGCAGGCGGCAAACAGAGAAAACAAACATCGTCCTGGAGTCATGGAAGTCTCCTGTCTACTCGAAACCGCCGAAAAAAAAATGGCTGACATTTGAATAATGAGTTCACTCCAAAAAGGTTGTGTTTGAAAAGGTGAGAATATTGCGATCCGAGGGCGTTTTGGCTTGTTTTTGACAGTGGATTCTATATAATGGCTGTGGATAGTAATCATTTTTCTGAGGCAAAAAGGATGTTCCGCAAAAACACTTCTCATCTCCAGTCATCTTTGTTCGGTATCGCAAGCCAGTTACCGGAAACCAAGCTTAAGAAGCTCAAGAAGTCGAAGGAATACGACTTCTACCGGTTAGTCTTCTGCAAGATAGCGGAAGGGGACTTTGCGATACTATACTCAGATACGTCCAGTCGGCCGAATGCTCCGGTTAATTCACTTGTGGCCTCCATAATATTGATGTACCACAATAACTGGACGACGGAGCAGTTGTTTGATCGTATTGATTTTGATCTGCTTACTCGCACAGCCTTGGGGCTGGACACGCTGGAGGAGACGCCTTTTTGTCCTGCGACTTTCTTTAACTTCCAGAACAGGCTCCTTCGGCACTTTAGCCAAACCGGTGAGAACCTGCTCGAGGGAGTATTCGACGGTCTTACCCGGCAGCAGTTGAAGAGACTGAAGATAAAAACCGACATTCAGCGCAGCGACTCTTTTATGGCAATGAGCAATATTCGCAGCTACAGTCGTACGCAGCTTTTGATAGAGATGCTGATCAGATTGCATCGAGTATTAAGCGATGAAGACAAGAGGCGGTTCGAAGAACTTCTCAATCCTTATATAAAGCAGTCATCGGGCCAATACCTTTATAATCTGGAGCGTGCATCGATACCGCATGAACAGGAGAAGTTGGGCCAACTATACCGCAAGCTTTATGAGGCCCTAAAGGAAAGCTACAAAGATTTTGAGGTTTTCAGCGTATTTGAGCGTGTTTATACCGAGCACTTCACAATCATTAAAGATAAGGTAACAGTAAAGCCGCCCAAGGAACTAAAGGGCGGCATCCTTCAGTCGCCGGATGATATAGATGCCGCCTATCGCCAAAAGCGTGGCCGTCATTACCGAGGGCAAAGCGTCAATGTCACAGAGACGTGCAATCCCGACAATGGACTGAATTTGATAACCGATGTTGCGGTTTGTTCCAATAATACTGATGACAGCAAGATCCTTAACAAGCGTATTGAGCCTATCAAAGAAAAGACGCCGGAGTTGAATGAACTGCATACCGATGGTGCTTACGGCAGCGAAGATAACGATAAAAGAATGGAAGAACTCGAAATCACCCATGTTCAAACTGCGGTGCGAGGCCGTAAGGCGGAGGTTTCAATGGAAATCGAAGAAGTGTGCGATGGGCGGTATACGGTTAAGTGTCCCCATCAATCTGTCAGTTCAGAAAAAACAAAGACACGTTACAAGGCCTGCTTTGATGCGAACATTTGTAAGCAATGTCCATTGAGCGGAAATTGTCCCGCCAAACAACAAAGTGATAAGAGAACATATTATTTTGACAGGTCGGATTATCTTCTTGGCAAGCGGAATAGAAATATAAAGTCATTGCCGCCGGAACGGCGAAAGTTACGCCCTAATGTAGAGGCCACGGTCAAAGAGTTTACAAAAGCGTTTAATCACAAGGGCAAGCTGCGTGTTCGCGGGCTGTTCAAAACGATGGTGTATGCGCATGCGATGGCGATTTCGATAAACTTTGGCCGGATATGGCGATATATGACTGAGAATCCGGGCTTTTGTGCGTTGGTGAACTCACTTTGCGGCGTTTTGCCTTACTTCTTCGCCAAGAATAACCAAAACGGGCTTCGGAAAATAATTATTCGGGACAAAAGCCGTTGTTGGCTTAGGCCCGAAGAATATTTCAGACAAGCCGCCTAAAGGCGGGTTTTTAGAGTGGACTCAATAATTGCTCTATGAAAAATGAATAAAACGGCAGATTACGATATTTACTTGACTGCTGGGGACAATTTATTGAGCCGGAACTTGGACACAAAGGGCGAATTTCTACTGTATGAACGGACCTTCCCCTTGTAAAACAGAAAATAGGTGACGGCCTATGCAACTTTTCTGAGCCTATAGCCCGTGATCCGAGTCTGGTGAAAGTAGTGCTGTTCAATGTTGATTGGAACTGTCTTGGCATCACGTTTTGGCTTTGCAGGTTTTCTGTCATAATACACATCATCTGGACGAATGCCATCCAAGGTCATATGCGGTCGCCAGCGGTTGTACCAGAGTTCAAATTCTTTGCATAGCTCTGTCAGATGATCAATCCCCTTGATGATGGCAACCCGTTTCAGCCATTCGTATTTGAGTGTTTTATTTACCCTTTCCGTGACCGCGATCGAACCGTGTTTTCCGATGGCTCCAAAACGGTGCAGGATTTCATACGTGTCCAACAGCTCTGCAAAAACCTCTCCGATAAATACTCCCCCTTGATCCGAGATTATATGCTTCGGGGGACCATATTTTTCAATGGCACCTTCTAAGGCATTATTGATCCAGCCGGCGTTGAGCCCTTCCAGGGGAACAGCAGCCATTACTTTCCTGGAATAATGATCAATCACAACACAGATATGAATGGGCCACATGCCCCAGCAAAATACCATTGTCGTATCAATGGACCAGACATGATTCGGATACCAGGCAGGAATTGATCTGGGTTGTTTATCTTCTGTTATATGGGCCTTAGATTTAGCTCCACGAAGTTTTGGAAGTTGAGGGCGATTGAGAATATTCCGTACGGTGGAACCGGAGATGAAGATTTTTAAAAGGGCCAGTTGGTTGGCGATTCGGACCCGACCCCAACTGACATTGGCCTTTGTTATTTCCCATACCAGTAAGGCTATTTCCATCAGAGTTTTATTGGCCGGAATCCTTGAGTTGGCTTGATCTTGGATCTTATGCAGCCAGCGGTAAAGCGTGGATTTGGCGATGCCCAGATGCTCAGTGACTCTACGTCTGGGGACCTGAAAGGCTTCCATATACCAGAGAATGAACAACTTTTCGCGGAGCGTATACCGTTTGTTGGTGTTCTTCTTTTGGAGTCCTTTTTGAAGGATATTTATCTGCAGTTGCTGCTGATTGACCTTGTCGCGAAGGAAGAGGATCTCCTTGTCCTTCTCATCTACCTCCATTTTTGAAAGTCGTTTCAAGCTTCGTTTTCGCACCCGTCCGGAGAATTGGGCAGCAAAGATGACCGCCTTCAAAATCATTTCAACAGCCGTGTTAATAAGGTCAATATTTTTCGTCATAATCGACACTCGGAGTCTAATACTGCAAAATAATTATAAATCCATCTCGGAATTATAGAATTTTATCACACAAAATGCCCGTTGTGAAAAAGAAAACATAAGTGCTTATTTTCAAAAGAGATACCTGTGTGCTCTGGGGTGTTTCGAGTAGACAGGAGACTTCCATGACTCCAGGACGATGTTTGTTTTCTCTGTTTGCCGCCTGCTTTCGCGACGGTGCCACAATATCTCATCCATGTCACAGTTGTACTCCTGCCCCTCTCAGAACCGGACAAGCGGCTTTCCCACATCCGGCTCCCCGATAAGTCATTCACTACAATTCCGCTCTTCGATACGGACTCAGATTCTTCTGGATTCTCACAGTGGGCCAGCCTACATAGGCGAGAGCCTGTGAGAAACCTTCCCAAGTGTATGCCTTGCGTTGGCTCTTGCGGTTGAGCCGCTTAAACAGGATATGTTTGACGCGATGGACATAGTAGTCACAACGATCTGCATTATCCGTGATAGCGTAGTAGTTCAAATAACCTTGAACACGACGACGAGCCGATCTTAGCATCTCGCCCTTACGCATCATTCTGCGCGCTTTGTTTGACCATTCGCTGAACTTGCGCAAGCTCTGGCCCAACTTCTTACGGCTGGTCCGACGTTTCAGCTTGAAGTAGCCGTTACGAGTCTTACCGCAGTAATGGGTGAATCCCAGGAAGGTGAACTCCGCGGGTTTCTGTCCCCGTTGTCGAGCCTGATTACGGGCAAAGCGTCCAAACGCTATACAACGCGTCTTCTCGACCGCCACTTCCAAGCCAAATCCTTCGAGACGGTTCGGAAGTTGCGATTCAAAACGAGAGGCATCTGCTTGGTACTGAAAACAAGCCACAAAATCATCGGCAAAGCGAAAATAATACGCCTGCCCACGACATTGCTTAAGGAAGCGACGACTGAACCACAAATCCAGCACATAGTGCAAGTAGACATTGGACAATAACGGAGAAAGAATCGAGCCTTGCGGCACGCCTTCTTCGCTGGCATAGACCAGTCCGTCTTCCATAAATCCGCTCTTGAACATACGCTGGATCAGCCTGATAATTCGTTCGTCTCCAATCCGATGATGCAGAAACTTGACCATCCATTCGTGGTTAACCTTATCAAAGAAGCTTCGAATATCGGATTCCACAATATAGTTGACACATTTCTGCTGGATCGTTCGTCCGAGCACATCCAGGCACTTGTGTGGACTGCACTGCGGACGATAGCCATAACTGCTTGCTTCAAACACACTCTCGTAGATCGGTTGCAGGACGCGTTTAACCGCCTCTTCTACAATCTTGTCTTCAAGGTTACTGATACCAAGAGGACGACCTTTCGCTGTTCCGGGCTTCGGCACATAGCTGCGCCTTTTGGCCCCAGGACGAAAGCCCATCCGTTTGAGCCGGTTCGACAAGTCTTGGAGGTTCACCTCCAGATTCTGACCGTACTCATGCTTAGTAACGCCATCTACCCCGGTCGCCTTATGGGCGTCCAGGCTATCGAAGCAGGCTCGAAGGTTGTCCACGTCATAAACGTGGTGAAACAGGTTCGTGAAAACCAGTTTCGGCTCCTTACGAGTCTTTTGTCCTATCCGTGTCAGATCTGTTGCCACTGCTGTGTCATCCTTTGCATGATGTCAGTGTTTCTTCGTTCACGGGCGACCTACCGTGGGGACCTTCGCTCAGCGGGAGTTAACCGCTTCATCGCTAGGCCATTGCAGCACTCCGGTCCCCATCACTCGCGACGCGGCCTTCCCTGAACCTCTTTTCA
Organism: Planctomycetota bacterium; assembly: GCA_014384025.1. Classification (GTDB taxonomy): domain Bacteria; phylum Planctomycetota; class Phycisphaerae; order Sedimentisphaerales; family Anaerobacaceae; genus NIOZ-UU13. The sequence goes on along the minus strand of JACNGQ010000376.1, from coordinate 32 downwards.
TATTGATTCAGGTACTCGGGTACTGCCATTGC
>JACNGQ010000323.1 GCA_014384025.1 Planctomycetota bacterium | reverse complement strand
TTGGTAACCTTAATGCTCCATTTGCCGAGCAGACTATCGTTAACAACGGTATTCAGTCGATGCCTATGGCTTATGACAATGCTGTTGGTAAATCCGAAGCGACCTTGACGTTGACTTCCAATCGTGACTGGACAGTAAACAATGTTGACACATTAACAATCTGGTTTAGAGGCAGTTCGGGCAATGCCGCTGAGCCCTTGTATGTTGCCCTCAATGACAGTGCTGTTGTCACTAATGATAATCCTGATGCAGCACTGGCAACAAGCTGGACGGCATGGAATATCGACTTGCAGGCGTTTGCCGACCAAGGTGTGAATCTTGCCAATGTGACTTCGATTACTCTTGGCCTTGGCAACAGAGCTAATCCGGTTGCTGGCGGTGCAGGTATGATGTACTTTGATGATATTCGTCTGTATCCACCGGCACCGTAAATGACAATTAACTATATCGTTGATATTACAGATTTGTATTAACTCGGGGCTTATACTGATTGATTCAGTATAGGCCCCTTTGTCTTAGAGCAATATATTGAAACTCGGGGCATATAGATTGCATTGCCACGGTTGGTTTTGTTATAATGTGCAAAGCAAATAAAGAGATGCAGCGCATCAAATTCAAATGAAACTTTGGCCGAGGAAAACCTGTTCTAAAAGACTAAGGATACCCATCATGCTGAAGTTAAAAGGTTTTACTTTAATAGAGCTGTTAGTAGTGATTGCCATTATTGCATTGTTGATGGCGATGTTGACGCCAGCGTTGAGGAAGGCCAAGCAGCAGACGAAAAACGCCATTTGCCAGGCGCATCTGAGGGGATTAGGTTTAGGTTTGATATTGTATCTGGGTGATAATGACGAAAGATTTTATATGCCGAAAGCCGGGATTTGGGGCTCCAACCAGATTATGTGGCATAATGACGACGGTACGATAATAGATAAAGACGATTCCAGGAGCTATTGGGGGGTGGCGTATTATGAATACGTGAAATCGCCGGAATTATTCGGCTGCCCTAGTTCCAAACAGCCGCACTGGTTTCACGAGTCGCAGGAAGACGCTAAAATCGCCAGTTACGGCCAAAATCGTTATATGCGCTATTTGAATGGGACAAAGCTCACCAATAGCGGCGCCAATGTCACCCCGTCTGAATTTATCCTCTGCCAGGACCACTTTGAACAGTTACTGGATGACAACGGCGATATGTTGTATCAGCAGGGGCAATGGAATATACCTCAATGGCGGCCGGGCGGCGCCAGTTGGGACGGGCAAATTTATGAAAATGCGATCTTCGAAATATATCGTCATAACCGCTCGCAGAAATACGAGAGCGGCCATTGTAATACCCTCTGGTTAGACGGCCATGCATCTCCAATCGCATATTCCGAAGGCGAAGATGTACCAAAACGCTGGTATGCCGGCAAATGATAATTTATATGTTTTCCAGATAAGAATCCGTAGCCAAAGAGCCTTCGCTTTCTGCACCAAATCTCATGGTGTTACCATCACGGGAAATATATAATAATATCTCCTTTCAGATGATTTTGTCGCTAATTTCACCTCACCATTCTAACAATCGCCTTGCGGAGTTCAACTGAAAGTTCCGGCTTCTTCCAGAACACCCCCCAGTTTTCAATTTAAAGCGCCCAGCAGGCCGTGGTATGGATTATTTCTTTTCATCCGTATACTTAATCCGATAAGAACAAAATAATCTTTGTTTTTATGCAAATATTGGGATTTGGTGCTTCCATCGATCGTTAAATTTGGCATTTGTAGTGACAAAATGGTGTCAATATGTCACCTGAAAATTGTGGTGTTTTTTAGCTCATGAAAGAAGTGACTTTTCGAAGGATTCTGGGATTTTTTTGCAGCTCGATGCGGAAGTTTCTCAAACAGGAAAAATTATAATTTGTGCCATCTAAAGTTGGGCTATTTCGGACAAACTTTCAATTTGAAGCTCGGTTATTTTACGAATCATACTTTCAAATTCATCTTGCAAAGTAGAGGTCTCGGCCTGCAGTTTATTTTCGAGCTGTAATTGGAAGTCCTTGTGTGTCTTGTCTATCTTCGATTGCGTTAAGACCCTTTTGACTACCCAGGCCGGGGCAACCCAGTTCTCGGCAAAGCCCTGGGCCTTTTCTTTTCCATACCGAACCGTTAAGAAGGCAATGACTGCACCCAGCACTACTCCGACAATCAATCCAACAGGGCCTGATATCAAGATTGCCGTCCCCGCACCCCCACAGACCATGGCCCCGACGCTGGTGGTAATTGCGACAACAGACCATCCAACTGCATCCATTATCCCACCATATAGATCAGGTACCTCCGGTCTGACAGCATCACTCGGGCCTGACATTCCCTTGCCTTCGGCGATCTGAGCATCTCCAACGCCAAGGCCATAAGACTCAAACCACTTCGTGAGCAGGTCCCTAACTTGCCCGGGTAAGCCTATCCTGAGATTCAGCATCCTGTCTTCGATAATCTTTTTCAACTGCGGTTCAAAAGATTCCGCCTTTGAAGACATATCCTTCTTGAGCGAAGCAACAGAGCCGCCGCTGGCTCTGAATTCCTGCAGAACAGGCTTGATTGTCTTTTCAAAAAGCTCCGATGTTATATCAACTGCAACGTCCGAGACGTACTTGTCTGTTATTTTCTGAATAAGGGGTCTGACCTTTGTTTCGCAGAATTGGGGAAGTCCGTTCCTGAGTTTATCCCGAGTCTCCTCAAATTGCTTTTGAAGAGCCGGCAAGATAGCGAGCCCTTCGGAAATAACAGCATATGGTCTGTCGCTGCGCATAAGATTTGATGGGTCAAGATGCAACGCTTCAGATATGACATCAGAAATAAAGGGCCACTGGCTACTGCCTCCGGCAAGAATCACCCGGCTAATGTCACTCGTATCGATGGCTTTCTCAGCCAGCCCATGCGTTAATGACTGTTGGAACCACTCGATCAGGTCTATCGGCTTATTGGGCTGGATTACTCTATCAGATTTAAGGCCAATTCCCTTCAGATAACGAACGAGAGCAGGACTTGGTTTATAGGCTTTGGCCTTAGCCAAAAACTTGCCCCAATTCATACCTCTAATGCTGCCGTAGCTCCCGACAGATTTGTTAACGCTTTCAGAACGATTTCTGGCCATCGTCAGTGAAAAAAATTCCTTCACGTTGCGGCAAAGGTATGAATGCACATAATAAGTATCGCCCGCCTGCTCAATTTTTTGGAGCACATCATCATTTTCGTCTAAGAACCATTGAAAAAAGAGGTCATCAAACAAGCGTCCTCCCAACTCCATGTCACCCCACGAGTGGCGTACTTCCAGGCCACACAGGAAGGCGAAGTCACATGTGCCTCCACCAAAATCGACAACTAAGACTCCCTTTCGAGCCTCATCCGGCGAGAAGTCTTTATGCCACAGATGACACAGCAAAGCCCCCTTGGGCTCGTCTATAAGCTTTACATCGCCATACCCAGATGCTTTGGCGATTTCTGCCAGCTTTGCCCGAAAGTCGTCCTCAGCCTCGCTCGGCACTCCCACAATCACATCATTTTGAACAGGATCAAGTGTAATATGCTGCCGCTGCGACTGCACCAAGACGGTATGCAGGAAATCTTCCGCATATCCGGCAGCTTCTTCGCTCCTTGCAATATCAGGCTTGAATTGCGTACACAGATTGTAATGCCTGCGTTCTTCATTCGAGGCTTCCCCATATTCGTGCAAGGCCATATTGCCGACGAGGGGTTCTTTGTCGCCGCGGTAGAGAATAGCAGTGGGGATACCATCGCGTCCCATACCAAAGTCCACCCCAACCGGCGAAATCTGGTCTGCCGGGCATTTGCAGAAATACGAGTTAGTAGTTCCAAAATCTATCGCTAATATGCTCGAATTACTCATGTTTAAGTCTTGTCTCGAAGCTTCCTCACCAATCCACGTTCCATTACCTTGCCGTCAAAGATAACCGGCTGACGCTCAATTTTGACCTGGTCACCTTCAGCAATGTGACCAAAGGGTTCGTACTTGTTTTGAAGGTCATTTGTCCAGAAGATGACGCTTTGCGGACCAACAACGGAAGACAAAAACTCCGGTGAGCCTTCAAGTCCTTCAAAGCCGCAGTTCCGCGCTTCCTGGATCAACTCATCAGCCATCACCGGCAGGGACTCAGACGATGCAGAGTGCATGGCATAGATAAGCTTTCCGAGCCGCCGAAATGCAATTTCCTCATCGGTCGAGGCATCCGTTGACCATGATTTATAAAAGCATAATACAACCAACAAAGGGGTTATCAAGTTCAGCCATTGCTCAATGGACATGCGTACTACTTCTTCATGGCTGCGGCGCTCGTATCCCGGCAGGCGCTCTGCTACTCCAAAAATCCGCCAGAGTAACTTGAGGAAGAACCTGCTTCGTGAGAGTCGACGAACAATCAGAACCATACAGAATGCTCCCAGAGGCCCACCCAATACCAGCCCTACATCGCGCATGTCGAATCCAATTCGAAACAGAGGAGTCAGCACGACCATACCTACAACAGCTCCCGCCAGAGCGCTCAGAGCAACGCTAAATTCTTTTGGTTCGGTATATGCGGAAGGTTTTGGGATTTGTAAAGGACTTGCAATTGAATCGAATGTCAATGCCATTGCAGCTATGGAACGGTCGTCGGTTACGGAGCCATCGCTTATCGCAGATATCCACGTTGAACTGAATAATTTTCTTTTAAGAAGCGACCGTGTTCTTGTCTGAGCAATATCAAAGTCACCAGCGGCAGGACTACCGCTAAGGCCCGATGTCGCAAAATATTCCTTTGTTGCTTTATCGAGCAAGTCTCGACGTAATTTCTCGGTTCGAGCACACGCCTCGAGAATTTTCTCCTTCAGGTCAATCATAAACGACCAATTCCTCTAGCTATACCTGGCTTCGCGAATTCCGTAAACAGTGCTTATCTACGCCCAAATACCAAGACCCTGGGCAATACAAAGCTATTGTATATCATAATCTCAAAAAAGCAATTTTAAGGATTTTGCCTACCCAAAATTTACACTTATACAGACGGATCAAGTACACATTCAGTAATTAAGGGAAAATTCAGAAAATGTTACACATCAATTCGAAACTTTGTTCCAGGTTTAAGATATGTATAATATAATACTACATTTTATAAAGGTGTGTATAAATGATAAATTTCATTTCTTACCGTCTACTTAATCCGATGTTAGTGAAAATTTTTCAAGAAATATATAAATTTTTGCAAAAAATTCACATTTATTCGGACTCGGTATGTAGAAAATTGACATTCATGGAGACAAAATGGTAACATAATGTCACTTGAAAATCAGGGTGTTTTTTAGCTTATGAAAGAGGTGACTTTTTGAAAAATTCTGGGATTTTACAGCTCATGGGAAAGGTGTCTTTCGCGCATTCGCAATGGGCCTAATAGGTTGGTGGGACTGGCCCAAAAGCTTCCGATGATCTGGTAACCTCATAACGAATATATAGTGTGCCATAAGGGCCATAAGAAGCGTGCTTTCCAGTGTATTATCAAGGGATTTTCCTTGACGGGAAGGTGGGTAATTTGGTATAGGTAACATTAGTGAAGCTTGTGCCTGTGCAGTCGGGTATCTGTGGTTTTGAGGGCATCCAGCAGGCAAAATTCTTGATGTTTTCCGATAGAGGAGGAGTTATTGTGTATTATGCGAGACACGGAGTTGGAAGGGGGGCTTTGTGTTTTGCTGTGAAGATATTGTTACATTTCAATTAACTTCCTATATTTATTTTTTGAAGGAGGACTATTATGTCTAAAAAATTGAGTTGTCTAATTTATTTTGTTTTGGTGTTGTGCTTAGTTGGAACGAGCGCAGCCCAGAATATTGACCCAAGCCTTGTCGGCTGTTGGAAGTTCGATGAGGGCTCCGGGACCATCGCTTATGATTCAAGTGGCAACGGCAATGACGGCACCCTGGTTCTGGCTGGCAGTGCCATCTCCTCTGCCTGGGTCTCGGGCAAATACCGCTCCGCCTTGAGTTTTGATGGGGTGGATGATTATGTTAACCTCACAAACCAGCCTCCTATAACGAATGGATTTACGTTTAGTGCATGGGTGAAAAGGAATGGTGATAGTCCTTCTTGTCAAGTTATATTTAACAACCATCAATTTTTCTTGAGAACAATGCCAGAAAATGAGAATTCAAATAATCCTTTTGAAGCATTTGTTAATTTGTCCGATGGTTCTGTGGAACCAAGAGCGCAGAGCAACGTGGCTTCTACCATAGGACAATGGTTTTTCGTTACTGTAACTTGGGATAAAACTACTCTCAAAATATACGTGAACGGTGAACTAAACGGCAGTTCTACAAGGTCAGGAGAGTTAACCTCTACGACAGTAGAAGCTCGCATCGGAAGGGGTGAACAAACAAACGTGAATGCCAATCCTTTCAACGGTCTCATCGACGAGGTCGCCTTATTCGATGTAGCTCTAGAGGCTGAAGATATTGAAGCGATAATGAACGGTGGCCTTGCTGGAGTCATCGGAGACCAACCGCTGGCGACTCGTCCAGGCCCGAAAGATGACTCTCTGATTCTGGCCACATGGGTCAACCTTTCCTGGTCACCGGGAGATTTTGCCGTCTCACACGATATTTATATAGGCGATAATTTTGACGATGTCGACGCTGGGGCTGAAAGCACATTTGTAGGTAATCAGGCAGATACGTTTGTAGTTGCCGGTTTCCCCGGATTCGCTTTTCCTGACGGTCTTGTCCCGGGCTCGACATATTACTGGCGTATTGATGAGGTAAATGATACTGAGCCTGATAGTCCCTGGAAGGGTGATATCTGGAGCTTTTCGATTGCCCCCAATACCGCATATGACCCCGGCCCGGCTGATGGCGCCGATTCTGTAAATGTCGATGGCAGCCTTAGCTGGACGGCAGGTTTAGGTGCGATACTGCATACTGTTTACTTCGGTGATAATTTTGACGATGTGAGCAATGCCGCTGGTGGATCCCCTCAGGGAACAACGAAATTTACTCCCGGCACACTTAAAAGGGCCAGGACTTATTACTGGCGAGTCGATGAGTTCGATGTTGTCGAAACACACAAAGGTGACATCTGGAGCTTTACGACCGAGGGTGCTGTTACGGCACTTGACCCGGCTAACGGTGCTGTGGATGTGACGCAAACACCTGTTCTTACCTGGACACCGGGACCTGGTACTTCGCATGAGGTCTATTTTGGTACCGATGGAGCCTCTCTGGAGTTAAAAGGCAGTGGGAATCTTGGTTCCGAAAGCTTCGAACCCGGACAGCTTGAGTGGTCAACAACATACTACTGGCGTGTTGATGAGGTCAATAGCGCCAACGCCGACAGCCCTTGGACAGGTCCTCTCTGGAGCTTCACTACAGCCAACTTCCTTATCATTGACGATATGGAAAGCTA
>JACNGQ010000126.1 GCA_014384025.1 Planctomycetota bacterium | reverse complement strand
GGCCTCTTTTAGAGGCCAGTCCTCAAGCCTCCACCTTTGGTGGAGGTGGTTGACTCAGGGCAGGTCGAAGAAAGACTTGCTGGCGGCTGTAACGGCATTGGCGAAATCGGTTAAGTCCATCTGCTTTAGTTCGGCCAGATACCTGGCGGTGTGAATCATAAGGGCAGGCTCGTTTATTTTTTGCTTTCGCATCGGTTCCGGTGACATATAGGGGCAATCGGTTTCGAGCATTAATTTGTCGGTTGGTATGAGTTTGGCGGTATTGCGGATAATGTCGGCGTTTTTGAAGGTAACTACGCCGGTGAACGAGATATAAAAACCATAATCGAGAATAATCTTTGCCTGCTCGGCCGAGCCACTGAAGCAATGGAAAACCACGCCCCTCAAATCCCGACCATATTGGTCTAAAATTTCCATTGTTTCATCAAAAGCCTCTCTGCAATGGATGATTGCTGGCAGATTCAATTCTTTGGCGATTTTCAACTGGGCAGCGAAGGCCCGCTTCTGGTCGGATTTACTTGAAAAATTATAATGAAAATCCAGGCCTGTCTCGCCGAGGGCTACAACCTTTTCACCTTGTGCAAGCTCTTTCAATTCTGTTAGAGTTTCGGCGGTTACATCTTTTGCTTCGTGCGGATGGATTCCGACAGCGGCGTACATATTCTCGAATTTTCCGGCGAGTTCGACCGCTTTGAGGTTCTGTTGCGGGTCGGTGCCGACTGTAATCCAGCCGGTAACGTCTTCAAGGACACTTCGAGCTAAAACAGCCTCAATGTCATCGGACAACTGTTCGAACGTTAAATGGCAATGTGTATCAATAAGTTCCATTGTTTCTACGGTACGAAAGCGTTTTGGTAATGCCTAATCTGTGGGAAACCTTTTTGGCCAAGGACTATTGTAACAACGTCAAAGCGAAAAGGCCTGTCGTCGATTTTGTGGGTTGTGAGAAAATAACGGGCGGTCCTGATTAATCTGGCTTTCTTGTGGGCCGTAATAGAAGATTCGACCGAGTCGAAGGTTTCGTCCGTCCTGGTTTTGACCTCGATGAAGACGATAGTCCTGTCGGTATCAACCATAATCAGATCGATTTCGCCGGTTTTGCAGGAAAAGTTGCGTGTGAGTGTTTTTAGGCCTTTTCTTTTGAGGAATCCGTGGCAGCGTTTTTCGCCCCATCGGCCGAGCAATTCGCGATCGGCCAGCAGCTTTCGCTTGTTTAATAGCATACCCAACATATTAAATAGAAGCCCCAGATAGAATTTTCGACCGTTCTGCCTTCGATAAACTCGGGACAGACAAAACATTATGGGGGCCACAGTATTATTATTTTGAGATGGTGTGGGTACTGTGCCGCTGAGAGAGCCTGACTGATTTGCCGGTTCGCTTGCGGAGGTAATATAGCTTTGCCCGTCTTGTTTTGCCGCTTCGGATGGCCCTGACGTTAAGGACGTTGGGCGAATGAAGCGGGAAGATTCTTTCGACACCCTCGTTACCGACCATTCGCCTGACTGTGAAGGTTTCGTTAATGCCGCGGCCCTTGCGGGCGATAACTGTTCCGGCAAATATCTGGGTGCGCTCTTTGTCGCCCTCTTTTATGCGGCAGTGGACATCTACAATATCGCCTATTTCGAAGTGCGGTATTTTTTTCTTCAAACTTTTGCTTTCAACCGCATCCAATATTACTGTTTTCACTGGTTTATCTCCTAATTAAAAAGTGCACAAGAGCGAAAAGCACAAGCGCACATGAACACTCATAGTTGATACAATCGCAGTAGTATAGCCATCTTTGGCTTAAAGACAAGCACTTTTTTGAAAAAATGTAGTTTTTGGGCGTTCAGGCGCCAAATTTGAACAGATTTGAGACTTGCAGCTATTCGTCCGTTTTTTTTTCATACGGCTTTTTTAAATGGACCAGTTTGGCGAATAAGTTCGGGCGGTTTTCAGATAAGCCTCAAATCTGGCAATTGCATCAGGATTTTCGGCGGCGATGTTGTGCTCTTCGGCGATGTCTTTACTCAAATCGTACAGTTCAAGAGGTTTGTCCGGGGCCTGGCGTAGAGCCTTGTAGTTGCGCCAGCGAACCGCCTGCTGAAAATTGTTCGTAAGAAATTCCCAGTACAGAAAACGGTCATCTGTTCTCTGAGGCTTGCCGAGCAGGGTTGGCAGAACACTTATGCCGTCGATGCTCGAAGGCGGCCTGATACCGGCTAATTCGGCAAGTGTGGGCATAAGGTCTGCGAAGTACCAGACGGCGCTGCTGGTTTGGCCGGCGGCGACTTTACCGGGCCATCGGGCAATCATAGGAGTTCGGATGCCGCCCTCGAACAAATCGGTTTTTTTCCCGCGCAGCGGGCCGGAGCTGTCGAAAATCCCGTCCCAGCGTTTTGCGGCCCCGTTGTCCGAACAGAAGAACACGAGCGTATCGTTGTCAATTGTAAGGCTCTTCAGCAATGCCATAATACGGCCTATGTCGGTGTCCATTCGTGTAATCATTGCGGCGTGTACCTTTGCGTCGGCAGGCCAGGATTTGTCTGTGTATGGAACTGTACTGGGGATTTCATACAGTGCGTGCGGGATGGTATAGGGCAGGTACAGGAAAAAGGGTCCGTGGCTATGGCGCTGAATAAAATCGAGGGCAAAATCCGTGAACATGTCGTGAGAATATTTTTCTCGCCGGCCGTTTGCGTTACCTTCGAAAATTTGCTTTTGCTCGTTGTGCCACAGGTAGGGCGGATAGTAGGTGTGCGCACGCCTTTGGTTTAGATAGCCGAACCATTCATCGAAGCCCTGCTTGTTGGGGATGCCGTTGTTGTCCGGTTCGCCGAGACCCCATTTGCCTGTTATGCCGGTTGCATAGCCGGCCTGTTTGAGCACTTCGGCGACGGTAATGTCTTGCAGTTCGAGCGGGACGCGTCTTTGTGGTGAGCCGTTGTCCAGAACGAGGGTGCCTCCTACCTTGCCCATGTTATTGCGGACGCGGGTATGGCCGGTGTGCTGGCCGGTCATCAGAACGCTGCGAGAGGGTGCACAGACGGTAGAGCCTGCATAGCAATCTGTGAAACGCGTGCCCTCGGCGGCAAGCCGGTCGATGTTGGGTGTTTTTATTTTCTTCTGGCCGTAACAGCCAAGGTCGCCGTAGCCTAAATCGTCTGCCATGATGAAGATGATGTTCGGCAGTTTTTGGGTTGAGACTTTTTCGACAGGTTTGGTTTCACAACCGGCCAAAGACATCGCCGCTGCTGCAGCACAGCCGGCTGTACGATATAGGAATTCGCGTCGGCTTAATTGTTCCATTTGCCGTTTTCCTTTCTGTTAGGTTGTATTAGTCTGGTTTTTTGTCCCAGGGCTGAGGTGGTGTCGGGTCGTATTTCGGCTTGGCGTCCTCAGCGGGGAAAGTACATATGACGGCTTCGAGTTTTTTTCGTGCGGCGATAACCTTTGAGTCAGTGCTGTCGATGAGGTTTTTAGTCTCAGCCGGGTCGGCGAGCAGGTCGAATAATTTAGCGCTTTTGCCGTTCAATACCCAGAGCTTATATTGTTTGTTGCGCACAACGCGGTCGGTGAATTTCATTTTGGGCGTGACGCCTTCGGCGGTAAGTCTGGCGGCTCCAAAGCCCATAGCCATAATCCATTTTCGGGGTGAATCGTTTGTTTTGCCGAGGATGAGCTTTGCGATGGAACGGCCGTCAATGGTGACGTCTTTCGGCAATTTGGCAGCGGCTAATTCGGCAAAGGTCGGCATCATATCGGTGAAGTCGGTCAGGGCGTCTGTGACAACGCCGGCGGGTACGAGGCCGGGGCAGTTGACGATGAACGGGGCACCTGGGCCGGGTTCGCCGAGGGAGGCTTTGCCGCCTTTGACGAGTCGGCCATTCATACGTGCACTGATACCCCCGCTTGTGCCGTTGTCGGTTGTGAAGAATACGATTGTATTATCGCGAATGTTAAGCTCGTCCAGTGTTTTGATGAGCCGGCCAACGGCAAGGTCGGTGTAGCGAACCATCGCTTTGAACTGCTCCATTTTGCCTTCGGCATCGGGGTCGTGCGGTGTGGTGGTGAGCGGGCCGTGTGTCAGTACCATAGGGAAGTACAGCATCATCGGCTCGCTCTTGCGGCGTTTCATGAAGTCGATCAGGAAATCGGCGAATACGTCGGTTCCGAATCTGCCTTTATATGTTTGGCTGCCCTGCTTAGTGTTAATATACGGGTGCCAGTAGCGTTCTGCGCTGGGCGGGTTTTGTGATTCGTAGCCGGTCCAGATGCAGTGCTCGTCGAAGCCGTGCTGCTGCATTGTATCGGGCTGGACACGGAAGTCGTTAATCTGCCACTTGCCTGCGGCGGCGGTTACGTAGCCGGCTTTTTTGAGCATGCGTGCAAAAGAATAGTTGTACTTGGGATCGAAATGGCATCCGGCCCCCCAGCGGGGGACATCCCAGTGGTTGCACCAGCCGTGGCGGAACGGATACTGACCGGTCAGCAGCGTAGCGCGGGTCGGTGTGCACTGGGGCATAGAGTAGGCGTTAGTAAATCGCATTCCTCCTTCGGCGAGCATGTCGATGTTGGGGGTTTTCATTTCCTGTCCGCCGTAGCAGCTTAACCACTCGGGGCCGAGGTCATCGACCATTATGAATAGTATGTTCGGCTGTTTTGCAGTATTTCTGTTTTTGGCAGGTGCACTTTTACAGCCGGTCAAATGTAACATTACTGCGGCAGTGCCGCCGGCTGCTGAACGAAGAAATTGACGTCGATCCATTGTTACTCTTTCCTTTTTTTTATTAACCGGCTTCGGCCTTTTTGGCAAGCTGGTTGCAGCGTCTTCGCAGGGATGCTAAAGTCTTTTGATATTTTTCATCTTTTGCGAGATTTATTGTCTCGGCCGGGTCGTTCTCCAGGTCATAAAGCTCCTCGTAATCATAGTCAATATAGCGTGCGTATTTATATCGCTTAGTGCGGAGCGCCTCGCTTTTGGCGATGGTTTTGTGCTCGAATGGATGCTCGTAGAAGAATTCGGTCCGCCATCTCGGCTTTCTGCCTTTTAGCAGGGGCACAAGGCTTTGGCCCTGCATTTGCTGTGGGATATTCTGGTGAGCCAGCTCCAGGATAGTCGGTGCGATGTCCACGTTGAGCGCCATCTGGTCGAGGGTAAGGCCGCGGCGTTTGCTGTTTGCTCTGGGGTCGTAAACGAGAAGCGGAACGCGGATAGACAGCTCGTGTGGAAACCATTTTCCTGCAAGGCCGTACTCGCCGAGATAGAAACCGTTGTCGCCGATGAGCATTATCACGGTATTGTCGTCAAGGCTGAGCTGTTTTAGCCTTTCTCGGATTTTCCCTATGACAACATCGACACCGGTTATAAGGCGGTAATAGCTTCTGACGGATTCCTGGAATTTTTCGGGATTCGGGAAACGTATATCCCAACGCCGGCGTGCCTCGGAATTTCGCAGGAATTCGGGCAAGGCGTCAAAATAACGGCGGTCGGCCGTTTCCGGTGTCGGGATAGTGACATCCTTGTACAGGTCGGAATAAGCGCGGTCGTAAATGAACTGGCGCGGGTCGCTGTCCTGAACGTGAGGGGCCTTGAAGCTTACTGACAGGCAGAAAGGCCGGTCTTGTGAGCAGCCTTGCAGGAACTCAATCGCCTGCTCGCCCATAATCTGAGTGAGGTGTTTGTAGTTTCCGTTTTCGTCTTTATTTTCGTATTTGCCCTGGCCGGGGAAGCCCTTCCAGTAGTGGTATTTGTCGATGGGCAGGTCTTTTTTAGGCCCGACACCGTACTTTCCTATAAAGCCGATTCGGTAGCCGGCCTGACTTAAGAGCATCGGGTAAGTTTGGGCAAGGGCTTCTTCGGAGAAATGCGTATTAAAGCCTTTGATGCCGTGTCGGCGGGTCCACTGGCCGGTGAAGATGCTGGCACGGCTGGAAGCGCATATAGAGGTTGTAACAAAGGCGTTTGTAAACCTTACTCCGTTTGCGGCCAAGTTGTCCATATTCGGCGTCTGGATGATAGGATTTCCGGCACAGCCCATAGCATCGGCTCGATGGTCGTCGGTCACCAGCATAATTATGTTCGGTTGTCTTTTTGCGGCAGTGCGGCCTTCGGCAAGGTTTTGCTCGCAGCCGGTTAAAGACATTGCTGCAGCCACCGAGCCGCCTGCCGCCAGAGATAGAAAATCGCGTCGGTTGAAATTCTTCATTTTGTTCTCCCAATTGTTTTACTTAGAGTATTGACTTTTGGGCTTATTTTTATCTATTATAGATATAAATGTAAAGGAACGAGATATCAAGAAAGAAAGCGAAAATCTCGCAGAGGATTTGAGCAGCCTATGATTTTATAGCTTTTAAGAACTCTTAATATAGCGGATTTGGAGAGTTAGTGAGATATGGATACAAAAGAGAATATACAAGCGGCAGAAACAGGAGATAGAAGGCCGAGAAGCAACTGGAAAGAGTCTAAACTCATTTTTCTTGTTCTGCCAATTATATTGACGATCCTTATCCCTTTGTGGGTACTGGATTATCTTTGTGGTAGATTCAGTCCCTATGAAATAACATTAGCTTATATTACCATGTTATATCCTGTTATAGGTTGTTTCATTATTTTCTGTTTTTTTACAAGTATTGTGAGATTATTTCGGGGCTGGAAAAAATACTCTGGGAAGAAGAAATCTCTAATCGTTGCCGAAATCGCGATTCCATTATTGTTTATTGTATTGTTTATCATACCTTTCTTTATTCCTGATGATTCGGATATGCGTTGGTTTGCTTACAAGCCTTTTACATATGGTTTTAGAGACCGAATAAGAAGCAAAGCTGATATTGAAGCCATACGAGATTGGATAGGAACACTGGGTGAAGAATATTTTAAGATTAATCATTTTACACGTATACCTTCCGATGCATGGCCTAAATCGTTGAGAGTATTGAAACCACGACGTGTTAATCCTTTTGTGGAAGAAAATGGTAATCGTAAGATCAAGATTTCATGGGGTGGCTTTATTGGCATTTGGGGCGTGGATATAGGGATGAGAAATATGAAAATTCCTCCATCGGATTTTAGGCATTATGGAGAGTATATATTGCCTTTGGAACCGGGGGCTTATGTCTGGCATGAGCTGCAATAAACGTTTGTGGATGAAATTGTGTGATTTGAGAAATCGGCATGGATGACAAAGAGAAGCGGCGGGCTGAAGCCCGCCGATTTTACATAAAGAATTTTGTTATTCTGCGCCTGTTCGAGTTCATTTATTTTGTTGTGTGTTGGGTTGCGTCTGCTGCAGCGGTTGTCTGGCCGCGGCATCTTTATCGGCCGGGTTCTGAATGTTCAGGCGGTTTTCGGCGGCGGACATGATAGCTCCCAGCATTTCCGAATAGGACAGTCCAATCAGATTTGCCATCTTTGCCAGATGGCCGTCCCAGCACCATCCGGGGTTGGGATTTACCTCAAGAAGTTTTGGAGTTCCGTTAGAGTCCAGTCTCCAGTCGAGCCTGCAATAGTCGCGGCAGTCGAGTCTTTCGAACAGCTTCAAGCAGCTTTCGACAAGAATTTTTTCCGTATCTTCTGGCAGATTAGCAGGAATTGATTTGAGGTTCCAGTAAGGCGAATCGGGCATCCACTTGGCTTCATAGCCGCATAATTTAGGAAGACCCTCCGGCAGGGCGGAGTAATCTTCTTCGATAATGGGCAGAACGATATAAGATTCGGGGGTGTTTCCAATGATGCCGACTGTCAGGTCCTTGCCGGTGAGAAATTCTTCCACAAGTATCGGTTTTTCGTAACCGAATTGTTCTCTTATTTCCGAGATGGCATTTACAAGCTCTTCAATTGAGTTTGCGACGCTTCTCTGGGTTATCCCGAAACTGGAATCTCCGAAGTTGGGTTTTACAATCACGGGGAAAGAGAACTGAAGCTCAAAAGTATCGTCCTGGGGTTTAATAAAGAAGGCTTCCGGCACGGGAACCTGCATTTCCATGGCGATGCCGCGAACGAGCGACTTGTCGTAACAGAAAGCCAGGCACTGAGGGCCGCCGCCCGTGTACGGACAGTCAAGGATTTCCAGCATAGAGGGTATATGCAGCTCTTTACGGGCATCGTTATAAAAGCCTTCGTCGCAGAGATTCAGGAACAGGTCTGTTTTTGGTTTTAATTTGACCAGGTCGTTGTATAAGCTGTCGTGATTGTTGAGGTAGTTGATGCTGTATTTGTTAAGGTCTCTTAAGGCGTTTTTCATCTGGTCGATTGTGTAGAAATCATCATCGTCAAAAACGCAAAGTGGTTTTAAAGGATCTGGTTTTGCG
Organism: Planctomycetota bacterium; assembly: GCA_014384025.1. Taxonomy (GTDB): domain Bacteria; phylum Planctomycetota; class Phycisphaerae; order Sedimentisphaerales; family Anaerobacaceae; genus NIOZ-UU13. The sequence continues at coordinate 27,332 of JACNGQ010000126.1, read as the reverse complement.
GGGTCGCCTAAAATCACAACGAGATTATGGGTCAGCTCCTTTGTTTTTTTATGGGGCGTCCATTCCTTTCTGGCTGTTGCTGTTAAGGTGATGCGTCTTTCCATCATGCCGAGATCCTGGTTGCGTTTGGAGTCTACTGAAATTTCGCTGTGTACTGCAATATCTTTGAAACCCGCCGCGGCAAAAAGCTCGTCCAGGTTCTTGCGTGTGTAAAGGCGTTCGGCATAAAACTGGTCCGCGACTACGCCTTTTTTAACGTGAGTGACAACCTCTCTTGAGATTAAGCGATGTTTGTCCTTGGACAGTGAACGCTCTCTGCATACGAAGTAATTTTTATCTATCCATTCCCATGACCTTGGTTTGAAACGTCTTTTCATAAATTCGCCGTCGGCGACATCAATAAGAATTTTGCCCCAGGGCTTTAATACCCTGAAGACCTCTTTGAGTACCCTGACATCATCCTGCGGAGTTTCGAAATAGCCGAAACTGTTTCCGGGAATCATAACCACATCAAAAGTGTCCGGCTGATAAGGCAGTTTTCTTGCGTCTCCTTCTCTGAACTTTACAGACAGTTTTTCTTTCTTGCTCTGGGCTTTTGCCTTTTGAATCAGGTATCGGGAGCGGTCCAGCCCTTCGACGTTGGTGAATCCCCGTCTTGCCAGTTCAAGGGTGATGCGTCCCTGTCCGCAACAAAGGTCTAGGATTTTTTCCTGCTGCGAGAATTTCAGGATGTCTGAGAACAGGTCAACCTCTTTGGCGGTTATTTGTGCATCATCGATAACATCTCCATCTGTTTTCAGGTAGGTAGAGTTGAAAATTCTGCGCCACCAGTCTGGCTGGACATGCTCTTCGAGGTCAGGGACGGGACCGAGTGATTTAAAGCTGACCGGCGCGGGTTTACTTTGTGAGTTCGATTTTACATTTGCGGATTCTGCTTTTATTTTCATTTTTTTTCCATCCTCTTGGTCCGGTTTTGTTTGGAGCAAATCGGGACGCCATTGTTTAGTTCGTTCGAGTGCCTGCCGGCGGCGCCATTCGGCTATTTTTGCGTGGTCGCCGCTTAACAGAACATCAGGAACCTTCATATCGCGAAAGACCTCCGGTCTTGTGTATTGCGGGTATTCCAAAAGGCCTTCGCTGAAGGAATCATCCTTCGATGAGTCCTCATCGCCGAGAACGCCGGGTAATAATCTTACAACCGCATCGATGATTACCATAGCAGCTAATTCGCCGCCGTTTAAGACATAATCTCCTATGGATATTTGCTCGGCGTCGAGGCCGGGACGAATCCGCTCATCGAAGCCTTCGTATTTTCCGGCTATTAATATTATCCGTTTTTCTTTACTTAGTTCAACAGCTTGTTTATGGTCGAATCTTTGGCCCTGCGGGGTAAGCAGGATAACGCGGCCTTTGTCGGGTGATAATTTTTGGACGTGTTCGAAGCAGTCGAAAACCGGGCCCGGCATCATGACCATACCCGGGCCGCCGCCATAAGGTTTATCATCAACCTTTCTGTAACTGTTAGCGGCGAAGTCCCGAATGTCGGTAAGGACTATTTCGACCAGGGACGCCTCCTGTGCCCTGTTTAATATCGAGCAGCCCAGGGGCGATTCAAACATTTCCGGAAAAAGTGTAAGAACATCGACGCGCATCGGCTCTTTGTCAAAAGCCCCACGCAAAATGTGGGGCTGTATATCATAGTATTTGATGAACGAAGTTTTTACTCTTCGGTTTTTTCTTCATCGGCCTTGGTTTCGGTCTCTGCCTTTTCCTCCACAGACTCAGCCTCTGGCTTTGCCTCGGGCTCAGGTTGTGCCTGGGCTTCTTCGGCGGCTTTTGCCTTAGATTCGGCCTCTGCCTTGGCTTTCTCTTCTTCGGCTTTTGCTTTAGCTTCAGCTTTGGCCTTTTCTTCGGCTTCTTTAGCTTCTGCTTCTGCCTTAGCCTTTGCCTCGGCATCCGCTTTGGCTTTTACCTCAGCTTCAGCTTTTGCCTTTACTTCAGCTTCAGCTTTGGCTTTTGCCTCAGTTTCAGCGTTTGCTTTTGCTTCAGCTTCTTTCTGGACGGCTATTTTTTGAGCCTTATTGAACAGCTTGCCTTTGGCGATGGCTATTGACCGGGCTTTTGCCTGTCGTGCAGCTTTATCTTCGGCGTATTTATGTTTTATACCCTGCCGAAGCAGAATTTGAGAGACCGTATCGGATGGTACTGCTCCTTTACTGAGCCAATACTCTGCACGCTCCTTATTGAGGACAATCTGCTTGGCCTGGTCCTTTTCAATAGGGTCGTAATGACCGAGCTTTTCGAGAATTCTGCCATCTCGCGGCGTGCGGGATTCGACCGCATTGATTCTAAAAAAGGGCCTGTGCCGCCTGCCAATCCTGGTCATTCTTAACTTTACTGCCATAATTTTTTCCTTTCATTAATATATAATCAATTTCCGTGGTCTGATTCTGTGCAAATCACGGAACGCGTTTACAATTTAAAAATGTGTAATTTAGGAATCTACAACATTTTCCCGGAAAATCCAAGTGTCTTTTAGCAAAATTTTGCTTTATTTTGCTATGATTCTGATTTTTACGGATTCGGCGCCTTATTTGTGCGGCAAAATACTTTTGCGATATAAGGCGTAACCGTTGATGAAGATCGCGAAGTTTGCCGGGTCAATTTTGGCATCGTCGGCGATTCTCTGCGTTTGTTCGTCAGTCAGGCTGTCGGCGTTTTGTTTTTCAGCCGGGGTCATTATCGCCACGGCTTTTTTCAATTGTGCCAATTCCTCAGGGGTGGGTGCGGCCAACATACCCAGCTCACTGCTGCCTTCCATATCCTTGAATTGATTTCGAATCAGTTTGCCGAATTCGTTATCGGAAAAGCGGGCAACTTTGACAAGGTATTGCTCAATTGACATATTATTTTTTATCGTCATTTATTTTCCTGTTACTCTTACTCATGTTCTATTTCGATGAGAACAACAAAGGCTTCGGTGTTACAACCAGGCCGGCAGGTCGCTGGCCTGTGCCTTCGCGATCGACGTCGCCAAGGTCCCGGCGTGCCTTTTCAGCCATAGCGAAAAGACGCTTAACCACATCAGGATGCTGGTCTGCGACATTGTTTGTCTCGGCGATATCGGCTTGAAGATTATACAAATTAAGGGGTGTATCTGGTATTCCTTTTCCCCAGTTTCGTTTTTTCATCTTGAGGGGCAAATGCAATTTCCATTTTCCGGAGCGTACGGCCTGCAATTGATCCATCTGGTAATAATAGAATGTCTTATGCGGCGATTTTGCACCTCTTTTACCTGTCATAAGCGGCCAGATGTTTTTACCGTCGATTATGCGGTCGGTTGGGGCCTTTGTACCTGCCAGCAGCGCTAATGTCGGCATCAGATCCAGTGTAGAAGCTAATTCGTTGCAGGTTTTTCCTGCGGGGATTTTGCCCGGCCATCGCATAATGGCCGGCTCACGCATACCGCCTTCCATTGTACTGCCTTTGAATCCGGAAAGCGGAAGGTTGCTTCCGCCCCATTGCTGAGCTGCGCCGTTGTCGGATGTGAAGACAACGAGAGTGCGGTCATCTATGTTCAGGTTCTTTAGCGTTTGGAGAATCTGTCCTGTGGAGAAGTCAATTTCTTCCACGCAGTCGCCGTAGCCGTTGTTTGCGGACTTGCCGCGGAAGTTATCGCTGGAATGGACGGGATTGTGCGGCATCGTGTGTGGCAGGTAAACGAAGAATGGTTTGTCCTTATTAGCTGTGATAAAATTTATTACCTGCTCTGTGTATCGCTTTGTAAGCGTGTTCTGGTTGACGGGTGCCTCGATGACTTTTTTGTTTTGCAGTAACGGCAGGGGGGGGCGGTTGGAGTTTTTTCTTGCGCCCATATCATTGCTGTAGGGGATACCGTAATAGTAATCGAAGCCCTGGCTTGTGGGCAGGAATTCGGGCTGGTCACCTAAATGCCACTTGCCAATACAAACTGTGGCGTAGCCCCGTGACTTTAGCACTTCAGCTATGGTGATTTCATTCGGATTGAGTCCCTTTTTGCCTACGGGGAACAGGACACACAGGTTGTCGCTGTCCTGATGCATGTTTACTCGGCGGGGATAGCAGCCTGTCATCAGGCTCGACCGGGACGGTGTGCATACGCCGCTGGTTACATAGAAGCTCGTAAAGCGCATTCCTTCATCAGCCATCCGGTCGATGTTTGGTGTTCGGTGTTTCTTTGAGCCGAAACAGCCGAGGTCGCCATAGCCCAAATCGTCGCAGAAAATGATAATGAAGTTAGGCTTGTCAGCCGGGCCGCCTGCACTTTGGATGAGTTCATCCGTGCAGCCGGCCAGTACAGCACCGAGGGCCGTTGCGCCGGCAATCTTTAGAAAGTTACGACGGTTTAAGCTTTTATTCATAATGGTTTTTCCCATAAGCAAATTTCAAGAAATCAAAGGAATATATCCCTTGTTTTTGCAGGGGTGACAACCTTATACCGGAATGACAACTACACTTTATCGTTTCTTAATTTTTCCTCTTCGCCTTATGATCTTTTTTCTTTTTGAGCGCTGCTTTATTTTTTTTCCTCCGCTCATCATTTGGTTCAGAGCTCCCATATTTAAGCCGCCGGACAGCAGGCTCTTGAGGCCGCCGAAGCTTCCGCCGCTGATTGCTTTCATCATATCACGGCTGCGTTTGAATGTTTTTACGAGGCTGGATACATCGTTAACCGACACGCCGGCGCCTGCGGCGACACGTCTTCGTCTTGAGGAGTCTATAATATCCGGGTCGCGGCGTTCGGCGGGTGTCATCGAATAGACAATCGCTTCGGTTTGTTTGAGTTCGACGCCGTCAAGGTCAACGTCTTTGAGCTGCCCGCCCATTCCGGGCATCATTTTCATCATATCCTTAATGCCACCCATCTTTTTGACGGCCTGCATCTGCTTTAAGAAATCATCGAAACCGAAGCTGCCTTTTGCCATTTTCACTTGCAGCTTCTGGGCCTCTTCGACCTCGAAATGTTCCTGGGCTTTTTCGACGAGTGTTACTACATCGCCCATACCGAGAATTCTGCTTGCCATGCGGTCGGGATGAAATTCTTCGAGCTTTTCGAGCTTTTCGCCTATGCCGATGAACTTGATGGGTTTTCCGGTAACGGCTTTTACGCTCAGTGCCGCTCCGCCGCGTGCATCACCGTCGAGTTTCGTGAGAATAACTCCGTCAAGCTCGAGGCGTTTGTTAAATTCTTTGGCTGAATTGACGGCGTCCTGACCTGTCATAGCGTCGCAGACAAGATATATCTGGTGTGGACTGACGGCCTTTGCGACGTTTGCAACTTCGGTCATCATTTCCTGATCGATGTGCAGTCGGCCTGCGGTGTCAATTATTACGACGTTGTGACCGTTTTCTTTGGCATGTTTTAGGGAGTTTTTGGCGACTTTCACGGCGTTTTTGCTGTCTTCGCTGTAAACGTCAATGTCTATCTGTTGACCGAGGATAATCAACTGTTCGATAGCGGCCGGCCTCTGGAGGTCGTTGGCCACTAAGAGTGGTTTTTTACCCTTTGCGACGAGGTATTTTGCGAGTTTTGCCGCGGTGGTTGTCTTGCCGCAACCCTGCAGGCCGGCCAACATAATTACTGTAGGCCCGGGCGAGACGAAATAGATGCGGGTATCGACAGGCCCCATCAATTTTGTCAGCTCTTCGCTTACGATTTTTACCATGACCTGGCCCGGATGAAGACTTTTTATTACCTCGGCACCCATGGCTGCCTTTGTAACGTCTTTGCAGAACTGCTTTACGACGTTGTAGCTGACGTCCGCTTCGAGGAGGGCTTTGCGTACATCCCGCATAGCATCCGAGACGTTGGCTTCGGTAATCCGTCCCCGTCCGGCCAGCGACCGGAAAACGGAGTTAAATTTTTCAGTTAATGATTCAAACATATTTTAATGTTCTAAAAGAATCCCCCAGGTTATTGGGGGGCTAACCGTAACGTCGAACTTTCGACAGCACGGCGAAGTGAAAATTATAAGGTTGCGGGGGCGATTCTGCAAGAACAAAATCTGCCGCAGGAATTCCAGTTATGATTGTGTAAGGACTGATAGTCGGCTATAGAAGGGCAATACAGTACACTTTACTTGTCTTCAGCAGGGGTTTATCCTGGCAAGGCGGGCTAAATTGTCAACTCTGCCAAATCTCTGAGCCGTTTCTAAAATCCTTACTCGATATTTCTGTTTACTTCCAAACTATAATTTGTTAAAGAAACATAGTGGACAACTATGTGAGTAGCATCATAGAAGAAATCTAACAAGCCTCAAGTCTCATCTCTGTTGTGACCACATGTTTGCATATAAAACTAAATTAGTCTAAAAAGAGGTGAAAAAATGCGTAATACCGGAAACAACAGGAAGAAACGCATTGAACAGGATAAAGAACAGCCCACAAACAGTGGGAAATTGGAGCACGCCAGCCGAGATATTACCATGCATAACAAAATAGAACAACCAGTGCACGATACTCAGACGCGATACCGTGCTTTATTTGAGAATGCGAATGATACTATATTTCTTATGGAGGCTGACAGATTCATCGAGTGTAATCCTAAAGCTTTCGAAATGTTCGGCTGCACGCCTGAGCAGATTATAGGCAAAACGCCTTATGATTCTTATTCCCCTGAATTCCAACCTGACGGCCGGGAATCCAAAGAGAAAGCGCTGGAGAAAATCCATCTGGTTATGCAGGGGAAACCCCAGTTTTTTGAATGGAGACATTTCCGATACGATGGCAGTGCATTTGATGCAGAAGTGTCCTTGAATCGGCTTGAAATTTCCGGAAAAACATTAATCCAGGCCATAGTCAGAGACATATCCGAGCGCAAACAGTTGGAAAGCAAACTCAAAACGAGTGAGGAGAAATATAAAACTCTCGTCGAGCATGTCAATGAGATAATCTTTATGCATGACCCTGATTTTATCCTGACTTATATCAGTCCTCAGTGTGAGAAGATAACCGGCTATAGTGCTCAAGAGTTAATCGGTCAACAGTGGACCTCTTTCGCAACAGACAGTCCACTTAACAAACAAGCCCTTGGCATGCTTGAGGAAGCCAGAGAAACCGGCAAGCCTCCCGGACCTCACCAGGTTGAGATTAGAAAGAAAAATGGGGAGGTTATTGTCCTTGAAGTGAATGATAGAATTTTGAGAAACGAAGAAGGAGACATAACTGGTGTAGTAGGGAGTGCGCGAGATATAACCAATCAAAAATTGATGGAGCAGGCACTGCGGGAAAGTGAACACAAATTTAAATCTATTTTTGATAACGCTAATGACGGAATACTCGTGGCGGACCTGGAAACAAAAAAATTCTTTGCCGCCAATAGAATGTCGTGTGAAATGCTTGGTTATAGCCTGGAAGAAATTGAAAATATTGGAGTTTCTGATATTCACCCCGAGGAGGCTCTGCCCTATGTTATAGAACAATTTGAGAAACAGTCGAAAAATGAATTTAATCTTGCCCGTAATATTCCGGTAAAAAGAAAAGACGGCAGCGTTTTCTACGCTGATGTTAACTCATCTCTGATAACATTAGCAGGAAAAACATGTTTAATGGGCATTTTTAGGGACATCACCGAGCGCAAGAAGGCTCAGGATGAATTGAAAAGGTCGAAGGAATTCATAACTAATATAATTAATACATTGGATGATCCTTTTTTCGTAAAAGACCAGGAGCACAGGTGGTTTATGTTAAACGACGCAGCCTGTAAAGTCATGGGCCGCCCCGGAGAAGAACTTATCGGCAAAAGTGACTATGACCTTTTCGCCAAAGAACAAGCTGACAAGTTCTGGGAAAGAGACAGTTTTGTTTTAGAAAGTGGGCAAACAGACCTCAGTGAAGAAGAAATAACATGGCACGGTGAATTACATACGATATCAACCAAAAAATCCTTATTTATCGACTCTATAACCGGGCACAAGTTCATAACCGGTACTATCAGAGATATAACAGAGCAAAAGGCATTCGAAAAGGAATTAAAGCAGAGTGAGGAGACAACACGAGCATTCTTGAATGCAACCACGGATTTGGGGCTGTTGATTGATCGAGATGGGCTTATCATCGACCTAAATGACAGGATGGCAAGAAACCTCGGTGGAACTCGCAGTGATATGATAGGTACAATCATTTATGATTATCTGCCCCCTGCTTTGGCAGAGCAGAGAAAAATGAAAGGCTTAGAGATCGCAAGCAAACGAGAGCCAGATCGTTTTGAAGATCGACGTGAGGATCGTTGGTTCGAAAATAGTGTTTATCCGATTCTTGATTCCAAGGGAGAAGCAGGTCGATTTGCCGTTTTTTCTCGTGATATTACGGAGCGCAAGCGAGCGGAGGAAGCTATAAGAGAATCCGAGGAGAAGTTCAGGAGTCTTGCCGAGCAGTCTCCCAATATGATTTTTATAAACAAAGCCGGCAAAGTAGTGTATGCCAATAAAAAATGCGAAGAAATAACAGGATATGAGAGAAAGGAACTTTACTCTCCTGATTTTGACTTTCTTACCTTGATTGCGCCGGAGTCGCTGGACCTGGTAAAGGAAAATTTCAGAAGGCATTCGAAGGGCCTGGAGATTCCGCCATACGAATATGCATTGATAAATAAAGCGGGCGAAAGAATAGACGCAATCAACTCAAGCAAGCTAATCCAGTATGAAGGACGGACGGCTATCCTTGGTGTTGTAACTGATATCACAGAGCGCAAGCGCATGGAAGAAGCGTATCATGGCCTGGTTGACAATTCCCTTCAGGGACTGGCGATAGTCCAGGATGGGCGGATGGTATTCCTTAACAAGGCCTTCTCTTCAACCACAGGCTATAGCAAGTATGAATTATTAGCCGCCTCTCCGGAGCAGTTACAGTCGATGGTACATCCTGAGGACCGCGAGCTTATCTGGGCAAGGCATCGGGATCGAATCGCCGGAAAACCGGTGCCTGCTCGTTATGAGTTTCGCTGGATACGAAAAGACGGCAGCACCTGCTGGGTGGAGATTTATGCGAGCAGAATTGAATATCAGGGTCGCCCGGCCATACAAACCGCATATATTGATACCACCGAGCGTAAGCAAGCGGAGAAGGCTTTGAAGGAGAGTGAGGAGAAATACCGTTCACTGATAGTAAATATTCCGGATGTTGTGTGGACAACCGATCAAAACGGCCAAACTACATTTATCAGCTCGAATATAGAGAAGATATACGGATATACTCCGAAAGAGATTTATGAAGAAGGTGAGCGGCTTTGGTTCGGAAGAATTCATCCAGACGATGTTGAGAGAGTGAATAAGGCGTTCGAAGCGGTGTTTGAAGAGGAAGTTCAGCTTGATGTTGAATACAGAATCAGGAGGAAAGACGGCGAATGGATTTGGCTTCATGACAGGTCGATTGGCGCTTATGAAAAGAACGGAATAAAGTACGCAGATGGTGTCTTTTCCGACATCACTGAGCGCAAGCAGGCAGAGGAGGCGATGAAAAAGAGTTCAATCATTATTGACTCCACTACAGACGCAGTTATTACCACCGATATCGCTGGAAATATTACTTTCTGGAATAAAGGTGCTGAAATATTATATGGTTATCGAAAAGAAGAAGCTATTGGAAAACCTGTCAGCATTCTTTATAAAGACGAAGACCTGCATGTTTTAGAGGCCATGATTGCAGATCTAATGGAGGGAAAAGACATACCAGGTCTTGAAGCAACCTGCATCGACAAGAACCGGCAGGACATTGAAATCCTTTTGTCGCTGACATCCGTCAGAGACGAGGATGGGAATATCACCGAACTTGTCGGAATCACAAAGGACATCACTGAGCGCAAGAAGTCAGAAGAAGAGATCGAGAGAATCTTTAATATGACTGGTTACCTGATTTGTATTGCGGATTTAAATGGTTACTTTAAAAGGGTTAATTCCTCTTTCGAACAATTGCTTGGATATTCTTCAGAAGAGCTTCTTAAAAAGCCCTTCTTTGATTTTATCCACCCCGACGACAGAGAGAAAACACGAAATGTTGTTAAAGAGGAGTTATCCAGTGGGTCTAAAGTGATTGGCTTTGAAAACCGCTACTGTTGTAAAGACGGTTCATATAAGTGGCTGTCCTGGACTTCACATCCCGTTGTAGATGAAGGCGTCATGTATGCTATTGCATACGATGTAACCGATCGCAAAAAAACGCAGCAGAAGCTTCTGGATTACCAGAAGCAGTTGAAGTCACTTGCCTCTGAACTACTGTTTGCTGAAGAACGTGAGAGGCGGCGAATTGCGACGGGAGTGCATGACGACATAGGCCAGAAACTGGCTTTGGCCAAATTGGAACTCCAGTCAATACAGGCAATAGCATCAGAATCTAATATATCGGAATCGCTTGGTCACGCCTGTGAATTAATAGATAAGGCAATGCAGGATACACGTTCATTAGCTTTCGACCTCAGTAATCCTGTTCTCTATGAAGTTGGATTCGTAGCTGCTGTGGAATCGTTGCTAACCGAACAAATGATACGAAAAAGCGGAATCAAGTCTGAGTTCAAATCTAAAACACGTAAGCTCAAACTTGACCAGGATATGTCTGTGGTCCTGTTTCAAGCTGTTCGAGAAATCCTGACGAATGTGGTTAAGCATGCAAACGCAAAAAAAGTTAAAGTTTGTATTGACAAGTTAGTCCATAGAGTGCAGGTTATTGTTGAAGACGATGGTACCGGATTCGAGCTATCAGGACTCAAATCTCCGGACAAGGAGAAAGGTGGATTTGGCCTGTTCAATGTGAAGGAGAGACTGGAGTACATAGACGGCAGTTTTGATATTGAGTCGAGACCTGGTCAGGGAACTCGTGTCACAGTGGCTGTCCCTCTGGAGTCCAGTGTTACGGCTTCCTGAAAGGAGATGCGAGAATGAGAATACTAATCGCAGATGACCATGGGATTGTCAGAGAGGGATTAAAATCTTTGATTGAACATCAATCCGATATGAAAGTTATTGCCGAAGCAGAGGATGGACGTGCAGCGGTTGAACTTGCAAAGGAGCTTTGCCCGGATGTTGTAGTCATGGATATAAGTATGCCTACACTGAATGGTATAGAGGCAACTCGCCTTATTCTTCAAGAAAACAAAAATATCAAGGTAATAGCATTATCGATGCACTCCGATAAACACATTGTGATGGAGGCACTTGAAGCAGGAGCATCTGCATACATTCTTAAATCATATCTCTTTGATGAACTGATTAGAGCTTTGGAATCAGTATCCCAGGACAGATGTTATCTGAGTCCTCGAATCACAAATGTAGTCGTCGACGATTATGTACAAAAGACCAAAAGAATCGAGTCTGGTGCAAAACCTAAGCTCACAAGCCGGGAACGCCAAGTCTTGCAGCTTATAGCAGAAGGCAAGACGATAAAAGAAATAGCGCGTATACTACACATAAGCCCCAAAACTGCAGATGCAAATCGCCGCCAGATCATGAACAAGCTCAACATGTCCAGCGTAGCTGAGCTAACAAAATATGCCGTTCGAGAGGGACTGACTTCGCTGGAATTCTAATTGATATTGTCTGAACACGGTATATGTTCGGTTGAGCTTATTTTTAGGACTTTCATTTCGAAACTATACGGCCAAAAAGTCGCATTTGCAGGAAGTTGCCCGAACTCACACATCATAAACATACAGGTTTTTATTATACTCTCGCGGAATATCCTATCTAAAATAGAGGATTATACTTCTTTGCGTCACCGGTTAAGTTATCGAAAATAAAAGTGTTGAGTAAGTTGTTGCGGTCACTGGCCTGCTACTTTGATATGTACGTCTTTGAGAATGGATGCTCAGAGCTGATCTTAGTGAGCAGGCCATTGACCTTCTTGAGGGAGCATACGCCGAAGTGTACTTCCTTGTAAGAATATGAGTATTGGTTCGCTGGTATTGTTTGAGCAAAAAGATTGAGATTAATATGCAGGAATTGGGACGGATACGAGTTCTGTTGGCGGAAGACCATGCAATTGTACGTGAGGGTTTGCGTTTGCTGCTTGAGAAACAGCCTGATATAGAAGTAGTCTGTGAGGCTGAAGATGGACGAATAGCGGTTGAGCGGGCGCGGGAACTGTTACCCGATGTAGTTGTTATGGATATAACTATGCCAAATCTCAATGGAGTTGAGGCTACACGTAAGATTATCAACGAGTTTCCTCAAATCAAGGTGATTGCACTCTCAATACATTCCGACCGGCGATTTGTCGCCCGCATGCTTGAGGCCGGTGCTACCGGCTATGTCTTAAAAGAAGGTCCGCTCGACGAGCTTGTTAAGGCAATATGGGCAGTAACCGCCGGCGAGAGTTACCTCAGCTCCAAAATAACAAGTATTGTCATTGATGACTATGTTAAAGGTCTGGCAACTGATGCTGATTCAACGTTATCGTTCCTGACAAACAGGGAATGTAGAGTGCTGCAACTCATTGCCGAAGGTAAATCTACCGAACAGATTGCTTTAGATCTGGTCGTAAGTAGCAGGGTTATCGAGGCGATCCGCCGGAGAATCATGAAAAAACTCGGTGCTCATACTATAGCTGACTTAGTCAAGATTGCTATCTTTGAGAATCTGATAAGTCTCGAATTATGAGTCCTGGGACAAACACTGGCTTGGCTCGCCTGAAAAACATTCATATAACAGCAGACTTCAATGAAGCGATGTTTTTAACTCGATAACGAACCACTCTGAAGAAATTCGAAGCGGAAAAAGGCCATTTTACGGGATTATTGGAGAAACGAAATAACAGACGATTTTAATGAGTTTAGTAGTTAGTTCAAACTAACCGATTCACATTATCCTTCCACACAAGAGCGGAAATCCACAAAAGTATTTGCATAATTGAGTGTGGCAGGCCTATTTCTTCTAATTGCAGCGTTATCAGTATAAGTATTTGTATAACAGCATTTTATACGAATTAATTATGCTTTGTGTTAAGATGGGGCATTTGCGATCCAAAAAAAAACAAGTAATTTTTGAGTCGGGGCAAATAGCGGTAACTCTATTTATTACAGGGGATAACAAAGATATAGGATTTCGCAAAGTTAAAATGGGTAATTATTATTGCAAGTTTATCGAAAAAAAAACTTGCATTTCAGAAAATGCAAATGTAAACTTGCGTAGCTTTTTTCAGGTTCATAATGTCGGGCTTCTGTAAAATACCGATGGGAGCGAGAAGTCACTGCAATAATGAGCCAATAAGGAATTGTAATATAAGCATCTGGAAGTATTAGGAAATGTTCAACGTTTTACGGAGGAGCATTAAGCTGAACAAGATTTATTTGTTTTCTGTTTCATAAGGCATGTTTGTTAACGTGAATGTCTATTCGAAACATTAAACTTCATTCGGAGGATTAATTATGTTGGTGACAAAGGTTGTAAGAGGTGTGCTCTGTCTGGTTATATTACTTAGTATTTCGGCTATAAGCGCCGGTCCGGCTGAAGGTGAAGGCGTGATGACGGAAGAGGATACGCCGGTGTCTATCACTTTAATTGGTAATGACCCGGATGGTGATGCGCTGACTTATAATGTTGTGACAGGTCCGTCCCATGGGCGTCTGAGCGGGACGGCACCGAAGCTGACATATACACCCCAGCCGAATTTTAACGGGACGGACAGCTTTACCTTCGTTATTAACGATGGTACTGTGGACAGTGTTCCCACAACAGTAATAATAGTAGTAACAGCGGTCAATGACCCGCCGACAGTTGATGATATCTGTGTAACCACACAGGAGGATACGCTGGTATCGATTACCTTATCTGGTTGTGACCTTGATGGGGATGCGTTGATTTACAATGTTGTAAAGGGACCGACTGACGGTGATTTGAGCGGGACGGGGCCGAACCTGGCTTATACACCAAATGAGAATTTCAACGGCACGGACAGCTTTACCTTCAAGGTCAATGACGGGACAACGGACAGCGCAGAAGCAACCGTGTCTATCAAGTTACTCCCGGTCAACGACGCTCCGACAGCCAGTTATGCCGGTACGATGTTCAGGGAAAGCCCGCCGGTAGCCAGGGACGACAATGTGGCGACAGATGAGGACTCGTCGGTATCGATTACTCTGGCAGGCTATGATGCCAACGAAGATGAGCTGACCTATGTTATTGTAACAAATCCCTCACACGGGAAACTGAGCGGTACAGTACCAAACGTCAAATATACTCCGAATCCGGATTTCAGCGGGACAGACAGCTTTACTTTCAAGGTCAACGATAAAACGGCGGACAGCGGTATCGCGACTGTTTCAATAACAGTATTGGCGGCCAATGATAAGCCGAATGCTCAGGATGACAAAGTAAGCACCAGGGAAGACTCGCCGATATCGATAATTGATGTCCTGACGAACGATACCGACAAGGATGGCGACTCACTTAGCGTGACTGCTGTTACTCAGGGCAGGAATGGCTCCGTAGGTATTAACACCGATAACACCTTGAGCTATACCCCCAATGCGAACTTTAACGGCAACGATTCTTTTACTTATACTATCTGTGACGGCAAAGGCGGAACTGATAAAGCTACTGTGAATGTTAGGGTCAAGGAGGTCAACGATGCGCCGACTGCAAATAATGGTAGTGTGAGTACTCAGGAGGACAAGCCTGTATCGATTGACTTGAAGGGCAATGACCCGGACGGAGATTCATTGAGCTACAGTGTTGTAAAAGGCCCGTCCCATGGAACTTTAAGCGGGACTGCTCCCAGTTTTATATATACACCAAAGGCAAATTTCAGCGGGTCAGACAGCTTTACCTTCAAGATCAACGACAAGAAACTGGACAGCGCTATTGCGACCGTGTCAATTACAATTACGCCTGCCAATGACCCGCCGATGGCATATAGCGACAGTGCAACGACGCAGGAGGATGAGTCGATATCGATTACTTTAGCAGGCGGCGATGACGACGGGGATGTAATAACCTATCTTGTTGTAACCGGTCCATCCCATGGGAGCTTAAAAGGGAAAGCCCCAAGGCTGATATACTCACCAAATGCGAATTTCAATGGCTCAGACAGCTTTACCTTCAAGACCAACGATAAGAGGGCGGACAGCAATACTGCAACCGTGTCAATTACTGTTAATGCCGTCAATGATGCACCGACAGCCAATAACAGCAGTGTAATGACACAGGAAGACAAGCCTGTTTCGATTAGCTTAACGGGAAATGATCCCGATGGAGATTTACTGACCTACATTGTGGTAAAAGGGCCGGCTAACGGCAGCTTGAAAGGGATAGCAGGGAAATCACCAAAGCTTAGCTATACGCCAAAGGAGAATTTCAACGGCTCAGACAGCTTTACCTACAAGGTTAGCGACAAGACGGCAGAAAGCGATGTTGCAACGGTGTTAATAACAGTCAAGGCGGTTAATGACAGGCCGACTGCCAAGGATGACACTGCGACAACACTGGAGGATAAAAAAGTATTATCGATTGATGTGCTAACGAATGACAGCGATGTGGAAAATGACCCGCTTAAGGTGGCATCTGTTACTCAAGGCAAGAACGGCTCGGTCAGTATTAACGGCGATAACACGCTGAGTTATACTCCCGATGAGAATTTTTACGGTGACGATGCGTTTACTTACACTGTAAGTGATGGCAAAGGTGGAACTGATGCAGCCGCTGTGAGAGTTAAGGTTGAGGCTGTCAATGATGCACCAACATTTACTTCATCACCGGTAACTACTGCTACAGTAGGCAAGGAATATAATTATGATGTGAAAGCAACTGACCCGGATATATTGGATACGCTGGTTTATTCTTTAATCATCGAACCAATGGGTATGACTATAGATGCAGTGACCGGTTTGATAAAATGGACACCGACCAGCGAACAAACTGGTGCTAATGATGTAGCGGTCAGGGTTGCGGACAGCGGTAGTACTCCGGCTTCAAGTACCCAGCCATTTACCATCAATGTTGGTCTGGCAGATATACCTGTTGAAGTTGCCCCGAGCAGCGAAGAACGCGAGCCGGTCAAAACCGGCAGGAAGATATTATCTGTAGCCGACAAAAGCATTGTTGTCCAGGCCAGTGACAACGATAGGCGGGAAACCGATTCCGGTTTATATACATCCTATGATTTTTCAAAGGTATATATTCCGGAAGGGGCCAAAATATCATCTGTTGTTGTTTATGTGGAGCACTTTGAGCAGGAAGAATTTCCTGAGGGCAAATTGCAATGGACCGCCGGCACGGGCTGGCCTGATAATCCGATGGCTTGGGCGTCAATAAATGCTCCTGTGTACTCAGGAGAGACAAACGAGTCAACTGATTTATGGGACGTTACGAGTTTTGTGGACACACCCGAAAAGGTAAATTCCCTTCAGTTCCGGGTTCAAAACAATGATGATGTTGCCAAGAGAAAAACATCGGTAGATTATATCTATGCCGTCGTTGAATGGAAATAAGTTCCGCTCAAGGGGAATCAGGGATCGGGTTATTTGAGGAAGTTTATTAGCGACTCGCCCGAATGGTTCCATAATCTCCTGTCAAACATAGTTATTTTTTACGATCAAAAGTGTTTTCATCATGCCTGTTGGAACGTATGTATTCACATCAAAGAATGTATAATTTCTATTCGAATGAACATTGTATTTTAAGAAATTGGATTTGGCATTTTGTCAAATATCGAGTATAATATATATAGAGCAAGCGTAATCGAGAGAAACAACAGGCGGGAAGGTCCGATATAGTTTTTTAGATTATGCGTCTATATCTTGAATTATGATTTAAAGCGGTTGCTCGTCTCATTGCGAACATAATACTACTCCTTTCTTCTATTTGGGGGGCTGGTCTCCACACGGTCAGCCCCAATTTTTTTAGTCGCATCCATTTTGCCGCCAAATCGAGCATTTCCATATATTCCTTTCTACGGTTTTTGTATTATCAGAATGTCGAATGTCCCTTCGTGCCGAAAGGCCTTTTTTGTTGATCTTAATAACTCGATTTTAAAGTAAAAAATCCGGAAATAATTGTGCGCCTAATGCCTGCAAGGTCCCAAAACTATTTTGTTTTTACCCAGGCAATGGGATGTGGCGGTGAAAATTAAGCTGTAAAAGTGTATTGCTACTGAAAACTCTTGACTTTTGCGGGCAAATAGGATAAACTTACCTTTGTAATAAGTAGTTTCCGGGGGGTGATCAAAATCGAAATGGGGGGTACTCGAATTTCCTCAATTGAGCACCCAGGTTAAATTGATTGATGTACCTGAATAAAGCAGATCCGGATGCCGGTTTTGTTTTAACAGGCGGTCAGTTGTAAAAAGCGAAGAATATACAGATGTCCATATAGCAGGACCAGTACGGTGGGGGGCTCTGTGAAATGAATTGCTGCTGTGGGTAGTTTACAGCAAAGAGATGTGAGAAGAGATTTAATTTGGGGAGAGAAATGATGAAGTTGTTAAAGCTGTCAATGGTTTTCTTTGCGGCTGTTGTTATGATTTTGCCGTCCGCAACAAAGGCCACCCCTCTTGGCACGGTGGATATAGCCAAAACGGGTAATGGGGCAAGTGACATAATAGAAGTTTGGGCTGCCGGCTACGAAGGTCTTCCCGCATATGCCGGAGTTTATATGCTCGATAAGACCTACGGCACGAATGAAGGAAAAATCTGGTCCGACGGACCGATTGGTGCCTTCTGTATCGAATGGGCGGAGCTGACGTCAAGCAACACATTGACATACGATGTAATTATGCCGGCAGACGGGCCTGTTCCGACAACTCTTTTAGGAGGCCCAATGGGTACATCCAAAGCCAAATATCTGCAGGAACTTTGGGGCAGGTACTTCGACCCGTCATGGATTGGCAGCGGCACATTTACTTACGCGCAGAACACCAAGGCAGCAGCTTTTAGTGCGGCCGTTTGGGAGATTGTCCACGAGGACCTTCCAACGTCTTCGTTAGGGTGGGATGTGACAGTGGATGGCACTGCTGGAATTCGTGGTTTCCGTGCCGACTATCTTGATTCGGCTGCGGCCAATAATATGCTGCACTCTCTGGATGGCACCGGACCGAGGGCGGACCTGAGAGTCTTTTCTTATAATGGACAACAGGACTATATTACAGCGGTACCGGAACCGGCGACAATTGCTTTACTCGGCTTGGGGGGGGTATTCAGCCTGCTGCGGAGGAAAAAGGCCCGAGCATACACGAAATAACAATGGGATAAAACAGGCCTTTTCCAGGGCTTGCAATTTGCTTTGATATTTTGGGGGGAAAAAGATTCATATCAACCAGTTAATAAGGCTAACCAGAAATGAAAAGTCGGCTGTAGCAGTGGCCGGCAGAAAGGGGGGGGACTTTTAAGAGACAATAGCTACTGAATAAATGGAGTAATGCGAATTCAACGGATTTAAGAAAACTACTCGGGATGTTGCGAGTAATCCACAGCACAAAAACAAAACGGATAGAAATTAAATATATACAGTTAGTATTGAGGGGACAAAAAATGAAAAGGTTAGTAATAGTGATTTTCACATTGCTGGTTTGTGCCGGAGTGCCGGCGCTCGCAACGCCGGCAATTGAATTCAGCCCTGATTCGAGCACAGGGGGAAGCTGGGAATATGATGGAGCCAGCACACTGAGCTTTAATCAGAATATCACCATCGATGCGGGAATGGGCAGTAACTACGATGCTCTAACCGGCTCTTTGGTTTATATTCCCACCCTTGTGATAAGCGGCAGTGGAAGTTATTACGATGTTAAACCAATAAGCAGCCCGACCATCATGATTACCAACGCAGATAAGAGCGCGGTTTACATGACGGGCACGCTTGGTTCAGGGGATCTGCAAACTATCGGTACGGTAGCAGGGATTTACACTGCTTTTAAGACAGATATTACTGATATCGTAATAACCGATGCGGGCAAGGCGATTGGTTCAGCCGCGTTGAACAGTATCCTTTATACGCAGACTCAGGGACTTGATTTTGAGCTTTCTCTGCAGGGCGGTAGCGGGACTAACTATCGCAGCTTTGCCGAGATGCTGGCTGGCGGTTATGCCGGGGGTAATGGTTTCAGTGGCGCGATGTCAATTCCAGAGCCGGCAACAATTGCTATGCTGGGTTTTGGTTCTTTGGCTTTATTAAGAAAACGCAGGAAATAAGAAAGTACGTCTTTTACCTACTCCTTGGGCTGTGATTGTTTGATTCGCAGCCCAATCATCCTATGTAGGGAACACGGGTGCAAAAAAAACTTTTTGCCATAGGCCGATAATAAGTTTTGTTGTCTTTATAAGCACGCTATTACGGGCTTTAAGGGGGCATTCTGCGTTTACTGGCGTAAAAAACAGCTTTTATAGTATAATAGATGTAATAATTCGGATGGAGGTGAGATATGAAAGTAATGTTTGGATTTCTTTGGAAGCGTTTACGTAAATTGTGGCAAGCAAACGAGTCTGTTGCGCCCGGGATTGACTCCCATAAATGGGAGAGCAAAATCGAGATATATAGAAGTTTCAAGCGTTATTAAACTGTCCCGTTCAAACACATCTCCCGTCAATAAGGGGTTCATGATACTTCCATGAAACAAATTTCTCTATTATTCTAAATATATATTTGGCAGAATAAAATAAAAGGTTGACGGCCTTTCTATCTTCAAACCTTTATTAGTCTTCGGTACAATGTATAGTGACGACTATCAGGGTGTATTATCCTCCAGCCAGTGGGCAATCATGATAGCCAAATCCTTGATGTCTACTCTACAGTCACCATTTATATCACCGGCAATAATAGTCTCGCAAACAGGCTTACCAAAGTATGATTTGCTTGCTTCAGCTGTGCCGCCATAAGCACCCATATTAACGATTCCGCCGTTTGGAAACGGTTCATGGCCGATTGGGCTATTCGGATCGCCAGAGTCGATGCATGGGCTTGTAATATCATCCTGAACCCAGCTTTCGCTGTTCGGGTCCCATCTACCAGCCTGAGATTTCAAATGATAATCACCCTCTACCCAAAAGTCGTCGTTAGGATCGTCTGACGTGCCATTCGGATCCCAGTAGCCGGGATTAGCAAAGAGTGGATCAGCATACAGCCATTCTCCATAAATATAACCATCAAAAAATGTAAAATAAATAGCATTTGGGTCACTTCCAACTATGCTATGTGTGATCTGAAACAAAGGCCTATAGCCTCCTCCTCCAGCACCTGGTAGAGGCGTAACAATAGCAATTTCACTACCTGTGGATGACATATTTCCATATAGAATTGAATTCTTTATTCTTTCCCCAACTACCAAGAAAAAGGATATACCACCACCTTCAACGCCGGCGGAGTTGCCAAAGACTGTGCAATTCAAAAGATTAACCTTCCCTATGCAATATATTCCACCGCCGCTTCTCTTGGCCTTATTACCGGTGATGAAGCAGTTGGTCATCGTCAGCAGCGACGACGTATCGCCTGTTATCCCAATTCCTACTCCACCGCCATAATTGGAGGAATTATTCCGGATAATACAACGTGTGATAGTTGGATTTGAATAGTGACATTTGACTCCACCACCTTCTAAGGCAGTATTCTCTGTTATCAGGCAGTCTAAAATATGTGGGCTAGCGTTTTGGCAGAATATCCCACCACCTCGGGATGCGTATCCGTTGATAATAGTGAAGCCTTGTACGACAGAATTGGCATCCTCATAGCTATGGAAGAAAAAGCCTCGATGTGGTTCGTCTTCCGATCCCTGACAGTCTACAATACACGTTTGAGGGCCTTGTTCGCTTTTAACTGTTATGGCCTTACACTTGAAGTCGATATCTCTGTTACCATCGCCGGTATAAGTACCGGGAGCTATAAGGACAGTATCGCCATCCATACTTGCATCGATAGCCACCTGGATAGTAGGATAATCCGAAGGAACCCTGTTAATGCCTGCCAGGCCACAGGTTGCAAATAATAGTAATAGCATAACTTTTATTTGCATAACTCGCTTCATTTCGTATCTCCCGAAAATGATTTTATAGCTCCCGAACGAAAATTTCATCCATTTAGGATAGGCACATCCTAGAAACTCTACTCGCATTTAGTCTAACATAGATTATACCAAACCACATACGCTTTTGCAAGGCGTAAGAGCGCTAATATCTTCTATATACGCCTTCACTCCTGTACTTTCCTGCGAAAGCAAAAACAGAGGTTATGCAGGTGCGGATGCGCATGCGATGGCATTACTGCGAATTTGAGCAAAGCAAAAGTGTTGGCCTTACATGTCCCAGTCTTTGGAGTCTTTTACAAATTTATTTTGCAGGACGAGGCCTATTAATGTCGGAGCCATCAGGAGTGTGGGCAGAAACCATTTTTTAGTAAATACTATTTCTTCCAATCGAGTTGAAGTTGCAGGATGAAGATATAAAAGAGCCAGGGATCCGACCATGATTAAACTGGCGCCGCTGAGGCTTGAAAAGAGAATAACGGCGACTTTAAAAATTATGAATGAAATCATTCCGCCGGCAACCATGCCGATAAGCGCTCCGGCCCAGATGTATCTTTCGGGCAATCCGGAAGCATACCATATACTGGAGGTGAGTATTCCACCTGCCACGGCTCCCAACACGCTTACAGCCCATCGCATCAGAGGTATCGAAAGGATTGCAAGCACACCCATGCCTACCAGTCCGCCGGCAAGCTGATTATTTAGGCCGACTATTTTGTTGGTTATTGATACTCCCAGGAACATACCCAGCAGGGCAAAGCTGATTACGACTAATATTTTGAAGACGCGCCAGCCGTACATAAGACAGACCACGCCGAAAGATATGAAAGTTACAGCTTCGACTCGATCGAGGGAGATAATATAATTCCAAAAGGACTCCATTGGGACTACAGCTTCTTCTGCGGCGCCTGAGGAAGCAGTTTCAACCGCCTGTGCAAGGATAGTAACGCAATCCATTATTTGTTTCTCCTTAAACTTCTTTTAAGTCGGACTTTTTTCCGGAACAAGGTCCGGTTATGTCCCCCACCATCTTTTTCTTGTCTGTTTGGGTTTTTGTGTATTTCCGCCCGTTTGACTTTTTACAGTGGGGGATGTTTTTGGTTCTTTGCAAAGTAACAACTGTTCAGTTGTTCCGAAAGCCATCATTGCCGCAAATACGGCGACATAGAATGATGACCTGCTGCTGATGATGCTGACAGGCATTGAACCTTTATTCAACAACAGCAGAATCATCCCTGCGAAGATTAGCACCGTTCCCAGAGTCGAACAGCACAAAGCCGATGCTAATTGCCAAAGCGAAAATCCCGCCACTATACAAATCAGTATCAACACCATTATTATCGCCCAGTTATACACCGGCATCTGTAAACAAGCGTGTTTTACCTTTTGACCGGCGTTAATTATACTGGTTTTCATTTTTTCCGCACTTTCGCGAACACCGAGAGCAACATCCTGAGATGGTATTTCACCAGGACTTATCACAGTTTCCTGTTGTGTATTTTCAACATAGGGCCTTGCTAAAACGATAAAGGCAAGTACCGCCGTCAATGCGGCTGTAAGTATTGTGATAAATATCCTTTCAAACAGCATTGCGAGTGCTGCAGCAAGAGCCGCCGTGAACGCGGCCGAGATGATATTTTGGCCGATTGCAAAAAAGCCACAAATACCCCCGGTAATTGCTCCTGCTACAGCAACTAAAATTTGTCTAAAGCCCAGTCCGCCGAGCCAAATAAATAACCCGGCTACAACACAAACCAACCCAGGCCCGACCAAAACTACGGGGCTGAGCCGCACTGTTCCGCCAAGGGCGTATTCTAAATCTTGTAATATTTCAAGCATAGCGCTCTTAACAAGCAAGCTAAGCGAACTTATCGCCGGTTCCCGTGAAAACGAGGATTCGCTTATTTCTTATTTATCGACTTATTCGTACGAATTTCGTTAAATCGAGTGATATATGTTTGATATGAGGCCAAAAAGGCTGTTTTAAGAATATTAAATCAGGTTTAATGCTGGACAGAGGAGTCGAACCTCCACCGACCTGGAGACAGGCAAATAGGCAGGATTAGAATCGTCAAAAGTCTCAATGCGAATCTGACGAAGTGAATAAAGTATGTATTGTAGAGGATATTGGAAGCCCGATAAGCAATCTGTATAAGAAATGTTTGTTAATTCAATAATCCAATGCTGAATTTTTCTGATCTCAAAATCTGGACCAAACACCACAACTTGATGCACTGGTTGGTAAACATTGCAGTTGCATCATTCTTCTCCTGCTACATTTACGACAGTATAATTCGCCTGGCTACCGGGACGTGTGTGACACTGTTAATTGCCCTGCTGTTTAGAAACACGAGTATTACATTGGTCTTTCTATTAAGGCGCCCTTCGAAACTAACTTCAAGAAATGTTGGGGACTGGATCGCAGCCATTGGTGGCACCTTTATAACATACCTGTATACGAGCCAGGCAAAACCGATTCATCCCTTTGTAGTACCAACGGCATATGTGGTAATGATCGTAACAGCATTTATATCAACAATTTGCATTATCAACCTTGGACGGTCTTTTGGCCTTGTACCGGCAAACCGAGGTATCAAAACAGACTTGTTGTATGGAATTGTTCGTCATCCGCTTTATTTACTATATACGATTTATGATCTGGCAGTCATATCGTTGGCTTTCTCATCACACAACTGCTACATATGTATTCTGCACGCTCTGTTCTCATATTTGCGGGCAAAACGTGAAGAAAACATTCTCATGCAGGATATATCCTATAAGGAATATGCATCGAAAACACGTTATATGTTCTTGCCGGGTGTCCTTTAGCTTTACAGAAGAGCAGAAGTCTGTATAGAAACTCAGCCAAAGGCGTAAAATCGTCGGTTGTTCGTGACAAAGCTAATGAATGCGGATGAGAGGAGTCGAACCTCCACGAGCCAAAGCCCACAGGCACCTGAAGCCTGCGCGTCTGCCAATTCCGCCACATCCGCGGGATTACTATTTTTTCACTTACCTGAGAACATTATTCCATTTAATACAAATAATAATGGTTCCGGCTGTTTCGTCAAGGATTTTAGTACAAAGCCCTTTAGAAATTAGTTAACCGGCAGGAAATCTGCCCGGCGATTGTCTAAGGACGTTAAACTAAGTCAATAAAAATGGAGGGCTAAACAACAAAGGAATTTATGCTTTTGATTATAATTATGAGGGTTGTATTGATTGTACCGAACTTGAAACGGAAATTTTGTTTCTGATAAAACTAACGTTGCCGAATTGTCCTATAAACCATAACCGGATTTACAAATACAGCACACTTGTTTCACCCATATAGTCTGTGGAAATCGACCTTCTTATAGCCTGCTACTGCTTTAATACCCTTATTAACAAGCATTTAATTATGTTTCAAGGTTGTAGGTATTCTGTATAAATGCAGGGAAGTTCTACGTCTTATATCATTGAGTTACAAGATAGATGTAAATTAGCTCTGCGGATTGTCCGAAAACTACTCTATCTGTGAAGGCATTTACTATCACGGTGAAAGCAGAATTAAGGGAATTGTTTGTATTTAAATCAAAAACTGCTTTGTACTGAGATAGAAGCCGAATTTGAAGTGGAGGTAATAATAATCAGATGGCCTCGGCAAAAACCATCTCAAAGATTTCTGAAGCGCAAGCTACTCTACCTTTTGGCGAATTGCTTGTTTCCAAAGGTCTTTTGACCCGTGAAGAATTAGAAAAAGTTCTGGACGAGCAAAGCCAGCGAGGGGGACGTCTGGGGGAGATATTGCTCCGACTTGAGAAGCTCAATCATGAGGATGTTACTCTTGCTTTGGCTGAGCACCTTTCTATGGAATACATCCGTCTGGGCGATACCAGCAAGATGAACGTGGTAGACATGGATATCGCTCGATTGTTGCCTGAAAGTATCGCCAAGCGATTTTGTCTTGTAGCTATAAATGAGGTTGATGACAAAGTTGTCGTTGTCATGGCTGATCCGCTTAATGTTGTCGCTTTAGATACGGTTGCGCTGAAAATAAAGCGCCAGATTAAGCCGGCAATCAGCTCACCTCGTGAAATTCAAAAGACCATAGAGTTGATTTATCACGGTTCGGATCTTGAAGAACAACAGCTTCGTACCCTGGTAGAGGGTGAAGTCGATCAAGAAGGAATACTTTCAGAAGAAGCCGATGAATCGGATATCAGCGGTGAGGAAGATGCAAATAAAGCACCTGTGATTCGATTTGTTGACCTGCTCATGAGTCAGGCGGTCAAAAGCAGAGCAAGTGATGTACATATCGAACCTCAGGAAAAAACAATGATGGTTCGTATGCGAATTGATGGTGTACTCCGTGATATGGTACCTCCGGCCAAAAAAATGCAGGCTGCGGTAATTGCCCGAATTAAGATTATTGCGAGAATGGATATTGCCGAGCGCAGGCTTCCCCAGGATGGCCGATTCAAAATAAAGACATCCGGCCGGCATATAGACGTTCGAGTCTCGGTAATTCCCACTATATATGGCGAAAAAGTTGTTATGCGAATACTGGATGCCTCGGCGGTAAAACACGAGTTGGAGCAACTTGGACTTGAGCCTAAACTTCTCGAAGAGTTTAAGGGCATGTTGACGAGGCCGCACGGGATAATGATTGTAACAGGACCGACGGGCAGTGGTAAAAGTACCACCCTGTATTCTGCTTTGAATTATGTCAAGGATCCGACAAAGAATATTACAACCGTTGAGGACCCCGTCGAATATCGTCTTGGGGGAATTAACCAGATTCAGATTAAGCCGGAAATCGAGCTCGATTTCGCAAAGTGCCTGAGGGCAATTTTAAGACAGGACCCGGATATAATTCTAATAGGTGAGATTAGGGACAAGGAAACGGTCGAAATTGCAATAAAGGCGTCTTTGACGGGTCATCTTGTTTTGAGCACGTTTCATACCAATGATGCTCCAAGTGCGATAAGCAGATTGTTATATATGGGTATTGAGCGATATCTGTTGGCTTCGTCGCTGAATTTGATAGTAGCCCAGCGATTGGTCAGAAAAATCTGCGAACACTGCAAAGAACCTGTAACCTTGAGTGAGGAGGTTCTTAAGCGTTTGAAGATTGATCCTAAGAAGACCAAGAATCCTGTCTTCTATCATGGCAAAGGCTGTTCAGCCTGTGGTGGATCAGGTTGTTTGGGCAGGTTACCCATATTTGAGTTTTTGGTTATGGATGATGAAATAAGAGATCTGATAGTTGCCGGTAGCAGCGAGCAGCAGATAAGAGAGGCATCACGCAAAAGAGGATACGGAGGTTTGCTTGAAAGCGGTGTAAATAAAGCATTGGCTGGTTTAACAACCGCCGAAGAGGTTATTAGTGTAGCTTATACAGGATGAGATTAGTATCTGGTGCTTTTTATCGGCGTCATGGATTTTTTATAGGAGTGGGCGGGCCAAATTTTTCCTGTATAAAATAAAAAAGCCCGGCTTTGCTCATAAAAATGGGGTCTGGGTTTGTGAAAATACGAAATGATTTTCGTTAAACTCGATGTTTTTAGACACCGATAAAATATAGCCGTGAGAGGGCAAGAAAATTACGCATTTGCTATATGGTTGGACAAAGTCCTGCTTCGCAAGTGACTTCCTCGGCTTATATTCAGAATCATAGACAGCCGGACAGATGGATGTTCTTTTGAGAAGGTTTGAAATATGAAAAGCTATAAATATGTTGCTCGGGATTCATCAGGGAGACAGAAGAAAGGCCTTGTGAAGGCTGCTTCATCAACTGATGTGCTTGGCTATCTTCAGGAGCAGGGATTTACACCTATTTCTGTCGATGAGATAACTACGAGTGTTTCAAAAAAGAAGCGTGCAATCAGCCTCAAACGTATCAAATCAGCGGACCTTGCAGCACTCTGCTGGCAGCTATCAACAATGATCGAGGGAGGAATTCCTATTACAATAGCTTTGGATACAATTGCCGAAGATGCGGACAATTCAAGCCTTCAGCCGGTTCTGGAGACTATTTCGGAAAAGGTTAAGAAAGGGGAGTCTTTCTCGGACGGTCTTGCGGAATTTCCCAAGGTTTTCAACCACTTGTCTCGTGCATTGATCTTAGCAGGTGAAACGAGCGGTAATATGGGAGAAGCGTTGAGTCATTTAGCTAAATATTTTGACAGCCGTGATAGATTAGCCAAAAAGATTAAAGGGGCCACGGCTTATCCGATCTTTGTAATGTGTTTTATTACCCTGATAATTATATTTATAATGGCTTTTATTGTCCCTCGCTTTAAAACCATATTTGACTCACTCGGGGGAATGGCATGAAGATAAGCCTCGGAGTTCATTTTCGGCGTCTCTCCTTCATCAGA
>JACNGQ010000322.1 GCA_014384025.1 Planctomycetota bacterium | reverse complement strand
TATAGTCCAAACATTCGGATTTTACAGATTTCACAAATCTTTCAGCGTAAGGATTCAAATCTGGGCTTCGTGCCGGAAGCTTTACGGGTTCTACTCCAGAGTTTTCCAATATGCTGTGAAAGTCGTTTGTGTAAAGCGGATCCCTGTCATGAATCAGAAATCTCTTACCTTTCAGGAAGCCATCGTCATAATCCGTTAGAATTCTGGCTACCTGTATCATGTAGTCACCATCAGGCTGGGGCTTCACTGGCGCAAAGAATATTCTCCGTGTGCACAGTTCCATGACGAAGAAAACAGTGCATCGGACCAGCTTTCGTTCTACCAGCAGTTCTATCGTGAAAAAGTCACAGGCGGCTAATACGTCCCAATGACTTTTGATGAATTCGTGCCAAGTACTTTTGGAAGTCAGATCAGGCTCGGGATCGTAGCCATTTTCAATGAGAATGTTCTTCACACTGGATTTGCTGATCTTGTAGCCCAGGTAAACGATTTGATCTGTAATTTTCTGATAACCCCAGCGAGGATTCTCTTTCTTGAATTTGATGACGAGATCAATAATCTCCTGACTGATCATTGGCCTTCCAACCGTTTTACGGTTCTTACTGCCATCATATTTCTCAGCGACTAGTCTTCGGAACCATCCGAGTATGGTATCAGGCGTAAACAGAACTGTACATTGCTCCAACATTCTCCTGCTGAGTCTTTTGGCCTTGGCAGCCACTCTCATTCGCTGACTATTAGTCAAAAGAATCCGTTTGTTATGCTTTTCCTGCTGCTCCACGAGTACCCGGACCTGTTCTCGAAGGTAATCAATGGCTTTGTAGAGTTCTTTATCGATACAATATGCAAGATAGGTGACCAATGTAATCCATAGTTTCTGTTTCATAGTCTGGGAATCGTAGCAAATCCTCGAAAACTATGCAAATACGTTCGTGAGGAAGGAATATATCCCCTTAGAGGAAAAACAGTTATGATGAGATAATATTTACACCTCACGCCACAAATGTTAATTTTGCCTATGTCAAGTCCGAATAAATGTCGATTATTGTGAAAATATCGATATTTTTCGATATATTTTAGTGTCATATCGGATTAAGTATCCGGATGAAAAGAAATGTATCAATCATATAATTCTTCTATTGGTTATTAGAGGCTCTAACAATTACTCTTCGGCTTTAGTTTGGCCATTTCAGGACGCTAAAACATCTCTCAGAGTAATCCTACAGAAAATCCTGAGTTGGTCTAATCCAATGCCCCTATCGGATTAGGGCACTACCACCTGAAGGGAAAAGGTTTTCAGTGGCTCCACACCTTCTTCCCAGGATCTATGGTAAACGAGTTGGAGAGTCATCTGGCCTGCACTTATTGCCTTGAAACGAAAGATTTCCCAGCCACCAGCGCCTACAAGTGGCGGCTCACCTGTGTCAGATGGCTTGAACTCTGCCTCACCCATCTGCTCCAGGATGGACTCCTGGTTTTTGGCCTGTTCCCACCGATACCCGGTGGTGGGATTTGATTCCAGTGTGACGACAAGAATCTGCCCTTGCTCAAGCTCAACCTGACTGTCGGCACCGTTCTCATCGACATGGACCTCTATCGGCAACGGTTCCGGTGCCGGACGATACAGCCGAATATCATCAAAGTACATCATACCTGAACCGCCGGCAACCAGATTGTTCCTGTTACCAAGGCCAAGAGTAATCGAAGTTACACTAGTGAGGCTCACACCCTGGTCTGCAAAGGCCTGCAGGTCAATATTCCATGCCTTCCAACTAGTTGCCATTGTTGCATCCGGATTATCATGATTGACCACGGCATTGCCATTGAGAACAACATACATCGGCTCAGCGGCGTTGGCCGCATCGCCAATGTACCAAATCACCAGTGTGTTGACGCCGTTCTCTGTCCAGTCGCGAGGGTAAGTCAATGTCAAAGTCGCCTCGGATTTTCCAACACTGTTGTCGTATGAGAATGGCATCGACTGTCTGCCGCCGTGGACAATAGTCTGCTCGGCAAAAGGAACAATGGAATAACCAACGATAGAGCCGTTTATTGCGGGGTTGTCGAATCCGTCCAGCCAGGCCAGATATATCCTGTTGCTGCCTGGTTCATCTTCATTAATATCATTGTAGAGTTCCATATCATCAACAATAAGGAAGTCAGCCGTGGTGAAGCTCCAGAGGTTGCCCTTCTGTATCGTACCGCCATCTTCGACCTCATCAACACGCCAGTAGTAAGTGGTATTCCACTCGAGTTTTCCAGGATCGTAGCTCTCGGAATCAAGGTTCTTGCTGCCTTTGTACTCTGGCGAGCTGATATCAGCGTTTTTCACAGCGTCCTCAGTGCCGAAATAAACGTCGTGCGAAGCGGCTGCTTCTCCAGGAGACCAGCTAAGAATCGACGTCTGCCTTACATCTACAGCACCACTAGTCGGGTTGGGAGCGTCGGCAATCCTTGAGTCTGTGATTTCAATTACCCTGCCAAGCCCAGCGCTCAGCAGCATTCTAGCCCCATCATCCACCACGTCAAAACCCCAGTTCGGATTTATATCTTCAGCCAATGCATCAAGTTTATCCTTAGTGTATCTGGTATGTAGAGTGCCCAAGGTGGTCGCATCGGTCATGTTATAAATATAGATACCGTCATGTGTCGTATGGACATACAGGAATCCGTCCACTTCCTTGACAGTCCAGAGTCCCCAACTGCCGTCACCGGTTACGTTAAGGGTTCCTAACTGCGTGGAAACACCGGTAGCAAGGTCGATCACCCAAAATCCCGCGGTATTTGTACCGGAGTCACCGTAGTAGGCGCAACCACTGTAAATATCTCCCGCCCGAACGTTTCGAATGCGCGTCGTTGCCATGGTTGTTACATAGCCGTTGGCGTTCCAACTCGTGTTAGCGGTAACTTGAAATGGGTCGGGATTGATGTCCGTCAGGTATAAGTTAGCCCTCAGCCCACTCTTGTAGCTGTTATGAATGATCGTGTCATCATCAACCCAGTCATAAGAACTAGCTCTGATGTCAAGATTCGTTGCAAGAACCCGAGTGTCAAGGTTGAGGTTGGGTTCGATCCTTGAAAAGTAGTCGTTGTCGGCACCACCAGATAATAGTACATAGTCGGCGGCTCGGAACGCTCCAGCCATACGAAGCTCGGCACCATCTCCAATATTAGCCAGAGCCTCATAGATAGGTGAGCCAGCTGGATAGCAGCCTACTCCACGCTGAGGGGCGTTAATCTGAACAATGTAGTTTTTCCCACCAAACGAACGAGGGTTGTACATAGAACTGCTGGAGACAAGCTCCTTTCCAATGTCTATGACTGTGCCAACTTTAAGTGACTCACTGGGCAAAGGCACGCTTAAAACCAGCTTCGTTACTCCAAACGTCACAAGTAAAATAAAAGAAGCTAAAAGAAATAGTTTCCTGCGCATAATAATCCTCCTTCAAGAAGAGTTAAAATGATTATGAATTATGTTTTGGCCACACAACAAAACAAATATTATTTTTAGCAAATACTAAATACCTGATTTACGAGGATATTTAAATTATCCTTAATGTTATTTCCTGCATATACTACTTTTAACAGAGCAGGACAATCTCAAATTATTTACGGCTCTTATCAACCACACAATTACCTATTACGGTGTTTGCGGCTATGGAGCATACAGACGAATATCGTCGAAGTACATCATACCTGAGCCGCCGGCAGTCGGGTTAGTCCTATTGCCAAGGCCAATGGTAATCGTATCGACATTAGTCAGGTTAACACCCTGGTCGGCAAAAGCCTGCAGGTCGATATTCCATTCGGTCCAGGAACCTATCTTCGCTGCGTCAGGATTATCATGATTGACCACCGCGCTGTCATTTAGAGCAACATACATCTGCTCGGCGGCATTGTCCGAATTGCCCCTGAACCATATAGATAAAGTGCTGACACCATCCTCGGTCCAGTCACGCGGATAAGTCAGCGTCAAAGTTGCCTCTGATTTGCCTACAGCGTTGTCATAGGACATCGGCATGGATTGATTGCCGCCGTGAACTATTGTCTGCTCGGCAAAAGGAGCATTGGCATGACCAACGACAGAACCATTGATAGCCGGATTGTCGAATCCATCCACCCAGGCAAGATATATCCTGTTGCTGTCGAGTTCACCTTCATCAAGGTCGTTGTAGCTCTCCATATCGTCCACAACAAGGAAGTCGGCTGTAGTGAAGCTCCAGAGGATGCCCGGCCACGGACTATCGGGATTGGGATTATTGACCTCATCAATACGCCAATAGTAGGTCGTGGCCAGCTCGAGTTTTCCCGGGTCATAGGTCTCAGCACCAAGGTCCCTCGCGCCTTTATACTCCGGTGAGCCGGTATCGGCATTTTTCACTGTATCTTTATCAGTGCCGAAATAGACCTCATGCGAAGCAGCAAAGACATTCGGCGACCAGGTAATAATCTGTGTCCGTTTCAC
Source organism: Planctomycetota bacterium (assembly GCA_014384025.1). Taxonomy (GTDB): domain Bacteria; phylum Planctomycetota; class Phycisphaerae; order Sedimentisphaerales; family Anaerobacaceae; genus NIOZ-UU13. The sequence goes on along the minus strand of JACNGQ010000322.1, from coordinate 3,000 downwards.
ATCCACAGCGCCGTTAGCTGGTTCGGGACTGCCCACGGCACCCTCAGTTGTAAAGCTCCAGACATCGCCTTTGTACGTTTCGATAACATCGAACTCATCGACCCGCCAGTAGTAAGTCTTGGCCAATTCAAGTGGGCCGGGATCATAGTCCTTAGTTCCCTGAGGAAGTCCACCAGTTGCATTGTTCACATCGTCAAAATTATCTCCGAAATATACGGTATGTAATTTCGAACCGAAACCTGCCGTCCATCTCAGCTTTGTTTCCGGATATACTTGCTCGGCAGTATCAGCCGGGTCGGGATTGTAGGCGGTTTTGGGAGGAATTGAAAAGCTCCAGACAGGGCCTTTCCAGGGACTATTCGGCTCGGTATCATTGCCCTCATCAACCCGCCAGTAGTATGTCGCTCCGTTAACAAGACCATCAGGATAAGCAAATCCGGGAAAACCCACAACAATAAACGCCGCACCCTGATTGCCTTGAAATGCCTCGGCGGCGCCGTCGTGCACAAGGTCATAATTGTCACTGAAGTACACATCATGCGAGACTGCCTTATCTCCCGGCTTCCAGGAAAGGTTTGCCCACGTATCAGGATGTAACGAGCCGTCATCCGGGACCGGTAACGAAGCAAAGGATTTATCTCCGAGAGAAGGTGCGACATATTCGCCTTCGTAAAATCTTACGCCGTCTATCCAAAATTCAGCAGCTGCAAAACCTATGTGGAATGTGATGCTCGCTGGAGTGACGTCCTCAGAAAACTCAGGAGTTGTTATGCTATATTCCGCCCATTCATCAGTCATAGTGATGATCTGCTCCCCATATCCCGTCCATGGATCTACTCCCAGTTCCGGCTTGAAATTGATATCCAGTGTACCTTCCTTGCACTTGAGAAAGGCAGAAAGAGTGTATGTCTTGCCCTTTTCAAAAACATATCCTGATTGATCCAGACCAAGATCCCACCAATTTGCACCTGCCGCGGCAACCGCAACATGTAAACAATAGTTTCCCTCAATCGGATCCTCGGAAACTGCTGCGCCCTCCAATATTACAACCACCTCTGTGGTAGCGCCACCATATCCGCCCCACGGATCAGAAACACCATCCTCGAAGCCGCCGTTAACAAGTATATTTTCGACTTCGTCTTGTGCGTGGCTTGCACCGGATACTATGAATCCTATCCAAAAAAACACTGCCAACCGACTACTCGAGTTCTCATGATACATCCTCCTTACTATCAGCCGCTCTGCGACTTAACTCAATTGATTCATACTCGTTTACCAACACTCTCCCGGAAACTATCCGGAATCATCGTATGCCACGTATATCACAGGAACAAAACTCTGCCCTCAATACTCTGTAACTGAAACACTTTTCTAAACAGGACAGTCCTCTTGAAAAAAATAAATAAACATACTTTCACAACACGCCAAAATCCCGACCTCTCGGGATTGTTGTCAACTTGTGTTAAAAAACCTCATCTCCTAACATTCCTGATTTGCCACTTACGGAGTTACCTGCCTCGGGGCATAAAGACGAATATCATCGAAGTACATCATACCAGCACCGCCAGCAACCGGATTAGCCCTGTTGCCAAGGCCAAGAGTAATCGAAGTAACATTAGCAAGATTCACACCCTGGTCGGCAAAAGCCTGAAGGTCGATATTCCATTGTGTCCAGGAAGTTGCCTGCGCTGCATTTGGATTATCATTATTGACAACAGCACTGTCATTGAGAGTAACATAAAGTGTCTCAGCAGAGTTACCCGCACTACCTCGGAACCAAATCGTTAGAGTGTTTACACCGTTCACTGTCCAGTCGCGATTGGAAGTCAATGTCAGTGCCGCCTCGGATTTTCCGACGGCATTGTCGTAGGACATCGGCATCGACTGCAGACCGCCGTGGATGATGGTCTGTTCGGCAAATGGAGCATTAAGGTTACCAACAACAGAACCGTTTGTTGCCGGGTTGTCAAATCCGTCTATCCAGGCCAGATATATCCTGTTGCTCTCAGGGTCACCCTCATCAAGGTCGTTGTAGCTTTCCATATCGTCAATGATAAGGAAGTTGGCTGTGGTGAAACTCCATAATGGGCCTGTCCATGGACTGTCGGCATTGGTGCTATTGGCTTCATCGACACGCCAGTAGTAAGTAGTATTCCACTCAAGCTGTCCGGGGGCATAGCTCTCAGAGCCAAGGCTTCCACTGCTTTTTAATTCCAGAGAGGCTGCATCGGTGCCAAAATAGACTCCATGTGAAGCACCTAAGCCCGGTATCCATGTAAGAACAGGTGTCTGCGTAACATCCACTGCACCATTAGCTGGGTCAAGTACTGCAACAGCACCTTTGGTCGTAAAGCTCCAGACATCACCTTTATACATTTCGGCAACATCGAACTCGTCTACACGCCAGTAATAAGTCTTGGCCATTTTAAGTGTGCCGGGAGTGAAGTTCGTAGCTCCCTGGGGGAGTGCTCCGGCAGCATTGTCCACCTCGTCAAAGTTGTCACCAAAGTACACGTGATGCAATTTCGCACCGAAACCTGGCGTCCAGCTAAGCTGTACATCCACATCTACTGTCTCGGCACCATTAGCCGGGTCGGGTGCATAAGCTGTCTTAGGTGGAATCGCAAAGCTCCAGACCTCTCCTTTCCACGGGCTATTCGGCTCGGTGTCATTGACTTCATCGATTCGCCAGTAATAGGTCGTGCCCGGAACAAGACCATCCGGAAAAGGAAATCCGGGAAAGCCAGCAACAATAAACGTCGAGGTCTGGTTGCCCTGAAACGTTTCGGGAACGCCATCGTTAACATCGTCAAAATTGTTACCCAAATAGACATCGTGCGAGACTGCCAAATCTCCCGGTTTCCAGGAAAGGTTCACCCATGTATCCTCATGGTAAGCACCATCAGCCGGACCGGGATTAGAGGCAATAGCGGCGACCCCGCCTGCCGCATCGAGGATTCGAACCTCATCAACGAACAGATCACCAGCCGCCCCAAAGCC
>JACNGQ010000238.1 GCA_014384025.1 Planctomycetota bacterium | reverse complement strand
TATCTGATAGCCTTGGATTGTAAAACTAAGGCCCCGATATAGCTCAGGGCCTTAGATTCGCCCAATATCCCAACAAATCGCTAAAGCCGTCAGTAAACCCTATGAACTTGTAAGAGAACAAAACTAATCTAATCCGGACATTTTGAACACTTTCCCAAAAAGCCCAACTGTAGTACAGTTAACTGTCTTAATTCGCCCGTACCCCTGCTGCACCCGTTCTTTCTCTGGAGTAACGTTAAACGGCCTTCTGGCGCGCCAGAATTGAAACTGTAGGGTCTTTGAACCTGCATTATCCATCATTATGTTCTATCTCCGTAGCAATGGCCATAACCTCAGTTTCAAGTTTGCCGTCTTTATTAGCAAATGGTCTATATTGAAACAGTGGGCAGGTAACGATATTACATTCCTTAATCTCTGTATTCTGCCAACACATACAATCTTGGCATTTGGCGTCTATGGCGGCCCTCATACCTTTTCGCTGTAGAGCCTTAATCCACTTCCTGCGAAAAGAACCGTGAAATAGGTCTGGGATATTCTTATGCCATTGTCTGAGCTGGTCTCGAATACTTGTCATTTGTTAATACCTTGAGTACATTCCCCCTGCCTGTCTCTTTTGGACTCCCATTCGATAGCTCCTGTCCTGAACAACAGGTCTTTTTCTTTCGGTATATTCACGGATTTTACTTTTCATTATTGTTATTACCGCATAAGCCAGAGCTTCAATCGCAGGATAATCACCATGCTTTAAATCCGAAATCACATCTCTCTCAATGTCACTCAAATAGTTCGGGATTATAGAATCCTTCAAAAACAGCATCCTTCTGTCTTTGTCCAAGAGCCTTTTAATCTCATCTAAGGCGTATCTATAAAAATATTCCATTTCCAGCATTGAGGTATGGACGAACATCAACTTTGACCGTCTCCTGTCTCTACCTACGTCGGCTTGAAGCTCCTTGATAAACTTATCCGCTGCATCGTTTCTATTGTCTCCTATCCATCTATCGGGCATAAATTTATCATCGAGAACAGCAATTTGCCTTACAAGCTCTCTTGTGCTGGCTGTCTCATGTTCGGCAATCAGACACACATCATGGCCATCGAAATGCTTTATCGAGTCCATCAGAACGACTACTGCAAAACCTGCACGCTTGCCAGGCCATGAAACGCCGCCAAAGATGTACCGTCTGTCAGGAGTTGGGCCTAAATGGTCGTAGGTAGCCCCTAATGGCAATTCTTTTATTTGGTCAAAATTAACTATGTTTAGGGTCATTGCTTTCTCCTTACGTTAAATCAGTGTGTGAAAAATAATAATTCCCTTTAGCCAGTACTCGATAACGTACTTCATCGGCTACATGGTCCTCGGCCTCCGTATCAAGATCATCAGGTTTATTCTCATCTCTCGGCAATACCGGGACCGTGCGGATAAACTGACGGCACGTATCGAATACATACAGCCCCGGCCCTTCCCCGCTAAGAGTGTTCTTCATCTTCTCGCGTAGTATCTCCCAGCCATTAATACGGCTGCCCGGCCTTTTGTCTGCCCTTTTCCAACCCACACCCACATTAGCCATGTCATCAGCAATGCACTTGCCATTGTCAGTATCGAATATCATTGAATCTGCGGGGCCTGGCCAGACTCTTCGACTGAGGTTTGCTTCATAAGCCTTAATCTTCCGGGCTACCTCCACCGCCAGCTCCCTCGTTCCCTCATTCGGTTTGCCCGTCCAGCCGTAAAGTTCTGCTATTCGGTACAAGTCGCCCCGCTGTGTGCTCTTGGTGCTTCCGTCAGGCAATTCTATATCACAACCATCGGACTCGGCCCACCAGCCAACAGAGTAGGGCCGTGCTGATCCCCAGTCGAACGACCTGTCTATTCTCCATGTACGTGGCACATCGAACGGTTGCACGATATGTCTCTTGGGGTCCCAGACATCGCCGAACATGCCACCGGCTACAATATCCCAATCGCCCAAAAGCCATGCCTGACGTTTTGCCCCTGTCTGGGCTTTTAGGTTCTTCAAATACTCTGGATCGTTTTCGAGCAGGTGCGAGTTCTCCCAAATCTCGCCGTGTATGGCTACGCGCTCCCTGCCCTGTTCGTCCTCGATGACTACGCCTCGCGGCATGGGTGAAATGAATCTTGCCTTTACCCAGTGGTGACCGACTCCCCAAGGATTGCAGGTGGCCCGGTAATGTCGCGGCATACCAGGATGCGCCGAGCGACAAATTGACAGCATGGCAATGTATAGATCGTCACTGGGCCAGCTTGTTAGTTCTTCCCAGCCGATCCATGGGTAACCGTGGCCGTGATAGCTGTCGTAGTCGCTTACCTTCTTCGCCGTGCGGAAAAACAGCTTTTCGCCGTCGGGGAAAATCCACTTATAGTCACCTTTGGAGGCTATGAACTTCGCTCCTGGGAAAATCCGCGGGAACCATTTCCGTGATTTCTCGACTATGTCATCAAACTCCTTGTATTCTCGGCGAAATAGAATACCCTTCCACTCGGTTTGATAGCCCCTTCCAACGAATTGAGCAAAGTCCATTAGCAAAGCATCCGTCTTGCCCGGCCCGCGAGTGCCTTCGTACAAAGTCTCGTAAATCGGGCAGCTCAGGAAAAGCTCTTGGCTTCCCGGGTGTGGAGTCCAAATTACTTTTGACTTAGCTTGGATTTTTGCTGTTGCTATCATATTTGTGGTGTTGTTCCGATTGTTTTTTCCATTTGTTCGGGTTCGTCTGCCCAACGACGAGCATTACTCCGCAACCTTCCGGGAACTTGTGCGACAAATTCTCCGTGAAATCCGCTTCGCTCTTGCCCAATAGGTCTGAGGCTTTGAGTCTATCCTTCGCATCCTCGTTCGTATCCCTCATCATCTGTGTCCAGAACTTCTGCCGCTCTTGCCTGTCGGCAATATCCTGCGGTCTGACCTCTGTGTCCTGTCGGTTCCTGATGGCTTCGAGAATGTGACTTTTTGTGACCAGTCTTCTCGCATAGTCATAGGACAATCCAGCCTTATCAGCAGCCTCTTTGATATCACCAGCATAACAATCGATGAACTTCTGCTGTTTGATGGTAAACTGTCTGGTAGAGGATTCTTTCTTGGCCGCTTTTTTAATCGTTTTCTTTTTTGAACGCTTTGCCATGTCTTACCTATTGTTTCTTGTCTCGTTTTCCTGAAACGTGTACTCAAGCCTGCTTTTCCTTGTTTCTGCCTCGTTATGGCTGTTATTATTCATATCTGTCTATCCGCTTGCCGAATGCTTGTTTTATAAATCGTTATCCGGCCAATTTTCCTGTGTCCATCACTTCTTAGCCTTCACTATCAAGCCCAATTCTTTTAACGTCAGGCTTTCATTTTCAAAATTAAACGCCAGCTTAACTCCACCGCCTTTACCGTTCCGGGCCTTCAAAATGTATAGCGTTCTGTTGTGTTCTATCTCATCCGTACCGCAACAACTCTTGACCTTTGATGTTTTTGTGTCGTGCATTTCGAGCCAGAGTATTGTTTGACAGAAGCGGTTGTATGTTGCGCCTCCTGCTATTTGTCCCATATCAGGAAACGTAACATTCTTAACGGGATGGCTTACTAATATCACCGAACACTTGTAATCGGTCGCTGTTCTCTTTATGGTCTGCAAAAACTTCTCGTCGGCAGTCCAGGCGTCGCCCGTTCTTGAAGCCGCCGTTATCGGGTCGATTCCAATAACCCTACAGCCTCTCTTTGCCTGCTGCTCAATCCAGTCCGCAAATAAGTCAAGAGTCACCTGATTGTTAGGCATAGAATGAAGAACCCGCCCCATATCTTCAAGGTATCCCGCATTTGCCTGTGCAAGCGTATCGGCTTGCTCAGAATTGTCTTTCACCCAATCCGCATCGGTCAAACCGGCACAGCAGGTCTTTTGTGCAAGCGCCCGGGTCAAGTGGTATGTTAAATCTTCCTCAGCCTCGAACAGAGCAACTTTAATGCCCTCTGACATACAATACGAGAACAGTTGCAACACAGCAAAGCTCTTAGTCGCTCCGCTATTACCGACAAACTTTGTTACTGTGTTCGGCAGTAGGGCCTTAGTTAAACTGTAGGTCAACTCCCAAGGCAAAGGGACGGAGTAATATCGCCCGGCACAGATGTCAGCTATCCGCTGCCTTACCTGATTCGTTACGCTTACAGATTTTGCATTTTTAATTACGGTTTCAATAGCGGCTGTAATCTCGGCATCCGTCTTGCCTAATTGCTTCGCTGCGTCTTCTGCCGAAAGTAGCAAAGGTTCAATTTTAATCACTGTATCAGACATCGTCTCTGTCTACCTATTACCTATTACTTATTACCCTTCTGATTGCCCGAAAACAGGGCTTTTTCTACTTTTCGTTTTCGACTTTGCTTTGAACTTGGCCTTTGACGAGGTCGAGGTTATCACCGAGGGTGTCGCTGAGGGTATCACCGACCCGGTCGCCGATGGTATCGCCGAGGGCGTAGGACTTAACTGGTTTCGCTCTTGGATACCTCTCATTTTGTCACAAGCTGCATGAGCTTCATCTTGGGTCTTGAACAACCCGAATATCAAGTAATCATTGTTCCGTTTCTCAGATACCATTTGCACATTAGCCGACAATGCGTTTATGAAGGTATCAACATTAAAAGCATCCTGACTTAAGCTGTACTCTGCCATCCATCTTGTAGGAGGAGCAGAAGCAGGAGTATTACCTCTGCCTCCACTGAACGCCAGTACAACCCTCCTATGCTCAGAGGTATAATAACCTCTGAAGTTTTCAGCCTCTGACACAATTTCACCGCCGTATTCAGTAGGAGCTATTCCCACAATTTCCCCTTCTTCAGTTAGAGCCCAGACAGCCAACTCACAAAAACTTAATTTGCCGCCTTCCTGCTCGAACGCCGCATACCATCCTGAAGCCGGTATTATTTGCTTTATCTGTTCCATTTTTTCTTCTTTTTTCGATTTTAACTTTTCGTAATAATTCCGATTTCCGATGTACATAACGACTCAACATGAAATTCATAAGCAAGCCGACAGCCAACAAGCGAACCTTCCCTGGCTTTTGCGATTGTAATTGTTTGGTTGTATTGTGCTTCACACCGCCCAACGCTTGTTATGATCTTTGCTGTCTCATCCTCGTGTTTCTTGAGAGTAAATACGTTATCGCTAAACCTACCGTAAGAAGCACCGCCGGCTAAGTTTTGAAGAGATGGGTCCTCGACACCTTTTTCTGGGTGGCTGACAAGTATAATATTGCAAAGATATTTCCGAGCTATATTCATCAACTCCCGGACAAAACGTTGGTCTGCTTCCCAGGCTTTACCAGTCCGTAAGGCAAGAGTAATCGGATCCACGACAATCAAGCGTATGCCCTGCTTCGCTTCCGATTCCATCCATGCCGAGATTTGGTCTAAATAGTCAGCTTTCATGTCGCCGGCGACACGCAGACATTTTGAGAAACGAACTAACTCTAATTCATGTTCTTGCCGAAGCCTTCTGACCTCGTCAATATGTTCTTTGACATAGCTCGTTCGTGTAACATCTGATTTGCCGGCAGCCTGAGAAAGACAGCGCATCTGGTATTTAACGCGAAGGCCCTCCATACCGTAATACCGCACCTTTTCCCCGGTCTCTAACCAGTATCGTACAGCCTGCATCATGAATAAGCTTTTTGCTGCTCCCGGGCCTCCCGATAAGATTGTCAATGTCCCTGGTTGCAGGGCTTGTGTGCCTTCACCAAGAAAGTGCCAAGGCCAATCGACAGTTCGTAATCGGCCTGAGCCGACACCATCAATATACTCATCCATTTCGTCAAGCGGATCTTTGCAAGGCTCCTGTTTGTATGTGGACCGAACAGGCTGATTCAGTTTAGTTCCCACTTGCTTTTTTCCGTATTTGTTTGAGTTTTCAAAAGCCTGTCGCAATTCAACATCTGACAGAGGAGGGGTATTTGATTGGTTCCATTCTGTTAACATTGCCCATGCTTCACTGTCTGGTAAATCAAAGTCACGCCGTAGCTGACACGCATGTTTATAAGCTGCTTTATTTCGTCCCTCTCCTTCCGTGACACCTTCCCATTTTGAGGCATACAACATCACTCGTGCTTTGTGCTCCATGTGCCCGGGACGTTTCGTTGTTTGTGTCGGAATCGGTGTTGTTGGGTCAGGTTTCGGCAATTCTTTTAAGTGGGAGATGATTTTATCTACGTCATAAACAAGCGACGATTCGACATAAACAATTTCACATTTCACATAAGGCTCTGATTTCGTATTCAGAAAACCGGGCAGCCTCATTAAACGCTCTGGATTTTGAATAGATGAATCACTATCAACGGTATTATTCAACCGCTGTTGTATCTCTTGCCAAAATCCTGGTTCGAGAGGTCCCTTTAGCCGCCAATAACAGTGTACTCCATGGCCGGAATTAATTACTACGGATGGCCTTTGCAATCCTGCCTCTGTTATCTTGGCCAGAGCAATATCGCTTAGAGAACAATGAGTGCTATTGCATAGGTTGTCAAAATCGACAAATATACACCGACATAAATCAACCGACTCATCACCACTACAACCATACTCCTTTCTTGGATTTGGGCCGAAATGAATATTCCAGGTGTCTTTGTTCAAATTTAGCAGCTTAGTTTTCAATTTTTGTAATTCACATGCTCTGCTCCACAGCTTGCGGGCGGCGCCGCCTTTCAGTGCCCGGAGCTCAACCCAGTCATCCGGCTCGAAAATAGTATTTACAAACTCAGTCATATTCTCGCCCCCATTTGAGCTACCAAGGCTTCAGCCTGCTCCGGTGTCGGGTCCTCAAAAACAATATCGTCATCGCCGTTATTGTCGTACTTACCCTCCAGGACTTTGGTGTAGTTTGTGGAGTTTTTTAGAATCCAGTCAATATCAGCTCGCCAGCCGTTGCCGCCTGTAAGAAAACGCGACCTCGATATTTTGTCGATGATGAGCTGCCAGTTGTTTGTAAAGTCCGGATCTTTACTCCTGGCAATAAACTTACGCTTCCGAACGTCTGTGAGCTTTCTTATTGGTGGCAAGTTTTCTTTGGAATTCCAATACTCCATAAAGGCAGAAGAAGCTTCTTTTAATTTCTTTATATTATTAGTGTCGCTTTTTTCACTACTTGTTACTCCATTTTTCACTATTTGGCCGTCAAGTGGTGCAATAGTTTCACCATTTAGCCCGGCAAGTAGTGAAATTATTTCACCATTTGCAACCAGTACCCTATGATAGTGTGTACCGATATTAGAGATTAGGCTTTTGTCTTTAAGGCGAGAGATTGAATTGATAACTGTACGTCTGGTTGTGTGCAGTATATCGGCAAGGTCTTGATTACTCAGTTTAAGCCCATCTGGTAAAGTGGCAGACCATATCAATATCACCAATTCAGCCGCAGACGATACGTATTGGTTTATCGATACAGGAAATTTTCTGACATAATCCAAGGGTGTCACCTGTCTT
>JACNGQ010000268.1 GCA_014384025.1 Planctomycetota bacterium | reverse complement strand
CCGACCAGGGAGTGAACCTTGCAAATGTAAATTCGATTACTCTTGGCCTTAGCTCTGTTACCGGCGGTACAGGTATGATGTACTTCGATGACATTCGGCTGTCTGCTCCGTAAACGGCAGAATTTGATTTTGTCGGCTACATAACAGATTTGTAAGATTAGGGCCTATACTAATTAGTATAGGCCCTTTTTTCGATGTTTTTACGGTTAAATAGCCCTGATAAGAATGAATTTATTATTGCTGATTTTCCAAAAGCTGTAATAGAGGCACAAATGTAGGTTTTTCCTTAACTGGAATGTGGATAATCTGGTATAAATAACATAAGTGGAGTTTTATTCGAACAGCCAGAGATTTTTGCTTTTGAGTATAGAACGGATACAATTCATTTAGTTTTTTAACGGAGGAGGAATTATCGCGTAAAGCGCGGAATTGAAGCAGAAACTTTATGCTTCATGAAATTTTACATTTCAATTCACTACATATTATCTTTTTGAAGGAGGATTATTATGTGTAGAAAATTAAGTTATCTGGTTTCTTTTGTTTTGTTACTGAATCTGGTTTTAATGAGTCCGTCTCAGGCAGACCTCATCGGATACTGGAAATTCGATGAATCATCGGGCACGACAGCGGCCGACAGCGCCGGGGGTGATAACGATGGCACATTAATCGGCGAAGGTCTTGAATGGGTTTCAGGCAGGTCGGGTGGCGCTCTGTTTTTCCCGGGTGAGCCGACCGATGCCCGCGTGCAATTCCCTACAACGGGTATGTCGGCGACATCTGGAACGGTTGCCATGTGGGCCCTCCTGGCCGATCCGCAGCCCGAGACAGACGGCCGGTACTTCTTTGGTCATACAACCCAGCCACAGTTTAACAACCGTCTCCAGATCTATATGCAGGAAGGAACCACACCCTCGACATTGTTGGATATCGGTCTGGGCGCCGCGCACGCACACGATACGGACATCATGGATATGCCGTTGGAGCAATGGCTACACGTGGCACTAACCTGGGATTCAGGCAGCTACTTCGTCTATGTCAACGGAGAGGAGGTCTCGAGTGGTTCCTATGGGGGGATGTCCGAACTTCATCCGACTGCCGACATAGGCAACGATGGAAGCTCGGCGCCATATGAAGGTTTTCGTGGTCTTCTCGATGAGGTACAGCTCTATAATAACGCTTTGAGTGCCGTTGAGATTCTTTCGGTTATGAAAGGTAAGCCGTTTCCATTGGCCTCAGGCCCAATTCCGAAGAAAGGTGCCCTTCTCCTGGATACATGGGCGAACCTTTCATGGCGTGCGGGAGAATTCGCGGTCTCGCACGATATTTACATCGGTGATAATTTTGACGATGTGGACGCCGGTGCTGAAAGCACGTTCCAGGGCAACCAGGAAGGGATGTTTATAGTTGCTGGTTTCCCAGGATTTCCTCTTTCCGATGGTCTTGTCCCGGGAACAACCTATTACTGGAGAATCGATGAAGTAAATGAAGCCGAGCCGAACAGTCCGTGGAAAGGCGACATCTGGAGCTTTTCGATTGCTCCAAAAACCGCCTATGATCCCATACCGGCTGATGGTGGCGAGGCTGTTGATACGGATGTAGAACTGAGCTGGACTCTGGGTTTCGGTGCAAAACTGCACACCGTATATTTCGGTGACAATTTTGATGATGTTAGTAATGCAACCGGCGGCCAGGCTCAGGGAGGTAGGACCTATACTCCCGGCACACTTGAAATGGCAAAGACTTACTACTGGCGTGTCGATGAGTTTGATGTTGTCGAAACATATAAAGGCGACGTCTGGAGCTTTACTACTGTGGGCGCTGTGGGAAGCCCGGATCCGGCTAACGGTGCCGTGGATGTGACTCAGACACCGACTCTTACCTGGACGCCGGGAGTTTTTGCCGATACACATGAAGTCTATTTCGGCGCAGATGCAGCCTCTATGGAGCTTAAAGGCAGCGGAAACCTTGGCGCCGAGAGCTTCGAGCCCGGACAGCTTGAGTGGAATACTACATACTACTGGCGCGTCGATGAGGCCAATAACGCCAACGCCGACAGTCCGTGGACTGGCCCATTATGGAGCTTCACGACTGCCAACTTCCTTATCATTGACGATATGGAGAGCTATAATGACCTTGATGAAGGCCAAGCCGGAAGCAACAGGATATATCTTGCCTGGATAGACGGATTCGACAATCCGGCTGTAAACGGCTCTGTCGTTGGTAACTTTAATCCTCCATTTGCCGAGCAGACCATCGTCCACAGGGGTAATCAGTCGATGCCGATGGCCTATGATAATGCTGTCGGAAAATCCGAGGCGACCCTGACATTGACCTCCAGCCGTGACTGGACCGTGAACGGTGTCAACACACTGACGATTTGGTTCAGAGGTGCATCGGCTAACACCGCTGAGACTTTGTACGTTGCTCTCAACGGTAACGCGAGAGTCGATAATGATGAACCTGATGCAGCAAAGAAAAATTCATGGACCCAATGGAATATCGACCTGACGCGCTTTACCGACCAGGGAGTGAACCTTGCAAATGTAAATTCGATTACTCTTGGCCTTAGCTCGGTTACCGGCGGTACAGGCATGATGTACTTCGATGATATTCGTTTGTATGCTCAATAGCCGCAAGTGCCATTAAGTTGCAGGCACCAATAATTGTGTGCTTGTGATAGTGATTTGTATAAATAAATTCGGGGCCTATACTGATCGATTCGGTATAGGCCCCTTTTGTTTGATTCATGTGTTAATAGTCTTTGAAGTTTTTCATCCAGGCTGGCCAGTCGCTTGACTGTACGCCGCCGCCCATAGTCCAGGGACCTGCCTGGTTATATGCACGGTGCCATCTCAATGTCCACATCTCTTTAAGCCCCACCTTTCTGACCGACCAATCCAGAAAAGCCATGTTTGTAAAGCCATCGTGCCGATTAAGGCAGATACGTCTCATATGCTGCATACCCTGCCAGGCCATGTCCTCTGTTTCGGGCGGGTTATCAGTGTCCCTTGGAAAGATATTGAATCGCAGGGCATCCATAAACAAAGGAACATATCCGGCGCCGTTGACATTTGGGGTTCGCCAGTTATTTACAGTCTCGAAATTTTCGTAAACGGTAGTGTAGCTTGGCGGCGGGTTTTCCACCCAGCCGTTGATCCCGTAGCTGCCCCAATCACCTTCCGGGGCATATCCTTCCCCCCAGAATCTTCCCCAGGCCGAGAATACATTAAACTGGGGTGATTGATTACCATTCTCGTCAATGATGGGTTTTGTGGCGGTAGGGCATAAGCGGATTTTGTGATCGTTTTTATAATACTTTCTCAGCGCGTTCGTCCAGTGATTTGTATGTCCGCCGCCGACGCCTGCCTGAAATTTGCCGTCGTGGTCTTCGGTGTACATAGCAAAGTATAGGTTCCATTGTTTGAGGTTGGCCCGGCAGGCCATCGTTTTGGCCTGCTGCTTTACACGGGCCAGGGCGGGCATCAGTATCGACATCAACAGTGCGATAATAGCAATTACGACCAGAAGCTCTATCAAAGTAAATCCTCTTGATTTGTGCATAATATCACCCTTTCGCTCTTGAGATGGAACCGCTTTTTTGTGAGCCGGGCATGATCAAAGCGGCTCAAATGTAATAGAAATACAAAAATTTTTATCTTCACAATCTTGATATAGTACCTGATAGGAAAAAAGCAATCAAGTTAAATTTAAGGCCCCAAGGCCGATATGACGATTCGATTAATAACGGACAAGGCGAGAATGTGCGATAAATAAAAAAGGCTGGAGGGAGAAGCTCCAGCCTTTGTGAGACAGTTTTCGATTGTAGAGTATATACTGCAAACTTATAAAGAATCTACCGTCTCACCAAAACCAAGATATAGAGAAGAAAAGAACCCTTTATATAACTACGATTATAATCGAAACATCGATTTTTGCAAGCGTTTTTTTCCAGAATTTGCCGGTTTTTTGGGATGTTTTTCTCTTATTCGCCGGCTACCGGAGCTACGCCATATACGTAAACCAGCGGCTCCGAGCCCGTATTTTTAACATCGTGGTCTGTTTGCGGGGGTATATAGGAAACCTTGCCCTTGCCGACTTGATAGCCATCTTCCTGCCCGATTATCAGTTCACCCTGTCCCGAGAGAAAAACGAGCAGCTCCTCCCGGTCCTTCGTGCTGTGCAGGCCGCAGGCCTGGCCGGGAGATAAATATACTCTGCCCGAGCGCATGCCGCATGTTTGCGGTGTACCACTCAGCAGTTTTTGATTTTCGGGTTTTTCGTTCAAATCTATAACGAGAACTTTCGCGGGCGTTGTCATAAGGTCTCCTTGAAAACAATAATTCATAAACGGACGAGTTTATTTAAGATTTTTTTTTGTTTCTGTCAATTACTTTCGTGCTACTGCCAAAATTTTCTAAAAATATTGAAAAAATTGTATAATTAGCCTTGACAATATTTAGGGGTGCCGTATATTTTTAGGCAAACCTAACTTTTAATTGGCATAATTATGAATATCAATGGAAAACTAAGTGCGAGTCTCGAGGATTATTTAGAAGCGATATTTTGGATAATCCAGTCAAAAGGAGCTGCACGTGCAAAAGATATTGCAAAAAGATTGCGGGTAAAGGCTTCTTCTGTAACCGGTGCCTTGCAAGCCTTGGGTGAGAAAAATTACATAAATTACGCACCTTATGATGTTATAACACTTACTTCGGAAGGCCTGGAAGTAGCTAAAAAAGTAGTACGGCATCATAGGGTACTAAAGGATTTCTTCACGACTGTATTGGGAATTGATGCAAAAATCGCAGAAGAAGGTGCATGCAAGCTTGAACATGGCATACCTCAACCGATAGTGGAAAGACTAATCGAGTTTATGGAGTTTGTGGAAATCTGTCCGCGTGGAGGCACGGAATGGATAAATAATTTTGTGGATCAATGCAAAGCGAGCAAAAAGCATAACTGTGAAAGATGCCTTGAGCAGAGTGTTGAAAATTTCAAAAAGGAGAAATTAATTATGCAGGCAAAGAAAGGAACTATTACCCTTGCAGATTTAAAGCCAAAACAGAAGGCTGTGGTTGTCAAAATCAACCGTCAGGGGGCTATTGCAAAACGACTGGCAGAAATGGGTGTAGGCCGAGGAGCGTTGGTTGAGGTTGAACGGGTAGCACCGCTGGGTGATCCTATTGAAATTAAGGTTAAAGGTTATCGACTTTCACTAAGGAAGGATGAGGCTCGGGATATAACGATTTCAACACAATAAAATTTTTTGGGCATAAAGTTAGGCAAGCCTAAATTATTCAGGAATACCTAAAAATGAAAGAGAAAATTATAGTAGCATTGACGGGCAATCCAAATAGCGGCAAAACAACCGTTTTTAATGCTTTAACAGGCGCACACCAGCATGTTGGGAACTATCCCGGCGTAACAGTTGAAAAAAAGGAAGGTGTTTGTACCCATAAAGGCTATGAAATTACTTTCGTGGACCTGCCGGGCACTTACAGTCTTACGGCCTATTCAGTAGAAGAGGTTGTTGCTCGTAATTTCATAATTGACGAACATCCTGATGTGGTGGTGGATATAGTTGACTCGTCGAATCTTGAGCGAAATCTCTATCTTGCCACTCAGTTGATGGAGATGAGAGTTCCGCTTGTTTTAGCCTTCAATATGGCTGATATTGTCGAGCAAAGGGGGATTGAGTTTGACAACGATAAGCTTTCCGGGTTTTTCAAAGCCCCCATAGTTCCAACCGTGGGCAATAAGGGCAAGGGGATGGATGAGTTACTTGATGTAATAGTTGAGACTGCTCAAAGCCCAGGACCTGGGAGTGACCATATTTTGCATTACGGTGAAGAAGTTGAGCAGGAATTATCCAAAATTGAAAAGCTTGTCGGCCGGGAGCATGAGTTGGTTAATAAATACGGCTCCAGATGGCTGGCTCTGAAATTGCTGGAGCAGGATAAGGATATTCTCGACAAGGGACACAGTGAAGATGTTATCGAGGCTGTTGCTAAGAGTGTAGAGTATTTGACCGGGATGGTTGGCGATGAGCCGCAAATTATAATCGCTGAAAGACGGTATGGTTTCATATCCGGGGCTTGCGAAGAATCTGTGAAAAGTTCCATTGAGACTAGGCATACAAGAAGTGACATCACAGATAAGATAATACTTAACCGTGTTCTGGGTCTGCCGATTTTTGCAGGGCTGATGTATTTGGTGTTTAAGCTAACTTTCTGGATTGGTGATCCGCTGATGGGCTGGATTGAAGGTCTCTTCGAATGGCTGGCAGGAGCAATAACAGGGCTTTGGCCGGAAGGAGCCGACAGCGTTCTGCAGTCCCTTTTAGTTGATGGCATAATCGGTGGCGTCGGCGGAGTAATTGTCTTTTTGCCGAATATTCTACTGCTGTTTTTGGCGATAGCAATTCTTGAGGATACAGGTTATATGGCACGAGCAGCGTTTATTATGGACCGGATTATGCACAAGATTGGCCTGCACGGCAAAAGCTTTATACCGATGCTGATTGGTTTTGGCTGTTCAATCCCGGCCATTATGGCTACGCGGGTATTGGAAAATCGGCGTAATCGGCTGACCACAATTATGGTGGTGCCGCTTATGAGCTGTGGTGCTCGGCTTCCGATATACGCCCTGATTATACCGGCATTCTTTGCGCCGCGATGGCACGGATTTATGCTGTGGCTGATCTATATGATAGGGATTGTGTTAGCTATTATTTGCGCCAAGCTTCTGCGCGTGACGTTGTTCAAGGGTGAAACAACGCCTTTTGTTATGGAACTACCACCTTATCGAATTCCAACTATCAAAGGCATTGTTATCCATATGTGGGAGCGTGCCTGGCTATATATGAAAAAAGCCGGCACAATCATTCTCGCAATATCGATTATACTTTGGGCTGCAACCAGTTACCCCAAGCCGAGCGAGCGGTTCTTAGTCGGTCTTGATGAAGAACAGGCACAAGAAATCGAACTGACGCATTCTATTGCCGGGCGGGTGGGCAAGGCGTTTGAACCTGTTATTCGGCCTTTGGGCTTTGATTGGAGAGTAGGCACGGCACTTATAGGCGCTCTGGGTGCCAAGGAGGTATTTGTGGCACAAATGGGAATCGTGCATTCATTAGGAGAGGCTGATGAAGCGTCTGAAGTGCTGAGAGCTAAATTACAGGCGGAGTACTCACCCTTAGTTGGCTTCTGCATAATGCTCTTTACGTTGATTAGTGCCCCTTGTGTTGCAACATTAGCTATTTGTCGCCGGGAGACAAATTCCTGGGGCTGGGCGATGTTTCAATTTTTCGGCCTGACGGCGACGGCTTATGTGATAACGCTTATCGTTTATCAAGTTGGCAGTCTGATAATGACATAAATGGGAGATGCAACTGTGGAAACTATAATAGTTTTAGCGATTTTGGGTATTGTGGTAGGGACGGCGGGCTGGTCTTTTTACCGAAACATCACCGGCGGG
>JACNGQ010000320.1 GCA_014384025.1 Planctomycetota bacterium | reverse complement strand
AGTTTGACGGCCAGCCATCGTGAACCGTATTTTTCTACTAATTGCTTCTCCTTATCGGCCAGGAGTATTCCGATTTCCCCCAGTTCATGCTCAATTTCTTCGCCGTAGTTTACCTTATGAATACGCTGCCGCTTACCCTCCCGGGATGTTGTAACAATCGCATCGAGTAGCTCTGTTTTGCCTTTGCCCTTATTGCCGACGGTTGATACTATCGCTGCTTCCATAAGCTTAGACAACTGTTCGGTATCGAACTTCAATCCCCTTTGCTCGGCTATATCGCTCATATTGAATGCCAGTACCAGCGGTACATTCATTTCAATAAGCTGGGTCGCTAAATACAAGTTCCTCTCGATATTGGATGCATCGATGATATCAACCACAACATCCGGATGCTCCTCTATCATGAAGTTACGGGCAACAAGCTCTTCTGTCGAATAAGCACTCAGGCTGTACGTACCGGGCAAATCCACAATAGTTATTTCGAATCCGGCGTACTTAAAGGTGCCCTCCTTCTTTTCAACCGTCACTCCCGGATAATTCCCAACATGCTGGTGCGCACCGGTCAGCATATTGAAAATGGATGTCTTTCCGCTGTTGGGATTCCCGGCTAAGGCTGCTTTTATTTTCTTGTCCATATCTTATGGGCCATCCCCCTGCCTAACATCATCTTTGAATTCTTGACGCTTATTACAAAAGGCCCCGTCTCGCTGTTGCTCACGACTGTTATTGCCACATTTGACACAAGCCCCATTGATGCAAGCCTGCTGTGTAAATCCCGTCCGGCCTCTATGCCCGCTAATTTTACTGTTTCACCTGCCTTAACTTTCGACAGCGGCCTTCTTTTATCTTCTTCCATCGTGGTTGTCTCGCTTACTTCGACATGCTGTTTAATGTTGTTACAGAATTTCTGAAATTCATCCGCCAGATCAAATCCGTTTTTACTGCTCTGGGTTACGAACTCGATAAAACGCAGAAGCTTTCCAATAATCTCCGGTCCAAGCTCATGTTCGGCTTTACATGCCGCCTTCTGGGCAATATCCGCATCGACACCAAGGACGTCGATAAAAAATGACTTCAGGATTTTATGTTTCCGGGCAATCTCGGCTGCCGCGCTCCGGCCGGTTTCAGTGAGTGTTACGTAGTCGTATGGTTTATAGTTGGCCAGGCCCTTTTTCTTCAATACACGCAATGCGCCGGTTACCGATGACCTTGATACCCCGAGCGATTTGGCAATATCCTTACTGCGGGCGAAGCTGGATTCGCTGGAAAGATTCAGTATGGCCTCAAGATAATCTTCCAATGAGGCGCTTAAATTGTAGTTTTTTACCATAAAATAACTATCACTTTTTACTTTTTACTTTGTAAACCCTGCCTAATATAGTTAGTCCGCCCTAACTTTGCAAGCAAATTTTTCAAATTTTTTTAGATATTATGAATTGACCGCCCTATTGCCTATCGTGTCGCCTACTCCAATGGGGCCTGCTCCCTTGCTTAGAGTGCCTTATACTCTAAGGGGGTTGCCCTGATATGATGTTTAAATTTTGATTTGTAATTTTGCTATTTACATTTTGATTTTTTATTTCTTTTGTGTTATCCTCTACTCCTAAAGGCGTGAAACACCAGATAGCAGAAACAACATAAGATATGCTTCCTTCGATTATGTTCAGGATATGTCATGAGATAAAAGATACGAAAATTTAACTGAAGCGGCGTCTGGCAATAAAAGTGTCGGATATTATTATGTTATCTTTCAAGATGAACGAAAACCTTATAGAACAATTCCACCAGAAGGCACTTCAGGTTTACGAAGAAGGTAAACTTAAAACCGGCTGCCGTGGCACACCACCGAAGAACAAAGATATAACGATTTGCTCCCGTAAGTAAAATTGAATATGGCATGGTCCAATTATTTTGTTAAGTACAGAAAAAAATAACACTTGAATTGAACCAAAGGGGTAGTAAATTCATCATGGAAAATGGTTTATGGCCGGAAGGATTATTGTGAAGAAAGACAAAAGGACAGTTTCTCGTGAAATAGGGCTGGAGATTGGTTCGATCTGCGGTAGATATTTTCTGAAATTAAATCACCTTCATTACGGCTACTGGACAGATGGTCTCGAAGTGGATATAGCGAATGTGCACATCGCTCAGGAAAACTATGCCAATTTTCTAATTTCGCACATCCCAAAGAGTGCGAAAAAAATCCTGGACGTAGGGTGTGGGACCGGCCAAATAGCTAAGAAACTGGTTGTTATGGGCTGCATGGTAGATTGTGTTTCTCCAAGTCATTTTCTTGCAGGACAGGCACGTGAACTGTTGGGAAACTCAAGCAATATTTTTGAATGTTTTTATGAACAGCTACAAACAGAAAATCGATATGATGTGATTTTGTTTAGCGAAAGTTTCCAATATATCGATATTGAAGAAGGAATCAGAAAAACGATTGGATTGTTGAATCCTGATGGCTACATGTTAATTTGTGACCTTTTCAGGAAAAAGACTTTAGAAAAAAGCGACATATCGGGCGGACATCAACTGGAATTATTCCATAACATCGTTTCTGAATATCCCCTTAAACTTATTAAGGAACTGGACATTACAGAACAGACGGCACCTAACATAGATGTTTTGAACGATATGTTCGAAAAAGCCATTCATCCGACGGTAATTTTGACACAGCAACTCTTAGAGAACAGATACTCTTTTATGTCTAAATTGATAAAGTGGCTGTACGGAAAGAAAATAAGCAAAATCAACAGAAAGTATTTCAAGGGCGAAAAAACAGGAGAAAAATTCAGGAAATTTAAGTCTTATCAACTTCTGCTATATCAAAAGTCAGATTAAAGGTAAGTTTTCCTCTCTTGACTTTAGAGACACCTGACCCCCAGGCAAAATTGCCTGACTAAAATCAACGTCAAGATTTGCAAATAAGCACTGAATCCTTAGACCCGATTGCCCGGATTCAGAAGATTAGTGCGGAGTATAATTAGACATATCAAAAGTTTGTCCTCAGTAAGATACGAAAAGCCCATGCGGTGCCGAGGCAGAGGAAAAAGCGAGATTCCCGCAGGGGCGTGAATGGCTAAACAGTATTCTGTTTTCAGTAGTCCTTAAATCTTCTCATCCAATCTGGCCAGTCTTCTGGTGCGACACCGCCAGCCTTGGTCCAGGGGCCATTTGTATCATAGTTGCGATGCCATCTCAAAGTCCACAATTCCTTGAGTCCAATTCTTCTGACCGTCCAATCCAGGAAAGTGACATTTATAAACCCATCGTGCCGGTTGATGCAGAAATGCAGCATTTCGTAATTGATACCCAGCCACTGACCATCAAATTGAGGAGGTTCACCACCGATGCCGGAATCGTACGGCCCACCGCCTTTCCACATGCTATCGGAGAAAATTGGTGCTTTATTTCCGCCTTTAACATTGGGAGTATTCCAATTCCATTTAGTTGGGCGTCCTTGAATCTCAGTCAGTCCCGGACGGCTATTAAATGTCCAGTTATTTGACCCATAGCTGCATTCCTCCTGCAGGCTCTCTGGTCCACCAATTGCCATTTGGTAAGTGTTAAACGGACCGCCAAACACATTCCCCCCTCTGTCGCTAAGGGGAGGTTTCGTGGCCATCGGGCATCTAAGTATATCTGACCTTGTCTCCCAATGAGACCTCAGCGGGTATATCCATGACCCGCGTATGTTCTGGCCGAGTGTGTGAAATGGGAAATAACCATTGTTATCATCACAATAGATCGCCCAAATCTGACCCCATGATTTCAGCTGCGCCTGACAAACAACCATTTTAGCCTGTTTCTTCGTTCGGTTTAGTGCCGGCATCAATATTGCCATCAGTAACGCAATGATAGCGATTACTACTAAAAGCTCTATTAGTGTAAAGCCGCTAAGTCGATGGTCTCGCCCGAATAAAGAGGTAAATCCTCTTCGTAGCTTATTAATGCCCCGGCAGTTCATGGATTCGGTCTCTCGAAAATTTCTATATATATTTCCCTACAAACTCCTTTGCAAGCTTCATGCTTAACAATACCATCATTTCATCAAATATTCAACAACATTCTTCTTGACCGATAATGATTCTTTTCATCGTAGGGATGGTTCGTGAATCGCCCTAAATACACATAAATTCCGTTGTGCTGTTCAATGTATGATCAATCCCGCGTGGTTGCCTGTATATGCAATATAATCTCAACCCAAATAGTCAATATTCAATCGAAAATATTAAATCAAAAGGGCCTCCATAATTTTACTTTTTACACTTTGACTTTTTATTTTCTTATTTCTACCTCCGGTTCGCTCTAATTTTTTTCACTCCGTCACTTCGTGCCTGCAAATATCTACCTGCCTATAAGGCAGTGTATGATGCTCTTGCTGGCCTACGAATGCTACATAATCTCAAACACAACTCAAAACTTCAACAATCTTCTTTCAGAATATCAAACTTTAAGTCGTACAAAAAGACCTAAAAGGCACTCACACAGTGAATATCCCATGTGACGTTACCACTTTTTCCATTGACAAGGACTAAGGATATGTTATGCTTTTCTTCTTTGTTCAAAGGATATCTTTGTACGCCATCCACGCTCCACCCCACCCCAAGCCGCGACTGCAGGGAGGCCATTTGTGGGAGAGAATCGACGGATTTCTCTTCTCAATCTGACACCATCAGTCTATAATAGTGTGCCAGAACAGATTTAACTCCCGGCAATTCTGACGGAGGTTTAGATATGTTGATTCGAAGCAAGACCTTTCACATGCTCTTTCGAGTTACTATGAGTTTTGCAGTCCTGATTTGCCTGTGTGCTGTAAACATTCAGGCCCAGACCAGCAGTTCAGTGCATAGAGGGATTATCTACAGGAACCCGCGTGTTTACAACATCGAATACACCTTTGAAATGTTTCCCGATCCAAACAAGATTGACCGAAGCAAGGATCTGAAGTTATGGATGCCGATACCGCGAGAGTGGGATTCCCAAAAGGCGGTGAAGATTATTTCAGTTGAGCCAGAACCGCACGCCAAATATGTGGACCCCGAGTATGGAAATCTGATGTTGTTCTGGGACTTCGGCAAAGAACCTCAGAAGCCCTCATACAAGGTTAGCATTAGATGCCGCTTGGAGCAGTACGAGGTGTATACCGATATTGATCCAAACCGGATAGGCCTATATGACAAGACCAGTAAGGATTACATTCTCTACACACAGAGCACGAATACTATCTCGATCACGGACAAGGTGAAGGAACTCGCAAAGATCGCTGTTGGCAATGAAAAAAAACCGTATCTGCAAGCAAAGCGAATCTATGAGTTTGTTAGAAAGAAGATGTACTACAGTGCGACAACGGATATCCTACGGAAAAGAGGTCGTAGCATCAAGGCCATATTGGAATTTCCTGTGATTGATCAGAAGACAGGTCAAGAGTATTACATCGGGGACTGTGTTTGCCACAGTGCATTTTTTGTTGCATTATGCCGGACTGTAGGAATACCAGCAAGGAGAGTAATGGCATTGTGGGACTATCGTCCTTGGAACCGGACGTACCCAGAGGGCCTTGAATCTGCCACGGAATCGCAGAATTCATCGGCTAATGGAGTAGTCAAATTCTTTGGGGCTCATGTTTGGGCAGAGATATACCTACCTAACTATGGTTGGATTCCCGTAGACCCAACTTTTGAAGGCTTCGGCCATTCATACAGTAATAAGGTTGTCATCAATTGCAAAGGACGGGACATTCGAATTGGTCCAGATGCTCCACAGGAGGGAAGTGAAGGCTATGGATTATCGGTCGTCCATCCTGTTCATGAGGGTAGGATTGATGGTCTGGCTATTGGTGGAGGAGTCAGGCACATTTCCAACATGCAAAGGGTAGAAAGAGAAAAATTCCATCGCCCAGATCCGTTCCCGGCAGATGCCTTGACTGAATATGCGGCCAAGCTCTACCCAGCACCTGAGGCCGAGAAGAATCTTGCTCTGTACCGAAAATGCACACTGAGGTGGATTGATCAGAATACACGAGAACATACAGATAAAATCACTGCGTTGGCACAGGCTTATGAGAAAGAACCCAAGGCCCGGTACGAGCACCAAGCTTTTATCTGTCACATGCTTCGCAAGGTCGTGGGGGATAAGAAATTCTCCGACATCGTTGAGATTTATACCGACCTGCGTGTGAATTCTGGTGAGCCAGTGTCAACGGCCCAATTTCAAAAGATTGCCGAATACGTCTTTGGCCAACCTCTCGGTTGGTTCTTCAAACAATGGATCGGGTACTCTGAGCTACCCCAACTGCAATTAGATGCAGTCACGTTCTCAGAGACTGAGAAAGGCTGGCTCGTTCGTGGGAATTTACGTCAATTGAACAACTCATTGTTTCGTCTGCCTGTAGAGCTTGTCATCGAAACAGGGAAGACTACAGAGCACAGAACACTATGGCTGGAAGACGGAAACACTACTTTTGAGATCAGGACAACCAATAGGCCCAAAGGCGTCTTGGTTGATCCGAATAACGATATTCTCCAAATCCGGGAAATACCACCTCTTCTTGAAGGTTCTTCATATGATGAGATAGCTTTTTGCACGATCACCGACCAGGATTTGGCCGATTTGTTTAGCTGGACACCTCTGCATTTTGCGGCTGAAGCTGGCCAAACAGACGTAGTAAAGTTCCTTATAGCCAAAGGTGCCGATGTGAACGCCGAAAACATAAATGGTAGGACACCGCTTCTATTTGCAGCATTTGGAGCGGATAAGGGGCACAAGGAGGTAGTGGAATTACTCATTGAGAACGGGGCTGATGTTTCCTTATATGTAGCTGCTCGCCTTGGAGATGTAGCCAGAGCAAAAAGTCTGATTGAAGACGGAGCTGATGTTGATGCCGAAATGTGGGGCCAGACCCCACTTCATGCTGCGGCGACGAAAGGCCACAAGGAGATCGCGGAATTACTTATAGCCGAAGGGGCCGAGGTCGATGCGAATACGCCAGGCTACACACCGTTGACCTCGGCCATTTGGAGTGACGACAGGGATATTATAAAGCTCCTTTTGAAGAGCGGGGCCGATGTCAACTTCGATCCCAAGAATGACGTCCCGGCCATTTACTATTCAGTTTGGGATGTGGAATTGGCAAAGCTTCTCCTTGCTCATGAGGCCAAACTCGATGTGAAAGATGAGAACGGTTGGACAGTGTTTCGTCATTCAGTATCTTTAGGCAATCATGAGCTGACTGAATTTTTCTTGAGCAAAGGAGCGACAGCTCCAGAGTTTCATCTGGCTGCATGCATGGGGAATCTCGAACGTGTGAAGAGTCTTGTGGAAGAAGTAACGGACGTCGATACAAAAGATGAAGCCGGCTGGACACCCCTGTATTGGGCCGTCTCAATGGGCCGGGAAGAAGTAGCAGAATTCCTTATAGGCAAGGGAGCCGACATCAATGTCAAGATAGACAACGGACGGACGCTATTGCATCAGTCAGCTC
>JACNGQ010000193.1:18632-36096 GCA_014384025.1 Planctomycetota bacterium | reverse complement strand
GCCCGGCTTTCCGCTGGTTATGCACGGCTCCAGCAGTGTCTTGAAAGAGTTCAAAGACCTTATCAATAAATACGGCGGGAAAATGCCGAATGCAATGGGCGTGCCCGAGGAAGCCGTCAGCAAAGCGGCAAAGATGGCAATCTGCAAGGTGAACATTGATACGGATCTGCGAATGGCCCTGACGGCAAAGATCAGGCAGGTCTTTGCGGAAAAACCCGGCGAATTTGACCCGCGCAAGTATCTGGGGCCGGGCAGAGCGGCTATTAAAGATATGGTAAAACATAAGCTGCGCGTTTTGGGCTGTGCCGGAAAAGCGGCCGAATGTGTATAGATTGTCTGTGCTTCCCGCTGCTCTGCTTTGTGGAAAGTAAAGCAGTTTCGGACGATTGTTTTTTTAAGAGTGGAAATCAGAAATTAGAAAAACGGAAATAGAAAATGGGCTACTTGTTGTCACGAAATTCAAGAAACGGGGTTTTTGGGATGAAAAGGATATACTTAATTAGTCTAAGCTGCTTTGCTGCGTTTTTGTTGTTTGCTTGCTACGGTTTTAGGACTCACACGAACAATGCGGTAGCTTTACAGTCCGCGTCGATAGCGGTTGGAAGTGAGTCTGCTGTACTGATAGAAAAGATTTGTTCGGAAATTTATGAAGGTGATTTTGCCGGCGCGCGAGTGCTTGTCAAAGGAAGCAATAAATCTAATGATGCAGCAATCAGCCAACTGGCCAATGTTATTTCCGAATATGAAGAGACAGAAGAGAAGCGCCGTATAGCACTTAAGGACGCTTATGAAGAGCAGTTGGTAGAGCTGGAAAAGTTTAAGACTGAGAAGGATATTGATGACATAAACGATGTCAATGATATTGTTGATGCGCTTTCCGTTATCAACCAGGCGTGTGAGTTTGCAGACGAGTCACAGAAAGAGAAGCTTCTGTCTGATTCGTCCGTCAAAGAGATTTTGCAAAAAGCGATAGATAGGGCCGCCAAATTAGAGGTCGAGGGCAAATGGCTTGAAGCATACACAAATTGCTACGCTTGGCTGATGGCGATAGACCGAGACAATGAAGGGTATTCGGATTATGCCGACCAGCTCCTGGATAAGGCTGCTATTGCAATATCTTTTGAGGATAGTCCCTGTGAGACCCGCGAGGAGCGTTTCTCGGGCATTGAGAAAGAGATGTTTATTCGCACGATTATTTTCTTAGACCTGTATTACGTCAATGCTATTGATTACGAACAAATGGCGAACAAAGCAATTGAGCGGTGCGAATTGTTAGGAGAGGTAATCGGGGCACCGTCTCGATTTAATCTGGATTCACAAAAGACCAAAGCGGACAGTTCTGATGCAGAGCCGTTTATGCCGCCTGATCGTAGGAAGCTTGCAGACTGGTTGGATTCATTAGATGAGCTGTCGGATGAAGTCAAGTCAGCTTCTGAAGGTTCTCGGGGTTTTGACAAGCAAAAGTTTATAGGGATTTTTGATAAGGTTCTACGGCTGAACGAAAGGACCGTAGATTTGCCGCAATCAATATTGATTGCGCAGTTTTCAGAGGCGTCGCTCGGTGCACTTGATCCTTATACGGTGATAATCTGGCCAAAGCAGGTGCAGGATTTTGAAAAGATGATGACCAGTGAGTTTACAGGTATCGGGATAGAGATTTCGAAGCCCAAAGGATTATTGACGGTGGCGAGCCTGCTGCCTGATACGCCGGCATACAAATCCGGGCTTGATGCCGGAGACGTAATACAAGCGGTGGACGGGCTTAAAACCAAGGATATGACTCTTAGCTGTGCGGTTCATAAGATAACGGGTCCGAAAGGTACAAAAGTTGTATTGACGATAGAGCGGCCAGGCGAAGAAAAGACCAAGGATATTACGATAATAAGGGACAGGATAATTGTGCCGACAATTCGCGGCTGGCAAAGGACAGATTCGGGGCAATGGCGATATATGATTGACCAGAAAAACAAGATCGGTTATGTCCGCCTCACGAGTTTTGCCGCGGAAAGCGCTGACAGATTAGAGAAGGTATTGCTTCGGCTCGAATCACAGGGTTTGAGGGGATTGGTTCTGGATTTGCGTTCCAACAGTGGCGGTCTTTTAGACAGCGCAGTTGCGGTAGTTGATAAATTTATCGATGAAGGATTGATAGTCAAGCGACAAGGAGGATTTGGCAAGATGCCGATTTATGAGAATGCACACAAGAGAAGCACGCATCCGAATTATCCGTTTGTTATACTGGTAAATTCCGGCTCGGCCAGTGCTTCGGAGATTGTGGCAGGGGCCTTGGCGGATAAAAAATATAGGCGCGCAACTCTGGTAGGGACCAGGACCCACGGTAAAGGCAGCGTACAGGGGATAACCGGCTATCCTGGTGGAGGAGCACAGTTGAAATATACGATGGCGCATTACCATTTGCCTTCCGACCAGCGGGTAGAAAGCCAGGAAGCAGTGAAAAAACTTGGCAGAGAAGATTGGGGTGTCGGGCCGGATGTCGAAGTTGAGCTGAAAAGCAATGAAATTAAAAAAATGATTGAGATGCAGAGAGATAATGATGTGCTGGTTCAGGCCAACCACAATAATGCCAGCCATAAGCAGAATAAACATACTGCCGAGGAAAGCCTTGAGGCTGACCCGCAATTGGCGGTTGGTCTTTTGGTTGTCAGGAGTAAATTGATTCAGGCTGAGGCTCCGGCGCTGGCTCAGCGTAATTGACTCGCGGCTATGAATATGTGTGAATTTTACGAATGCAGAGGATCTGCCCCTTTAGAAATTCTACAATAGGGCTTGTAAAAGGAATTATACAAATATGAAGCAAGAAGAGGTTTCTAACGAGGCAAACAAGTTCGAGAAGCAAAGGCAGGAGAAGCTGTCAAGTATTAAAGAATTTGGAATTGATCCTTACGGCGGCAGATATGAGGGAGCCGAGCCCGCCGAAGATATCAAGCTGAGATTTAAGGACGGAGACGACAGCCAGCAGGCCAAATGTGCCGGCAGGATTGTGCTGTTAAGGGACATTGGGAAGCTGATTTTTATAACTTTGCGAGACCGAAGCGGTACTATCCAGGTCGGTTTGAGCAAAAAGCTTCTGGCGGAGCAGTGGTCGCTTGCGAAATTACTGGAGCATGGTGACATAATCGGTGCGTCCGGCCAGTTGGGAAGAACCAAAACCGGTGAAATTACGATATGGGTTGACGATGTTGTTTTTCTAAGCAAGTGCCTGCTGCAGCCGCCGGAGAAATTTCACGGCCTGGCGGATATTGACCAGCGTTACAGGCAGAGATATGTGGATTTGTGGGCTAATCCTGAAGTAATGGAGCGGTTCAAAAGCCGCAGCGCAATCATCTATACAATTCGCGAGCTGCTCAAATCCAAAGGATTTTTGGAAGTCGAAACTCCGATGATGCAGACGATAGCCGGAGGAGCTGCGGCCAAGCCCTTCATAACACATCATAATAGCCTGGACATGGATTTGTTTTTGAGGATTTCGCCGGAGCTGTTTCTAAAGAGACTGCTCGTTGGAGGAATGGAGAAAGTTTTTGAGGTAAATCGAAATTTCCGCAACGAAGGATTGAGCCGGCAGCATAATCCCGAATTTACAATGCTCGAAGTGTATCAGGCCTACGGCGATTACAATGTAATGATGGATTTGACCGAAGAGATTTTCGGGCTTTGTGTGGAGAAATACTGCGAAAGCGAACAGGTACAGTTCGGTGATATGACGATAGATTTTACCCGGCCGTGGCGTCGGGCCACATATTCGGAGCTGCTTAAAGAATACAGCGGCTGCGATATTGATGACATCAAGGCTGTCAGGGCAAAAGCAAAACAGCTCGGACTGGAAGTAGATGTAGATGATGCGGTGGTTGTCAATGAAGTATTTGAGACTACTGTCGAGGACAATTTAGTCACACCGACATTCGTGATAGATTATCCGGCGGTGCTGTGTCCTTTAGCCAAACGCAGAAAGGACAATCCCCAATTTTCGGAGCGGTTCGAATTGTTTATCGCCCGGATGGAATTGGCGAATGCTTATACGGAGCTCAATGACCCTGCCGAGCAATATGAGAATTTCCGTACTCAGCTTCGCGGGCAGGAAGAATCATTGACGAAGATGGACATGGACTATATCACAGCGTTGAAATACGGTATGCCTCCGGCCGGGGGATTGGGTATTGGAATTGATAGATTGGTTATGGTGCTGACTGGTGTTGCGAGCATTCGTGACGTGGTGCTGTTTCCTCTACTGAGGCCTGCAAAAGGTTAGAGCTGAACCCCGGGCAAAATTCCGGGCTGAACATTAGCGATTAAATACTTACGGCAAATGCGATGTTGAAAATATTTTTATGGCTGCGCTATCTTCGCAAGAAAAAGATAGTATTTCTGAGCATCGCTGCGGTTGCGCTTTCTGTGTCCTTACTGATAATCGTTTCCAGCCTGTTCACCGGTTTTATCAATGTATTCGAGCAAGCGGCAGTTGAGGCAATAGGCGATGTGGTCCTTGACCCTTCGGACTCTTTGAATCCTTCGGCGAAGTTTGCAAAATACGGGAAGTTTATAGAGCGATTGGAGCAAACAGAGGCGGTGGAGGCGGCAACGGCGATACTTAAAGCCGAAGGCTTGTTACATTTGGGCACGGGCAATGTGCGTGCTGTAGCAGTTTGGGGGATTGAGCCCATTCGACGAGTCAAAGTGATGGGTTTTGACCGTTTTTTGCTCAGACAAAAAGGTTCCGGTGGTAAACCATCTTTCGATATTAAAGGCTCTGAAAACAATATCGGAGGATTTGTGGGAATAGGAGTTTTGGCGGAGCCCGATGAAAAGACCGATAAATATGATGTTGAAGCGGTTGAAAAGATGTTCGGGGAGGAAGTTGTTCTTACTACCGGGACCATATCGCCGGAAGACCCGGACAGTGGAAAAAGAGTAGAATTTAAAAGAAGGGTGATAAAATTTACAATTGCAGATGTCGTTGAAACCGGAGTCCATCAATTTGATAAAAGTTGTGTTTATCTTCCGATAGAAGAGCTGCGAAAATATTTATACCCTGAGGAGGAGTTACCGGTTGCCAGCCAGATTCAAATCAAACTCGTCGAAGATACCGATGCTGATGGAGCTGTGGCAGTTATTCGCGGGGTATGGCGAAGTTTTGTTGAGGAAGAGCTGGGGGGCGACCTGTACCTTATCAATGCTGATATTATGACGGCAAAACAGATACAAAGACCGATGGTTCAGGCCTATCGAAAGCAAATGGGGATTTTGTTGTTGATATTTGGTGTTGTGAGCCTTGGTGTTGTTATGCTGATATTCTGCATATTTTATATGATAGTCAGGCTTAAGCAGAAGGATATTGCCATAATAAAAAGTTGTGGAGCGGCGGGAAGCTCTGTGGCCTGGATTTTTGTCGGCTTTGGCGCTTGTGTTGGAATGATAGGCTCTGTGTTTGGGGTCTTGTTGGGATATATTGTTACAAAGAACATAAATACGATTGAGGAGTGGATAAGCATAATCTTCGGGCTCAAGCTGTGGAAAAGTAGTGTATATTTGTTTAGCAAAATACCCGATGAGGTCAATTGGTTCTGGGCTTTGTGTTTCGTATTGTTGGCAATTGTAGCGGCGGTTATTGGGGCTTTGATACCGGCGATTGTCGCCGCCGCGACAAAGCCGGTTAATATTCTAAGATATGAATAATGAATATCGTTCGTGATTGAGATATGCACAAGATTATTCTTGCATTCAGGTATTTTCTTAAAAGACGCATAACGCACTTTGCTGTCCTTGCAGTTGCACTTTGCGTTTTTATTGTTGTTGTAGTGATGACCGTAATGACGGGCCTGGTGGGTGATTTTAAGCAAAAAAACTACAATTTTGTGGGAGATTGTGTCGTCGGGACCGAATCATTGGTCGGCTTTGCGTATTATGAAGAATTTGTAAATATACTTCAGCAGCAGAATGATTTTGTCCAGGCTGTCTCGCCCGTAATTAAGAGTTATGCCCTGTTAAGTCCAAAAGGTTCGAAACAAAACAGAGGCCTTGAAATTATGGGCATTGACCCGGTAAGGCATAGCTGGGTTACCGGTTTTGGTAAAACATTACAGTACCGTACATCTGATGTATCCAGGGCGTTTGAACCATCCTATGACCCGAATCTTTTGGGATGCGTTTTGGGGATTGATATCGCTCTGAGTCGTGATGCCAATAACCGGTATTTTTTTACTTCGAGCCCGATGCGTGCGGCTTTTTCTATAAGCTGTTTTCCCCTTACTTCAAGGGGCGCTTTATTAAAAGCCGGAACCGGTCTTGTTAATACGAAAACTTTTTACTACAGCGATGTTTCACAAAGCGGTTTGGCTCGGGTGGACTCTTCATTAGTCTATCTGCCGTTCGAACAAGCCCAGGAGCTTTGCGGTATGGACCGGTCGGTTAAGAGGGTCAGTGCTCTTCATATCAAATTTAAGCCTGATGTCAAACTTCAGGCCGGATGTGAAAAAGTAGATTTGCTGTGGAAAAAATTCAAACAGGATAAGGCCGACGAAAGACAGGCTTACTTATTGGATACCGTTAACGTACAAAGCTGGAAGGACTACAGACGTTCGTCCATTGCACCGATGGAGAATGAACAGACCGAGTTGATTGTCATGTTTGCTTTTGTCGGGATTACAAATGTCTTTATTGTTTTAGTTGTCTTTTATATGATTATCAGCCATAAGACTAAAGACATTGGTATATTGAAGAGCATAGGTGTCTCGAATACGGATATTTTGGAATTATTTTCCATTTTTGCTTTTTTGGTTGGTTTTTTAGGCTCTTGCATAGGATTGCTTGGCGGGTGGGTGTTTTTGTTGAAAATAAACCGAATAGAAGCCTGGCTTTTTGAACATTTCGGATTCCAATTGTGGGACAGAACAATGTATGCGATAGAAGATATTCCAAACCGGATGAATCCAAAAGTTCTGTTGATAATTGCCCTTTCAGCGATTGTTGCCTGTTTGGCCGGGGCGCTGATACCGAGCGGGCAGGCGGCGAAGCAAAAGCCCGTAGAGATTTTGCAGGTAAACCAGTTTTATTGAATATTGTTGATTGCTGCCTCGGATGTGAATGGATTTTGCGATAACAGCATAATTAATTGGTGATTAGATGAGTGATAACGATTTCATATTAAAGGCCGAGGGGATTCATAAATCTTATCGGATGGGTGCGACCAGGGTCACGGTGCTCAAAGGTGTCGATCTGGCTGTAAAGAAGGGCGAATTTGTGGCAATAGTCGGGGCCTCGGGCAGCGGCAAAAGTACACTCCTGCATATATTGGGTGCGTTGGATAAGCCGGACAAGGGGCTCGTGAAGTTTGAGGGCCGGGATTTGAGCCGGCATAGCAGCGGCGAGCTGAACAGGTTCCGAAATAAGATGGTGGGATTTGTATTTCAGTTTTATCATTTGCTGGACGAATTAAGTGTGTTGGAAAATGTTTTTCTGCCGGTGATGGCGGGTAAAAGTATAGTCGGCTGGTTTGGGAGCCGCAGATGGGCTAAAAACCGGGCCAAAGAGCTGCTTGAGCAGTTTGGTTTGTCGCAGCGGACTAAACATAAGCCGTATCAGTTGTCCGGCGGAGAAAGACAAAGAGTGGCTATCGGCAGGGCATTGATGAATGAACCGAGACTCCTTTTAGCGGATGAACCGACAGGAAATCTTGACTCTGCGACAGGAAATGGTATCTTAGAAGTACTTGAAAAATTGAACAGCCTCGGCCAGACCATCGTGATGGTTACACATGATGAGAGGATTGCACAAAGAGCCGGGAGAATAGTAACGTTGGTCGATGGAAAAATAGAACACAAGAGCTGTAAGGATTTGTAGTTTATATGCTTTTGTGCGTTGGAGAGTGTTATGGCATTGAAAATTTGGCTTGACGGAAAACTTGTTGACCAGGCGGATGCAAAAATATCCGTCTTTGACCATGGTCTGCTTTACGGTGACGGGGTCTTCGAGGGTATTCGTGTATATAACAGCAGAATATTTGAATTAGATGCCCATATCAGGCGGCTTTATAACTCGGCAAAGGTTATACGTCTTGATATCTCGATGAGCCCGGAAAAGCTTATCAGTGCGATTGAAAAAACCGTTGAAGCCAATGGTGTTATTGATGGTTACATTCGGCTGCTTGTTACGCGAGGTGTTGGAACTTTGGGATTGAATCCCTTCGTCTGTGAGGACAGCAGTGTAATTATCATAGCTGATAACATTCAGCTTTATCCGGAAGAGCTTTATGAAAAAGGGATGAAGGTAATCAGTGCGACTACGGTTCGAAATCATCCTTTGGCGATTCCGCCTCAGGTCAAGAGCCTGAATTATCTAAATAACATCCTGGCCAAGATTGAAGCGCTGGACTATGAGGTCCCGGAAGCGATTATGTATAACCACGAAGGATATGTGGCCGAAGCGACCGGTGATAATGTCTTTATCATCAGGGATGGTGTGATTTACACCCCGCCTGCCGAAGCAGGTTCACTGGAAGGAATAACACGGAGTGTCGTTATCAGGCTGGCCAAAGAAGACAATCTTGAGGTTGTTGAAAAGAATCTGGCGAGATTTGATTTATATGTTTGCGATGAATTTTTCCTCACCGGCACCGCTGCCGAGGTCATTGGCATTGTCGAGATTGACGGCAGGGTTATCGGTAAAGGCAAGCCCGGGCCTATCACAAAATTATTGAGAGAAAAGTTCTTCAAATATGCACACGGCAAAAAGTTGTGAGTTTTGAGTCTTTAGTTGTAACTCAGAATTCAAAGCTTAAAACTATGAGTTCGCCTACCAATATATCCGATGGTGTTTCACAAAGCAGGATACCTGCTTTTGGGCTTATCGATAGCCATTTAAAACGGGCAAAAAAACTGATCAATGAACAGATGACCGGACCTGCTGAAGCGCCGGATATGAACCAGTTGCTCGAACATATGCTCTGCAACAGCAGCGAAATGATTCGCCCCGGTCTGGTTTTGCTTGCAGGCAAATGTTGCGGCAAAATTACAGACGAACATATCCGTGTTGCCGCGATTATTGAGATAATCCACAATGCTACACTGCTGCACGATGATGTTATCGACAAGGAGCAAAAACGGCATAACAGGCCCTCGGTAAATAATATTTGTAGTAATGAAAATGCGGTGTTGTTGGGGGATTTTTTGTTAGGTCGGGTTTTTCAGATGTGTGCCGGGCTGAAGCCGCAGGTAAATGAGGTGATTGCCGCCGCAGCCGTACGGATATGTGAGGGCCAGTTGAGACAGATAGCTCAAAGGCGGAATTGGCAATTAAGCGAGGCGGAATATATTGATGTTATTACTGAAAAAAGTGCAGTTATATTTAGTACTGCCTGCCGCCTTGGCGCGCTTTTGTCACAGGGAACCGAGCCCCAAACTCAGTCGTTGGCTGAATATGGTTTAAACGCCGGCATTGCTTATCAGATTACCGACGATTTGATCGAGGTAATTGGGGCTGAAAAAGAAACGGAAAAAACGCCAGGCAATGACATTGACAAACGTAAGCTGAACCTGGTTTTTATACATTTGTTGAGTTCGGTTGACGAGAACGAGAAAGAGGAGGTTATAAATTCATATTTAGAACAAACAGATGCAAAATACGATAGGGATCCCCTGGCGAAGATGTTAAGTCGTTATAGTAGTCTGGAATATATAAGGGCTCGGGCGCAAGACTTTGTTGCTGAGTCTGTCGGAGTGTTGGGGGCTTTGAAAGAAAGCGATGCCAAAGATGCTCTGATTGAGACGGTGAAATTTATGGCTCGCAGGACAATATAGTGTCGGTTCATTCCGTGGGCTGATGCTATGAGCAAACAAAAAAAGGCCGGCTTTTTTAAGACCGGCCTTCGTTACTTATATTACTTAGTCGTTTTAGAATGCGTACTTCAGACCCACACTGACCCAGGTGAGATCTTCATCAGTATTGACTGATTTTTCAGGGGTATTTTGATGGTAAACACCCGGAGTCAAAGTAAGATTGTTGCCGAGGTCGAAATCTGTTGAGACACCGAAGACGAAATGTGACAAATCATGGTCAACACCTATGGCACCGGCACCTTCGTTCCAGACCGCTGCTGCGGACAGATGAAGGATTTGCTCCGGAAGGTCGGGGAGAAGGTCCTCAACGGGCAGGTCGTAGCCAAGTCCGAGGATATGTACCCAACCGGAAATATCACCCGTAGGCGTTCCGCGTGCTGAGGTTGGCGAACTGGGACGACCGCTTTCAGATTTCCACATTCTAACAAGGGTGTAGCTTGGGACGACACCCGCCGGGCAGATTTCGGGCCAGGAAAGAGAGGCAAATAGTTCCTGCGTATCGACCAAACTACTCGGTTGATCAGGGAAGTCATAATACGTCCATCCAATCGTGTAGTTAGTGGCATAAGTCTCGTATTCAAGGCAGCTACCCCCATAAGTTAAGGTTAGCCATAATTCCTCGGCATTGACAAGACTGCCATTACCTACTGAACCGGAATTAGGCAAAACCCACTTTACACTTGCACCGAGCCCCGTTCCATAAAGATCCAGATTCAGGGTGCTTTCAGTTGCGCCTTTGCCGTGGGCTCCAACCATCCTATCGATACCGTACCATGTATATGCGCTGCGGTAGGTTGCATCGAGGGTTCCACTAAGCTCGCCTTCCTGGGCCTGGGCAAAACCCGTTGTACTCAAGAAAATTATGGCAGCTAACAAAATTCCTTTCTTCATGTTCATCTCCTTTAATAACTAATCCCTATTCAAAATTTCCCTGCTACGTGAAACGTCACTATATTACATTATAAGATAAACCACCCACCTTCTATACTTAGAAGTTTATCGGCACATTGCTGTAAATCAAATAAAAAATAGTTTTTTTTTATTTTTTTAATATTTGCTGTTTATGAGATAACTGGGCAAAAAATCGGCATCAGAGTTCCTCAGTTAGTATTCCGAATAAACGTTCGACAGTTTTGCTCTTCTGATATATAATATAGGACTATGGTTCAAAA
This sequence comes from Planctomycetota bacterium, assembly GCA_014384025.1. Taxonomy (GTDB): domain Bacteria; phylum Planctomycetota; class Phycisphaerae; order Sedimentisphaerales; family Anaerobacaceae; genus NIOZ-UU13. The sequence continues at coordinate 25,076 of JACNGQ010000193.1, read as the reverse complement.
CAAGGGCGTCAAAACTTTGTTCAGTGGTTTTGAAGAGGCGAATATAGGTTCAGTAGCGCCGCTGGCTGCTCGGATGAGGCCGAAAAGGCTTGATGAATTTATCGGACAAAGACATTTCCTTGGGTCCGATAAGCTGTTAACGAGAATTCTCGAGGCGGACAGGCTCAGCAGCCTTATATTTTATGGCCCTCCGGGGGTCGGCAAGACATCCTTGGCGACCGTAATTGCGAACTATACGAAGGCCGATTTTTACTATTTAAGCGCTCCTGCGGCCAGCGTGAAAGATATTAGGCAGATAATCGAGCACGCCCGTGGCAGACTCGCTGGGGACAAAACGAGGACAGTGCTTTTTATCGACGAAATTCACCGCTTCAACCGTGCACAGCAGGATGTCCTGCTCGATGATGTCGAGGCGGGCGTTTTGATCCTCATAGGTGCTACTACTGAAAACCCTTTTTTTTCGGTCAATTCGCCCCTTATATCCCGCAGCACGGTATTTCATTTCGAGCCGTTGAAACAAGAAGATATTGTACAATTGCTGAAGATGGCAATTAATGATTCCCAGCGGGGACTCGGTAAGCTTGATATCGAGGCGGACCAGAAAGCACTGAATTTTTTAGCGGTTATGTGCGATGGGGATGCCAGAAAAGCCCTGACGGCACTTGAAATAGGTGTGTTGTCGCAGGGCTCCCGAAAACCCAATGCGAAAATAAAATTTAATCTGGAAGTTGCGACCGAGTCGATACAACAGAAGACGATTAACTACAACGGCACGGGCGATACGCACTATGATCTGGCAAGTGCTTTGCAGAAGAGCATGCGGGGTTCAGATCCTGATGCCACGGTTTACTGGCTTGCCCGCATGTTAACGGGTGGGGAAGATACGCGATTTATCGCTCGGCGGATTGCGATTTGTGCTGCTGAAGACGTGGGAAATGCCGATCCTATGGCAACTGTATTAGCTGCCGCGGCGGTTCAAATATCTGAGTTTGTTGGTTTGCCGGAAGCACAGTTAGCATTAGCTCAGGCCGCTTTGTACGTTGCCTGTGCGCCGAAATCGAACGCGGCAGCTTGTGCTGTATGGTCGGCGATGTCGGATGTAAAACAGCAGCCGACTAAACAAGTGCCGATACATTTGAAAGACAGCCACTATGCGGCTGCAAAAAAGATGGGTTTTGGGGTTGATTACAAGTATCCACACAATTTTAAGGACGGTTTCGTGCCCCAGGAATACCTTCCGGCGGATGTGAAGAAAAAATATTACATGCCGAAAGATATTGGTTGTGAAAAAAATATTAAGCACTATTTACAAAAGTTGCAAAGCTTGATACAAAACAACAAACCTGTCGAAGGCAATACCGTAGAAAAGGATAGCTAAATGGACAAGGCTCAGTTGCGCCGGGAGTTACAAAACTGTCTGCTTTCTATAACATCCCAGCAGAGGAGTGAAAAAAGCCGGAAAGCATGCCGGAATTTGGTTTCGATACCACAATTTCAAAGTGCATCGACGGTTATGATGTTTTTGTCTCTGCCGCACGAGGTCGATACCTCCGAGGCAATACTCAATGCCTGGCAGCTTGGTAAGGACGTAGCTGTGCCGAAGGTTTCCTGGCAGCAAAAGCATATGATAGCTGTACAGATAAACTCACTGGAAACGGGGATTTCGACCGAAGCATCCGGCCTGCGAAATCCAATTGCAAGGGTACCGGTGGCATTTGAGGAGATTGATTTAGTGGTTACGCCGGGGTTAGGATTTGACAAGAACGGCAATCGGCTTGGTCGTGGCGGTTCCTATTACGACAGGTTTTTCGCTAATACCGAACTTAAGGCTTCCAGATGCGGCTTTGGTTTTACAGAGCAGTTAGTTGAGAAAATACCGGTGGAAGAGCATGATGAGCCGGTAGATATTGTAGTTACGGAAAAGGAAATAATATATATTAAGGATTCCCGCGAGGCGGGATTCCAATAACGCTAAAGGAGAATAAAATGGCTCGTCGTTCTCATCGTCTGCGAAGCAGACGAAGACCCCAGCAACGCTGGAGATATATCGTTCTGGTTTTGCTTATCGTTGGTGTGGTTATTGCTGTTAAATATGGTTTTTTCGGTAAAGACTCAAGTCCGGATGATGTTAACGGTGCCACACTTGAATCCAAAATACCCGAAGTGAAGCAAAAAGAGCCGGAGATGGCTAAGGTGCCCAAACCGGAACCATTGCCGGAACGCCTGCCGGAACCGATACCGGAACCGATACCGGAGCGGATACCTGAGCCGGAGCCAAAATTGCCGGTAGTTGAAAAGAAACCGGATTTACCTGACATCGCATCTTTACAGGATTTTGCACCTAATTCGGAAGCTGCATCGCTGATTGCCGAAGCCGCAGCGCTGCTCAGCGAAAAGCCCGAGAGAATTATAGATGCACGTGCAAAGTTGACCGAAGCATTTCGAATGCCTTTGAATACAAAGCAGCGGGCATTTGTGAAGGAGCAATTGACCGATCTTGCCGACAAATGGCTGTTCAGTAAGACTATTTATCCTGATGACAAGCTTTGCGGCAGTTACAAGGTCAAATCGGGTGATTTACTTTCTACGATTGCAAAGCAATATAAAGTCCCCTGGGAAATTCTTTTGGGCATTAATAAAATCAGCCGGCCCGAGGTACTGAGGGCCGGTGATACGATAAAAGTTGTCAATGGTCCGTTCCATGTGAGAGTGGATCGTTCGTCTTTTATTATGGATTTGTATCTTCAGGACAAAACATTTGTTCGGAGTTTTCGTGTTGGCCTGGGCAAGGCAGGACGCGAGACGCCAACCGGGCTCTGGCGGGTCAAATCCGATGGGAAACTAATTAAGCCCCCATGGCCGGACCCGGACACAGGCAAAATGTATTATGCCGAGGACCCGGACTATCCTTTAGGCTCAAGATGGATAGGCCTGGATGGTCTCGAAGGAAATGCCAAAGGCAGGACCGGCTTTGGTATTCACGGCACAAAGGACCCGGAACAAATAGGCAAGGCGGATTCACGAGGATGCATCAGAATGTACAATGGTGATGTTATACGAATGTATGAGCTGTTAGAGCCGAGTATTTCAACAGTGAGAGTGGTCGAATAAGGTATTATTTTGAGCTAAATCACAAAATGAGGGTCTCTTGCGAGATAGTTTTTTTCGACTGTCGCGTTGAAGCAACAGGCGTTTGTGTCTTTTGTTTTTGCCCCTTTAGTGTATTTCTTTCCCAGAATACTCCGTCGTTATAGCCTTGAATTGTCATATCAAGCTCTGCCAAGCGCAGGCGTTTTGCGGCAAGTAGGCAATATTCGGTTTCAATTTCAAGGCCAAGGAATTTACGATTAAGCTTTTTCGCTGAGACAAGACTGCTGCCGACGCCCATAAAAGGATCGAACACAAAGTCGTTTTCATTTGTGCTTGCCAGGATTAATTTAGCTAATAGCTTTTCCGGCTTTTGTGTCGGGTGGTCTGTGTTCTCCGGCATTGACCAGAAGGGCACGGTGATATCGTTCCATAAATTTGACGGATGCGTCAGGCGAAACTGGCCGTCGGATGTATTGAGCCAGTCTTTTGGTTCGCCGTTTGTGTCGGTATATGGTGCGAGCACTCTGCGTTTTAACTTTATGTTTTCAACATTGAATACATAATCGTCAGAGACAGTCGCGAACCATATATCCTCTGAGGCGTTTTTGAAGTTTCTTTTTGCGCCTCTGCCTTTTTCCCTTTCCCAGGTGATTCGATTTCTTACCTTAAGCAGCTTATCCAGCACAAGATGGACCGCTGTTGATGAAAACCACTCAGAGCAAATATAGACCGAGGCTGTGTTTTTAAGTGTGGGCAGTAATTTATCCAGAAGGTTTTCAAGCCATTCGGCATACCTGGCAATGCTCTTTTTTCTAAAGGTTGTGGAGTTAAAGGTTTTTGTGAGATTGTACGGTGGATCCAGTATAAGCAGGTCAACAAAGTTCTCCGGTAGCAAAGTAAGTGCTTCGAAAGTGTCCTGATTTACTATTTTGTTTTCGAGGGTATGTACAGACGCAGGTTTGGAAAAGTGAATCAAATTCGTGCTGTAACGTTCTGTTTCCCCGCGGTTGAGTGTTATTGTACGATTTCTATGTGCCCTGACCTTATTCACGCAACTGGCCTTGGTAGTTTCAGTAAATTCTGTTCTATGCCGACTCTTTTTTTGTTGTTTGTTTTGCTGTCAACAAGTCGGCTTTGCCCTCAACGATATCACGGTTGATTACGTATTTCACAGGCTTAGGTTCTTCGGGCAGTTGGTACATCAGGTCAATCATCAACTCCTCTGTGATAGCGCGCAATGCTCGGGCGCCGGTGTCACGCTTGAGGGCTTTCTGAGCCAGGGCATGAAGTCCGTCTTCGGTAAACTCCAGCTCGGCGTTTTCCATCTCGAAAAATTTTTGATACTGCTTGCAAAGAGCATTCTTCGGCTGAGTCAGAATATCTATAAGCGCATTTTCATCGAGAGTTGTAAGAGTTGTAATTACAGGAAGCCGGCCAACCATTTCAGGAATCATTCCATACTCGATAATATCCTCCGGTACCACCTGCTGCAAGATGTCGCTGTACTCGGTTTTTTCATCGGTTTTTCCCGCCGACTCGGAATTGAAGCCAATCATTTTTTTGCCGAGACGCTTTTTGATAATATTTTCCAGGCCTACAAAGGTTCCCCCGCATATAAAAAGGATCTGTGTGGTGTCGATTTGTATGTACGACTGCTCGGGGTGTTTTCGGCCGCCTTGGGGTGGGATGTTTGCGGTGGTTCCTTCGAGCATTTTTAACAGGGCTTGCTGGACACCTTCTCCGGAGACATCACGTGTGATTGAGACGTTCTGAGAGGTTTTGCCGATCTTATCTATTTCATCGATATAGACGATCCCACGTTGCGCCGTTTCTATGTCGTAGTCTGCCGCCTGGAGCAATCGAAGCAGGAAATTTTCAACATCTTCGCCGACGTATCCGGCCTCGGTAACTGTGGTCGCGTCGCATATTGCGAACGGTACTTCCAGTTTATGTGCGAGTGTGCGAGCCAGGAGGGTTTTACCGGAACCGGTCGGGCCGATTAAAAGAACATTGGATTTGTCTATCTCAACATCACTGTCGTTGCTGTCGGTGTGCATAAGCCGCTTGTAGTGGTTATGGACAGCGACTGAAAGATATTTTTTGGCATGTTCCTGGCCGATTACGTACAGGTCCAGATATTCTTTTATTGTTCTCGGTTTGGGCATTTCTTCAAGACTAACGACGCCTGTACCGGTTCGCTTGCGGTTTTGACGGATGATGTTATGGCACAGTTCAACACATTCCGGACAAATATAGACTTTGCTGGGGCCTTCTATGAGCGTCTCAGACTGAGTTCCCGTTCTGCCGCAGAAACTGCAGATTGCCTTGGTTTTTTTCGTATTTGATTGCTTGCTCATTTTTAGCTTCCCAATCTCAGTGTAAATCTTGTTCTTTTCATTATTTTAGACATTGTATCTTATGGTGGATATTTATGCAAGTTTTTACGAAACCTTTGGTGTTGTCCGGGCCGTCTTTATTCGGGATTTGTGCTGGTCAGTTGACTTTTTTTAAGGGAAAACGTATAAATGACCTCGTTATCTATGCTGATTATTTTATAGGTTACCTGAGGGTCGGGTATAGATGTATCAAACTGTAGTCGTCCGAATGAGCATTTCTTGTTGTATCCGAATAAAGAGTCGGGCATTACTTTGTGTGTGTGGATGTTGGTCAGTTTTGAGCTTTCGAATTCATACAGGTCATATCCATTCGGCCTTTCAATCTTCCAGATGTCGGAGCGATGGCGGTCGGCTGAGATAAGTATTACTCCGTCAATATTGTTGGCTTCAAGAAAGGAAAAAATCTGCTCTCGTTCTGTTTTATAACCCTGCCATGGGTCTCGGCTGCCGGGCTTGGCGCCATAAGACCAGGGCACCGGCGAAGCGAGCACTTTGAAAGTCGCCTTAGAGGACTTCAATTTTTGTAATAGCCACATTTTCTGGACATCGCCGAGCATCGAGGGATTCATAACCTTGGATTCGGTACGATAATAGCGGCCATCAAGCATAAAGAAATCGACATCGCCGATGGAGAAATCAAACCAGCAGCCCGGTTGATTTTCCCCTCCGGCGTAGTAAGGATTGTTCCAGTTGTTGACAAATGTGCGCCAGACGGGAATCTTCCAGTAGGGTTTGAGGATTTCCGGCCCCCCCCGGCATCGTTGGTTGTGAAGTCGTGGTCGTCCCAGATGGCAAAGATGGCCGTCGAGGCTGGTTGATAGAACTAATCCGTTCGGAAACCGGCATGTTCTGCCGCGCGGAATACTCCGTGAACCCATTAAGAATATATCAAAGGCGAGTTTTGTCTTTCTCACAAAGTCTGACGGAAAGAACTCGCACGAGTTGACAGAGGACATCC
>JACNGQ010000193.1:0-18622 GCA_014384025.1 Planctomycetota bacterium | reverse complement strand
GGCAATGTTGGTTGGTGATGCCTGGGCCGCCCAAGGGGGCAAAGGGCGCGTGCGAGGCGGCAAATCCCCGAAATGCGAAACGTGCCGGGCGCCGATAATAGCAATATTGCTGGACCGCCTGTCTTGTAGGATTATCGATATATACGTTGTCACCGAGTAAGAGAAATGCATGCAGATTGTGAGAGGTAATCGTATCCCACATTCTTTCGTACTGCGGAGTGAAGCCCGCCCCGCCGCCGAAACCAATCCAAAATTGACTTGGGGCCCCTGAAGCTGGAAAAGTATGGAACGCCCACTGTCTCGGTTGAATGATGCCGTCAACCAGCAGTTTGTAGTAGTAGCGGGTATCAGGTTTTAGGCCCCGGATGGAAAGCACGGCCGTAAAGTCGTTGGCCTTATTTGTCTTTACGATGGTGGAACTGATTGTTGATTTCGCTTTTCCAGAGGTTCTGATTAGGACCTGTACAGGCACTTCATTGGCTGTGCGCACCCAGAACTTCGCGCTGGTATCAGTAACGCAGCCGAGCATGGGGCCGTGCAGGAGTTCGACGTTATGTTTTTCGGCCAATGCCTTAAACTCGGCGCTGTCGGTCAGAGGTTTTAACAAGTCTCTGGGACCGGCGAGGAAACGGCTGAAATGAAGTCCCTCATCGAGGGCTTTATTCACATAGGCCATAGCTGTGGTTATATTATTTTTTTGGGAGTAGGCCACTGCAAGGCCATACATGGATTCGAGGTCTTTGGGGTGTTCGCTAAGATAGTCTTCGAAGTGTTTTATTGCAGCGTCATACTCACCGTCAACGATTTGTGACATTGCATCTCGGCTTATTAACTTATATTGTTCCTGGGCATAAACGACAGGGACAAAAAAGAATAATATCACTATACATATAAGAGACAATAGCGGGCTTTTATTCGCTGCTTTACGTAGCAGCTTGGTATGCAGCAGTTCTTTCCGATTCATTGCATTCCTCCGACTTATATTTTTCTGTGTCTTGTTTACTCAAACCTTGCAGCATGATTTGGTAAATTCGGCGCCGCATTGCAGGGCTTTTATATTTAACGGCAAAGTTTTATGGTATCGTTTGGCAAGTACATTGGGCAGTGCTTGTCCGGCCTGGTCGGCTGTGAGGTACGCACGTTTTTGTAAATACGCACCCAAAGCTGCCATATTTGCACTTTTCTGGCTGCCTAATTCAACGGCCAGCTCATCGGCAGGGATGGAAATTATCTCGATTGTCTCATCAAGTTGCGGTTCAGTATCAATCAGGGAGCTGTTCATTATTAGCAGGCCGTGGTTTTTAAGACGTGGGCCGAATTTATTCAGTGAGGCCTTGTTCATTACAATTAATGAGTCGGGTTTTGCGACGACGGGACAGGCGATTTTTGTCTCTGAAATAATCACCATGCAATTAGCAGTACCGCCTCGAACCTCGGCGCCGTAAGAGGGCATATATGTTACCTCTTTGCCGGCCTGCATTGCAGTCTGGGCCAACAGTTTGCCCGTCAGCATAATGCCCTGACCGCCGAAACCGGCAATGATAATCTCTTCATATAAACCGTTTGCTGTCATTGTTAGCCCTTCAATCGGCCCAAAGGAAAAACCTTTGTCATTTTATTATCTATCCATTTTGTCGCATCAGGCGGGCTCATTCGCCAGTATGTCGGGCAACTGCTGAGCAGCTCAACAAGCGAAAGACCATGGGCTTTGTTTATCTGCAGTTCAAAAGCGTGTTTCAGGGCTTTTTTGGCCTTGCGGATATTCGCAGGGGTGCTCAGTGCACATCGCTCGATATAAGTGACACCCGGCAGCACAGCCAACAGTTCTGAGACGCAGAGAGGATAACCCTCTTCGGCAACATTCCTGCCTTTAGGCGTTGTCGCTGTTATCTGGTCAGCCATTGTTGTCGGAGCCATTTGTCCCCCGGTCATCCCGAAGACGGCGTTGTTAATGAATATGACGGTTATCTGCTCCCCCCGATGTCCGGCGTGCAGAATCTCACCGGCCCCGATACTTGCCAGGTCACCATCGCCCTGATAGGAAAAAATTATTTTGTCTGGATTTGTCCTTTTCATACCCGTTGCTACGGCAGGTGCTCTGCCGTGGGCAACTTCTATCATATCGACGTCAATGTAGTCATACTCCAGCACCGCGCAGCCTACAGGCGCTATGCCGATAGTGCTCCCCCGTATCCCCAGTTCATCGATGACCTCCGCGATCAATCGGTGAGCAATACCATGTCCGCAGCCGGGGCAATAATGCGTCGGGCAATCTTTAAGAGTCGGTGTTCTTTGAAATACTGTTTTCATACTTTTATCTTTTATCTTTTGTCTTGAGTCTTGAGTCTTGAGTCTTGAGTCTTGTGTCTTATCGTCAATTGCCTTATTTTATCGAGAATCTCGTCAACAGTTGGTACTCCGCCGCCGGGCCTGCCGTAAAATACTACCGGAGCTTTTCCGGCTACTGCCAGTTTTACATCCTCGACCATTTGGCCGGTGCTCATTTCGACGGTCAGGAACAGTCGAAATTCATCAGCGGCTTTGCTGATTTGCTCTGTTGGAAACGGCCACAGGGTGACAGGACGTATCCAGCCGACTTTAATTCCTTCTTCTCTTGCCCGGGTTACTGCGCCGCTGACGATTCTTGCTGCGATGCCATAGGCAACCACGATGATTTCGGCATCGTCAACTTCGTATTGTTCGCACAGCACTTCATTTTTTTGAATCTGCTTGTATTTGTCATCCAGCTTAAAGTTGAGATCTTCCAATACTCCCTCACCGAGCCATAATGAGCGGACAATGTTTTGCTCTCTGTCTTTGGCTCCGGTCAGCGCCCAGTCTTTGGGCGGCAATTCCGGACTTGGCCTTTTCTTCAAAACAACCGGCTCCATCATCTGGCCTAAAAAACCATCGGCCAGTATCATCGCAGTCATTCGATATTTATCGGCAAGTTCGAATGCCAGCGACATACAGTCGGCCATCTCCTGTACACTCGATGGACCAAACACGATGGTTCGGTAGTCACCGTGTCCGCCTCCTCGGGTGGCCTGAAAATAATCGCTTTGAGATGGTGCAATGTTACCCAGGCCCGGACCTCCCCGCATTACGTTGACAACTACCGCCGGCAGCTCGGCGCCTGCAAGATAGCTTATTCCCTCCTGCATTAGACTTATACCGGGGCTGGATGAGCTTGTCATAGCTCTTTTGCCGGTTGCCGAAGCTCCGAATACCATATTAATTGCGGCCAGCTCACTTTCGCTCTGCACAAAAACCCGGCCTTCCTCCGGCATCCTTCGGGACATATAAGCGGGGATTTCGTTTTGTGGTGTAATCGGATATCCGAAGTAGGCATCGCATCCGGCAAGGATAGCCGCTTCTGCAAGGGCCTCATTGCCGCACATTAAAACCCGCTCTTCTGTACCGATAGAAGTTTGCCCTTTTTCTGTCATATTCCTGATTCCCTGCTTCCGACGGGGCTTATGCTTGTTCCTTAATTAGACTCGGCTTCGGTTTTTTGTCTCGTTCGGCAATTGTCTCGATTTTACTGGATTGATTATGAAATACCTCAATTATGGCTTCCGGACAAATAATGGCGCAGGCTCCGCAGCCTGTGCAGTCCGTATTGTTGGATTCGGCCGGGAAGAAACCGTTTTTATTGGATTTTTTGGATACGATGATGCTGTTCTTCGGACATACCATTATGCACAGGCCGCAGCCTTTACATCGTTCGATATTAATAATAATTTTACCGGCCATCTGGATAACTACGCTTAAATTAATCTATTCTTTATTCAATCCGTGGATTCTAACAGGCATTAGCTGCCTTGTAAAGTCAAAAGCCGATTAATTCCTGTCTCACGAATAGTCGCTCGTATTGCATAATGTGTATTCAATATTCGAAATTTAACGGACTGTTCTCGATATTTAAGATGTTCTTTTGTTGTGGCTTTCTCATATTTGGGACAACAACTCGCTGGACACAAATGCCATAAAGGCTTAAACTAATCTGGGCGGATGACATTAGTTCTGTGTTATTCTATCTTTATATGGATTTTGCGAAAGTTTTAAGATGAAGCCAATTAAGCTCAAAGGCGGCTATGTTGTCACACCTAATAGTGTTAAACGTACCGATGTCATTATGCGCGATGGCAGAGTCGAATTTGCTGCTGGCAAGGACGACTGCAACGATGTTATCGATATCACCGGCAAATATGTCGTGCCGGGATTTGTTGACATACATTTTCACGGTTACAACCTCTTTGAATTCACCAGCGGTCTTTATGATCCCAAAACCGAGACCTTTGATAATAGTCCCTCTGCATATGAAAATGGCCTGGATATGCTCAGAAAAACTCTGGCGAGATTCGGCGTAACAGGTTTTTACATAGGGACATGGGCCAGCCCCGTCGAGAACCTGCGCTATTGCTTTGCCCAACTACATAATTATCTAAGTAAGCCGCAAACCCGGCCGGGGGCCAGGCTTTTGGGCGGACTTTTAGAGGGCAGTTTCATAAATCCTCAGATGGCCGGCGCTCAAAATCCTGACTTGGTTCTTGAATTTGTCACCGGCTCCTTCGATAGCATCGACGACAAAGGGACAATCAAGCTGGCCAACGTGGTACCGGATTTTGGGCAGCCCGGCTATAAGTTGATTGAATATCTCACTAACAAAGGCATAGTAGTAGGTGCCGGACACTGCAACGCAACCTGTGAGCAGATCGAAGAAGCAATCCGGGCCGGTCTTAAGTACTTCATCCACTTTACCAATGGCCCGACCGGCGGTTCGTACAAGCCATTCCACGGCGGCGGAGCTATTGAAGCGGTCCTGAAATCTGATGAGCTTTATGCCGAGCAGATTCTTGACGGCTACCATGTCAATCCAGCCTATGTGAGGGACATCCTGAGGCGAAAAGGCGCCGACAGGATAATCGGGGTAACGGACTGTCTGTTCGCAGCAGGTTCGCAGGTCACACAGTTCACAGGCGGTGGTATCCGAGGCGCCCTCAGCGAAAGCGGTGAATACTTCCAGGTTGTCGAAAAGCCCGGTACGCTCTTCAGCAGTAATCTTACAATGAACCGCGGATTCAACAACCTGCTCAATTGGCTCTCTGCCGATATGCAGGGTATCTGGAACCCCCGGCATGAAGCGCTGCAGCTCGATCAGGCCCTTGTTACAGCCGCGAAGATATTATCGACAAACCCGTGTGTGTTGACCCAAATGGATAAGGAAGGCTGCGGCTCGATTGTCGATGGGGCTAGGGCCGATTTGTGCGTGCTCGACATCGCCGGCCTGCCGGGCGATTATAAAGTGACTCTCGAGATGACTATAGTAGATGGCGATACAGCTTATTCGGCCGGATGAAATTTGTTATTTGCCCCTGTTATAAAAAGCAGGCGGATATATTTTAACAGGAGTGCTTATGGCTTTTGAAGTCGATGGTCGGCGGGATGTCGACGATTGGATTGCTCTGATTAAAGAGGCAAACAATGCATTTTGCACCAGGTTGGACCAAATCTACGGTGATAATAAAGACTTAAAAGCCGAAGCAGCCCGGATGTGTTTACGATGCCTTGAAGAATTTGCCGGCAGATACGGCGCAGATAACAGCGTTATAATAGTGCACTCAACCGGTCGTGTTAATATATTAGGCACTCATATCGACCACCGCGGCGGTTCGGTCAATCCGGTCTGTGTCAAGGAAATGTGGCTGGTGGTAGCCCCGCGGGATGACGACCGGGTGCTCCTGAAAAATGTCGATTCGAAGCAGTTTCCTGACGAGCAATTCCATATTAGCAATTGCCTGCCGACGGGAGAAAAAATCCGGGACTGGGACACATGGTGTTACCAGGAATATGAAAAGCGCAAAAACGACCCATCGGTTACCTGGTCGAATTATATCCGCGCCGCTGTTCTGTACCTGCAGCATCTCAACACAAATGATGAAGGCATATTTGCCCCGGCGATTAAGGGTATGAATATGATGATCTATGGTGATGTCCCCATCGCTGCCGGGCTTAGTTCATCATCTGCATTGGTTATGGGTGCGGCCGAGGCGGTAATACGGATAAACTCGCTTGAAATGAAACCTGTCGATTTCATTGAGAATTGGGGTTTTGCCGAATGGTATGTGGGAACACGAGGCGGATGCAGTGACCACGCTGCAATTATATCCGGCAAACCCGGTACGATTCTGCATATTACCGCTTTTCCAACGTCGGTAGAGGACGCCGCGCTTCCGGGCGGGCACAGCTTTGTTCTGGCCAACAGCAATATAGAAGCGAAGAAGCAGGCCGGAGCACGCGATGTCTTTAACAGCCGGGTGGCTGCGTATATATTCGGCATGATGATGATACGCGAAAACTTTCCGGAGTATGCCGAAAAGCTCGAACGGCTTCGCGATATCAGCCCGGAGACACTTGGCGTTGATGAGGTTCAAATCTATCGAATGATAAAGTCACTGCCCGCCTCTGTCAGCCGGGCGGATATTCTAAAAATCCTTGCCGAACATGAGCGAAAGATTCATCGTGTTTTTAGAAGCCACGCAGGACCCGAACAGGGTTACCAGGTAAGACAAATATGTCTTTATGGGATAGCCGAGTGTATTCGCGCTGAGATGGTCCCGCAGTGCCTGAGAACCGGCGATATGAAAACCTTCGGCGAGCTGATGAGCGCATCCCACAATGGCGACCGTGTAACAAAAATGGTTGATGGGCAACGCATACCAACTGACAACAGTTATCCGGACAAAAGGATAGATGCCCTGATAAGCGACCTGAAATCAGGAGACAAGCGGCGTATGGACCGGGCCCGGCTGTGGCGACAGGGAGGTGGTTATAATGTAAGCCTGCCCGAAATAGATATGCTCGTTGACATTGCGCTGGCGACTCCCGGATGTTTAGGTGCCGGTCTCGTAGGTGCAGGGATGGGCGGCAGCATTGTCGCTGTTGTACAGGATAAACATGCCCAACAGCTCATCGAAAATTTGGCCCGGCAATTCTATCGCCAGCGCAATCTGCCTCCGGGGGCGGAAATAATTATCCCTGTCGGTGGTTTATGCACGATGGATGTCTGATTTAATCGGCAAAGATGTTCGGAACATATATTTCCCGGATTATTTAACCGCCTCTTTTATCGCCTCACGAATTACTTCGCAGCCTTCCACGACCGCTTCTTCGCTAATGCACAATGGCGGCGCTATTTTAACACAGCCTCCGCCCACACCCACAGGCGCGAACATCAGTAAGCCCTTTTGGAAACAAAGATTGACCACATTCCATGCCAGTTCGTAGTCCGGCTCTTTACTGCCCTTTTTGACCATCAGCAGTCCGGCTACAAGACCTGCTCCCGGCGCAAAACCTATAACGTCGGAAAACTCACTCTTTATCTGTTGTAGATTTTTTTGCACGACCAATCCGACCTTTGCCGCGTTCTCAACCAGCTTTTCCTGTTCGATAACTTCTATGCTTGCCAAAGCGGCCGCACAGCAAACCGGATTGCCCGAGTGAGTGCTGGTCATCTCGTTGGGTCCGAACAAATCCATCACGTCTTCGTTGCCGATTACCGCGCTGATTGGTAATGAGCTGCTGATCCCTTTGCCTATACAGAACAAATCGGGTACAACATCGTACAGCTCAAAACCCCACATAGTTCCGCATCTGCCGAAACCCGCCTGGACCTCATCGAAACATAGCAAGGCGCCATGCCTGTTGCACCATTTTCTCAGGTCCTTTGCGTATTGTTTGGGCATGAAGTTGGGCCCTACTCCCTGATACGTTTCACATATTACTCCTGCCACATTGTCCGGCTCGACCCCAAGCTGCGCAAGGATCCTCTCGAAAAGCTCGAAGCTGGTGTCTTCACAGCGGAATCCGTCGGGGAACGGCACATGAACTATTTCGGGATCGAGATTTTTTATCCATGCTTTGCCGTCACTCGAACCTCCCATTTGCTGCGCGCCGAGTGTCCTGCCGTGAAAGGCGTTTTCAAATGAAACTATGATGCTCTTGTCGTTTGTGCCGTTCTTTCGTCCGTATGTGCGCATTAGCTTCAGCGCGCACTCTGTGGACTCTGCACCGGTACTGAGTATGAAAACCTTGTTTAATCGCTCCGGTGCAAGTGAAACTAACTTCTGTGTAAGCCTAATCCTTGGCTGGTTGGGGAAACAATAGGTGGTCAATAGTGGTTTGGAGGCCTGGCTGATAATTGCATCGGCGATTTTTTTCGCCCCATGACCGGCGTTGGTAACAAGTACCCCCGATGAAAAATCAAGCCACATGTTGCCGTAAGCATCGTAAACGTTTACTCCTTCAGCGCGGTCCCAGATTACAGGCGGCTGACCTCGCATACTTAGTGGCTCGGCCTCACGAAGCTCTTTGATCTGCTTTATTGTCTCGTCATTCGGAATAGATCCGGAAAGTTTGCGAAACTTTGTTGATACAGGCTCTACTTTGATTGAAACAAGTGGAAATTCTTTTGCCATCTTCGTTTTATTTTCTTTCTGTTTGCTTAACAAGAGAATATTAATTCTTATCAGTCTTTGTGAAAACCAACACCGCCGTTTTCGCCATAAGTTATTTCAACCCTTCTGCCGCCGTTTAGAATCGATAGGCGCGCAGCCTCGGTCACTAGCTCATTGTAAGAACTGTTCGCGGGTGTTGCCATGATACCTTCGTTATCGAATTGCTTAATCAGCTTCTGCCGGCGGGCCAAAGACTCGTTGCTGTCGGGCCCGCCGGATACATCGATGCACTTGCAGATATTTTTTATTATAAATTCAATCGAACGATATCCGTATCCCACCGGAGTCAGCCCTTCGCCCCCAAGCTCGATATACTTAAAATAATCCGGACTCGGCTCACTGTAATATGTCTCACCCGGCTCGCTGCCTTTTGTAATATAACAGTGTTCGATACCGCGGTACTGATCGTTGTGTACGAGCATGCCGCTTTTGTCCTCACCCCGGCTGTACATACGAAGGCCCTGAAAATTACCGCCGGGTCCTTCGTCGGGATAACCCATGATATTCGTTACATGCAGGCACGCATCGTTTTCCCAGATAACACGGGCATCGGTCCACAGGTAACCTGTCTTGCCGTTTGGGTATGTATCTTTTATGCCATATACGGATACCGTTTTGGGAAGCAGTCCCGTGATAAAATGTACCTGGTCAACGTAATGACAGCCGACATAAGTGAACATATCGGAATTTTCCACAGTGCACCAGTTCTGAAAATTCGAATCTCGATAGTAATAGGGTTCGTTCATTTCCGCGTGACCGATACGGAATTCCCCGAATCTGCCTTCTCTGTATAACCGGCGGGCCATTAACGCCCTGTCATCGAGCCGCTTATGATACTCGACTGCTGCGATAAGCCCTTTCTCGTAGGCGGTTTTTTCGATTTCAGCGGCCTGCGAATATTTTAACACTAATGGCTTTACGCAGCATATATGCTGGTCGGCTGCAAGGGCCGCTTGTATCACCGAATAATGCAGTTGGTCCGGCACTGCAACGATTACAATGCTGCCTTTGGGTATCTTGCCAATTACTTCTCTAAATAAATCGGGGAAGTTCTGCTGCGGATCTGTGTCAATAGAAGGATACGCCTCGAAACTATGACCGGGAAATGCTTTTTTAAGGCTCTGGTCCTGTTCAAGCACCTTCAGCGGATCACTATTCAATGCGCACACACTAATATCGCCAATAAGACTGAGACGTTGAAGCTGATAGACCGAAGGCAGAATCTGCACTTGCGTTATCATACCACCGCCAATAATACAAATCTCGGGCTTCTTATTCATCGAGCTTCTCTCATAAATAAAATTTTCCGTAATTTCGCTTCTTTCTCAAAGAAGGTCTATAGATTTGACATAATCATAATAGATTTCAGCCGGAACGGCAAAAGATTTTCCTTGCCTTGAAGGGATCAAATATTCTATAACATTTAGAGGTTTTATACAGAATAGTATCCTGTTAGCCGTTGCTGGTTTTAAAAAACGCAAGGCAGTCTGCTTGTCAGGAGGGCTCGCAATATTAAAGCAACTCAGGAAATGGAGGTAGTTTATGACGAATGTTTGCAGGTTTCTCACGCTGGCGGTTGCACTTGGGTTTTGTCTTTCGATTTCAGGTTCGGCCCAGGAATCTGCCGTAGATTCTTCTGAAGTTCTCAGTACACTCGAAAAGTACCATCCCAGATTGATGCTGAATAACAAAGACCTTGGGCATCTGAAAGTATTGTATGCAAAAGATAAGGTTTTGCAGAAATGCTTGTCAGATGTTCTTAAGGATGCGGATGACTGTGCTGAAAAACCGATGCTTACTTACCGGAAGATTGGGCCCCGGCTTCTTCATGTCAGCAGGGAATGCCTGCATCGAATTTATGCCCTTGGCCTTGCGTACAGATGGACAGGCGAAAAAAAATATGCCGAAAAAGCGACCGAAAACCTGCTGACAGTCTGTGCGTTCAAGGACTGGAATCCCTCTCACTTTCTCGACACCGCCGAGATGTCGCACGCAGTGGGAGTCGGTTATGACTGGCTGTATTCCTATCTCAATGAAGAGACACGGGAAAAAATCAGGACCGGCCTCGTTAAGAACGGCCTGATACCGGCCCTCAGCGCATATCAAAAATCCTGGTGGCCTAAAAGTGAGCACAACTGGAACCAGGTCTGCAATGCCGGGATGATAATCGGTGCTTTGGCAATCGCCGAATCCGAGCCGCAATATGCCGAGAAGATTATCAACCTTGCAATTAAGTCGCTGCCGCTTGCCCTGAAAAGCTACGGCCCCGACGGTGCATGGATGGAAGGGCCCGGCTACTGGAGTTATGCCACACATTATACGGCTTACGGGCTTACCGCCCTGCAAACAGCTTTGGGCTCGGACTTTGGTTTGCTGCAAACTAAGGGATTGGACCAGGCGGGAAATTTTCCCGTATATACCGCCGGGCCAAGGGGCCTGTACTTAAACTTTGCCGACTCTGGAGAAAAAGGCTCCAGAAGACCTATGCCCTGTATGTTCTGGCTTGCACGGACCTACGATAATCCACTTTATGCCGAATCCGAACACGCTGAAATTGCCAAACGCAGTGCCGGTGCCCAGCACATAGTTTGGTATATGCCGCCTCCGAGACAGACTCCACAAAGAACACTCGATTGCTATTTCCGCGGCCCCGTAGAGATAGCAGTATTCCGAAGCGCCTGGAACGACCCCGAAGCGCTCTTTGTCGGTGTAAAGGCCGGCTACAATCAGGTTAATCACGGCCATCTGGATTTGGGCAGCTTCGAGCTTGACGCTTTGGGTGTTCGATGGGTACGCGACCTTGGCTCGGACAACTACAACCTGCCCGGCTACTGGGATGGAAAAAGAGGCGGCAGGAGATGGGATTATTACCGCTTGAATTCGAAAAGCCACAGCGTCCCGTTACTGAACGGCGAGAACCAGGACCCGATGGCAATATCGAACTTTACAAAATTCGAAACAGAAAACTCTTCTGCTTTTGTCCTTGTGGATCTGACAAACGCTTACAAAAAGTCTGCAAACAATGTAACCAGAGGTATTGCAATGGTTGAGAATCGGCGTGCCGTTCTTGTGCAGGACGAATTCGAAATCCAAAGTCCGTGCGAACTCGTCTGGGCTATGACGACGGATGCAAAAATCGATATAAAGGAAAAAAATACCGCCCAGCTTACCCTTGCCGGCAGAAAGCTTGTCGCACAGTTTTTGTCGCCTTCCCCCGCCGGATTTGAAATAGAATCAGCCCGGCAACAACCTCCCCAGAAATCCAACAAAGGTGTTAGAAGGCTTATAGTGCGCCTGCCCAATGCTAAGGGCGATGTTCGGGTAGCGGTCTTGCTTTCACCTGAGTGGAAAGATAAAGAAGTAGTAACAAAAGTACCAATAAAGCCCTTGGCACAGTGGTAGTAAATGTGATTATAAAACGAATCAGTATGTTGAAACAATTTATGAGGTGTAAAATGAAAAGTCCATCGATTGGTATTTACAGGGTATTTGTTGTCGGTTTACTAATGCTTGTGCTAACACTTTCGGGCAGACTTGTTCAAGGTTCCCAAAACAAAAAGCCTCAGCTTTGTCAGGGGAATTATCAAAGTGAAGAAGCTGCCAAAGAACAGCTTGCCAAATTTGCCCGCAGCTACTCCAACCTGGCCGAATGGAAGGCCCGGGCCGAACGGATTCGTGAGGGTATTCTGACAGGAGCGGAACTGTCGCCTCTGCCCGAAAAAAGCCCGCTCAAGCGGATTATACACAGCAGACGCAAATACGATGGCTACACCGTCCAGAACGCGGCGTTTGAAAGCCTGCCCGGCGTATTTGTAACAGGAAATCTATATCGTCCTCGCAAAGCCAAGGGACCTTTTGCCGCTATTCTTTGTCCGCACGGCCACTGGAGCAGCCCCGATGACTATGGACGATTTCGACCAGATATGCAAAAGAGATGTGCCGCACTGGCCCGTATGGGAGCGATTGTCTTCTCTTATGATATGGTCGGATATGGTGACTGGAAGAATGCGGGGTGGGAGCATAAACGCCCGGAGGTTCTGAAGTTGCAGCTTTGGAACAGCATCCGAGCCGTCGATTTTATCACGTCGATTAAAAATGTGGACCCAAAGCGCATCGGCGTAACGGGTGCTTCCGGCGGAGGAACACAATCATTTCTTTTAACGGCGGTTGATGACCGTATCGCCGTTTCCGTCCCGACTGTAATGGTTTCCTCCCACTTCTTCGGCGGATGCGACTGCGAAAGCGGTATGCCCATCCACTTAAGCGAAATGCACGAAACAAACAATACCGATATTGCCGCGCTGGCAGCACCGCGCCCGCAGTTGCTGATTTCCGACGGAAAGGACTGGACCAAAAACACACCGAATGTCGAATATCCTTATATTAAAAATGTATATCGTCTCTACGGCGCCGAGGATCTTGTGGAGTATGTACACCTTCCCGACGAGGGACATGATTATGGATTGTCCAAACGTACCGGTGCATATAAGTTTCTTGCCAAACACCTCAAGCTTTCACTCGATAATATAACAAAGCCGGACGGCTCGATTGATGAAAGTTTTGTTACAATCGAAAAGCAGGATGATATGTACGTTTTCGATGATGAGCATCCCCGTCCTGCTCACGCAGTCAAACCTGACACAAAAGAGCTGCCGTGGAATTAATCTATAATCCTTCTCAGAAGGAGTTAGAACGATGAAAAAGATTGTAATAATATTTCTGGTTTGTATCACTACTATTCTGCTTGGTGCAGCACAAAGCCGCAATAGAACTCAGGAAGTTACGATAAAGCCGATACTGGTCGTGTATAAAACCATCGGCGAGGTCGAGCTGAAGCTGCATATCTTTGAACCGCCCGACAGGCAGTCAAGAGAGCTGGCCCCAGCCATAGTGTTCTTTTTCGGCGGCGGCTGGGTTGGTGGCACTCCCACGCAGTTTTATCACCAGTCCGATTACCTGGCCTCGCGTGGGATGATGGCATTTTCCGCTGAATACCGCGTCAAAAACCGGCACGGCACGACGCCGTTCGAATGCGTCGCCGATGGCAAATCCGCCATTCGCTGGGTCCGGGCAAACGCAGCCCGGCTTGGTGTCGATCCGGACAAAATCGTCGCAGGCGGTGGCTCGGCGGGTGGCCATGTCGCAGCCTGCACAGGTGTACTTGATGGGCTCGATGAAGAAAGTGAAGACAGCAATATCAGCTCAAAGCCGAATGCGATGGTACTCTTCAATCCCGTCCTTGACGTTGTAGGGTTAGCAAAGAAAAGGGCTTCCGATGAAAGGTTCAAACGTGCAAAGGAAATATCTCCCTTGCAGCATGTAACAAAAGGCCTCTCGCCGTGCATTATTTTTCACGGCACTGCCGATAAGACTGTTCCATTCGACAGTGCTGAACGTTTCACCTCAGCAATGAAAGATGCCGGCAATATTTGCCGTCTTGTTCCATTCGAAGAAAAAGGCCACGGTTTTTTCAACTACGGAAGGGACAAAGATAACAGCTCATTTAATAAAACCATCGAAGAAACCGACAGGTTCCTTACTTCTTTAGGTTATTTAAAAGATATATCAAAACCGAATCAGCCCAAAAAGAAAACGGCTCGGGTAAATCCTGTTTTCGCTCCCATCGAAGATGATCCGGCTCTGCCGAGGGTCCTTCTGATTGGCGATTCTATCTCGATTGGTTATACACTTCCGGTACGCAAGCTCCTTGCCGGCAAGGCCAATGTCCATCGGGTTCCCACTAATGCCCGGCATACAGGCATAGGCCTGGAAAAGATTAACGAATGGCTCGGTGATGGCAAATGGGATGTGATACACTTCAACTGGGGTCTGCACGACCTTTGTTATAGAAGCACCGCCCCGGACGCTCCGAACCGTAGGGACAAAACCAATGGCAGACTTGATTTAACGTTTGAAGAGTATCAACAGAACCTGCACAAGCTTGTCGGGATACTCAAGGCCGCCGGCGCCGAGCTAATCTGGGCCAGCACAACGCCGGTTCCCGATGGTGAGTCGGGCCGCATCAAAGGTGATGAAATAAAATACAACGAAGCCGCTAAGAAAATTATGGAAGAAAACGGCGTGATGATTAACGACCTTCATGCTCATGCTATGAAGAAATTAAGCGAAATTCAACAGCCGAACGGCAATGTTCACTTTACCCCCGGGGGTTCCGACTACTTGGCCGAACGGGTGGCTGCACGTATTCGAAATGCCCTTGGGAAGTAACGCAAAAAGTAGGTTGGCGTCATGTGTGATAGTGCAATATGAGCGGCTCTCAGGCGGGCGGCTTTTTGAGTTCTTCTATTTTTGGCAGGTCTTTGAGTGCATTAAGACCGAAGACTTCCAGAAATTTCTTTGTTGTCCCGTACAGCATCGGCCTGCCTAAGATTTCAGCCCGGCCTACTATCTTTATCAGGCCTTTATAGCAAAGAGTTCGAAGTACCTCGCCGGCGGCAACACCTCTAATGACCTCGATATCAGCACGAATAACCGGCTGTTTATATGCGATTATGGCAAGGGTCTCCAGCGCCGCCGGGCTAAGCTTGCTGTCGCTGCGGGCTCTAAGTAATTTTTTCAGCCAATAATTATAAGTGTTCAGGGTAAGCATCTGATAACCGCCGGCAATTTGCTCTATTCTAAATGCGTTATTATTAGCCTGATATTTCTCGTTCAGGCTCTTGATGCATTTACGGACCTGCTTTATGGATGTCTCAACGATTTTGGCCAGCCGATTG
Source organism: Planctomycetota bacterium (assembly GCA_014384025.1). Lineage (GTDB taxonomy): Bacteria > Planctomycetota > Phycisphaerae > Sedimentisphaerales > Anaerobacaceae > NIOZ-UU13. Next base: position 3,366 of record JACNGQ010000193.1, on the reverse strand, counting down.
TCAGTGAGAGATTCATCGCTGGCAAACAGGACTGCTTCCACGACAGTCTCGACTGTCGGCTCATCACCTTGGCTCTGTCCTGGTAAGTCATTCTGTTCTTCGACATCTTCACTGGCTTCGGCGTTTAGCAATGGTGTTTCCGTTTCTTCCGGTTGCTCTTCGACTTCTTCACTGGTTTCAGTGTTTGGCAATGGCGCTTCTGTTTGTTCCAGTTGTTCTTCTGTCATATATTTTTCCACTTAAATGGGTCTGCGTCTTTTTTACTTATCTTTATTGTCACTGAATTTAGCTGTTTTTGCAACTGTTTGGCAAAATTTTTCAATATAAACCGTTCCGATACGGTATGACTAAGGCAAATGCAGGTCAGGCCTGCTTCCTGTGCCGCTAATGCCTGATGGTGCTTCAATTCGCCCGTTAGATACAGGTCGGCCTTTGACGCGATAACCAAATTAATAATCGCCCCGCACGTTCCGGCACAAACCGCCGCTGTTTTCACAAGCCGTTTTTCTTTTCCGACCAAACCGGCAACTGTCGCGCCGGTGTGTTTTTTTATTCTCCCGATAATCTGTTCTATTTTTAAAGGTTTTGATAATTTGCCGATTCTGCCGAGACCGAATTTGTTTTGGCTGTTGTAAAGTTTGATAATGTCGAAGGCCGGAGTTTCGTAAGGATGGGCCTTTTTCATCGCCGCTGCTACTTTGTCGAGTTTTTCAGCCGGCACAATCGTCTCGAATCTTATTTCAAGAACTTTTTCCAGTTGCCCTTTTTTGCCGATGGCCGGCCTTGCGCCTTCCAAAGGTAAAAATGTCCCTGTCCCGTCGGTGCTGAAACCGCAGTCGCTGTAATTTCCTATTGCTCCTGCGCCGGCGGCGAAAACCGCGTTTGAAACTCTGGCTAACGATTCGGCGGGAACAAAGACAACGAGCTTGTAATTATCATCCGCTGGATTAACGACATAATCCCCAATCGGCTTTCCGTCCTCGATACCGACAATCTCGGCAAGACCGTCGTTAACCCCGCCTGTGATGACGTCCAGCGCTGTGTGTATCGAAAAAACCGCAATATTACTGCGAATCAATTCGTGTACGGTGCTGCTCGGGCCTTCTGAGATAATTTTTTTCAAACCGTCCCAGATTACCGGATGATAACTTACAATCAGGTCGATCTTGAGCTTTTTTGCCTCGGCGACAACATCGGCGGTAATATCGATGGTCAGAAGAATTCTTTCTACGTTTTTACTCGCGTCGCCGATAAGCAGCCCGACGTTGTCCCAGTCCTGCGCTAAGTTAAGTGGGACTATCTTTTCAATTTGCTCTGCAATATCTTTTATCTTCATTTGTCTTTCCCGCATTGGCTTTCAACAAGTTCATCGAAACTGATTTGTAATCTTTTAGTCGTCACACCGACCTTGCCGTCACCTACGGTGTGCTTTTCTACACTCCTTACAGGCATAATCTGCATAATTACATTTGTCAGAAAAATCTCATCAGCTCCCAGCACATCATCTATGTAGAGGTCTTTTTCAACTAATTTGATTGAGTTTGTCGAAGCGATTTCACATACGGTCTTTCTCGCAATGCCCGCAAGTACGGGCGTTTCAATCCGAGGTGTATGAATGACGGAATCTTTAACAACAAACACGTTGCTTACGCACCCTTCGGCAAGGCGGTTGTCCGTCGTGAACCATAACGCTTCGGCGGCTCTTTGTTGATGTGCCATGTTTAGTGTAATCATCCGCGAAAAATAGCTTGTTGTTTTGTGTCCGCATGTTGGCTCGAAGGTGTTCTGCCGGGATGCCGAAAGTATTACCATAACGCCTTTTTTGTAATATTCGGCCGGGTAAGGCTGGAGCTTTGTAGTGGTGATAAGAAGAGTGGGTTTACGTTGCTCCTCCGATTCCGCCATCGGGCCGTTCGTAAGTGTCAGTCGCAAGCGCGCATCTGTCAATTTGTTTGCGTTCAGAACTTTATAGATGGCACCGGTGATATATTCCTCATCATATGGGTTATTGATAGATAAAGCGCCGGCACTGGAAAACAATCTGTCTAAGTGGTCTTTAAGCCCAAAGACTACCCCGTCATAGCTTCGCATCGTCTCGAAAAGCCCTGCTCCATATAAAAATCCGCTGTCCGTTGCCGATATATGGGCCTTGTCGGTATCGATTAGTTTGTCATTTAAAAATACTTTTTCTGCCATTTTACTTTGTATAAATCCGAATATTTAATTACGAAATTCGAAAAAAAATTCGATATTCGAATGTTCAAAAATTAGGGTTTCAAATTTTGAATTTTGATCATTTATATTTGTTTCGTGCTTCGAATTTCGGATTTCTTATTTATTTTTTGTATATCTACTATCTGCTGTGTACTTTTCTGCGTTGCTTTTATCCCGGCCAAAAGCGCCCTTGCCTTCGTGATTGTCTCGGCCCGCTCGGCACTTGGGTCTGAATCTGCTACTATTCCGCCGCCCGTCTGGGTAAAGGCCTTTCGCTTTGTGATAATAATCGTTCGTATAGCAATATTCAAGCACACACTGCCGTCAACGCCGATAAAGCCGATACTGCCTGTATAAACGCCCCTTGCAGTCGGCTCGGTTTCATCTATGATTTCCATCGAGCGGATTTTCGGAGCGCCGGTTATAGAGCCGCCCGGAAACATAGCCTTCAAAATATCGCAGATTGTTATTTCATCTCGAAGCTCTCCGGCCACCGTAGCCACAGCATGAAAAACCGTCGGATAGCTTTCAATCGTCCTGGGCTGAGTTACTTTCCTTGTCCCCGGTTTGCAGATTTTAGCCACATCGTTACGCTCAAGGTCGATTATCATATTCAGCTCGGCGCGTTCTTTATCGCTGTAAAGCAGTTCATTGAAATTATTTGCATTAGTTTTTTTTGCTTGGGAATTATTCCCGTCAGTCTCATCGATACGCCGGCGGGTGCCCTTTATCGGCTTGGTTCGGATAAAGCCGTCATCGATTGTGATAAACATCTCGGGCGAGGCGCTGACTATATGAAAATTTCCGCCGTCGATATATGCGGCGTACCCGCTTGCGTTATAGTGATTTTGCCAGTGATAAAGATTTATCGCTTCGGCTTCGTATTCACATTCGAATCGCTGTGAAAAGTTAATCTGATAGACCTCGCCGTCATAGATGTAGCGTTTTATTTTCTCTACCGTCCGCAGGTAGTAATCTTTATCCATATTGCAGCGAATATGTGAAAAGTCAATTTGTTCAAGGTCGGCGGGCACCGGTTGCGAGATACGATTTATTTGAGATTCTCTCAGCAACTCCTCCAGAAAGGAAAGTTTGTCCTGCGGTTGTTCACAATCGCCCGCCAATTCAAGAGCGATTAGCCAAACAGCTCCT
>JACNGQ010000111.1 GCA_014384025.1 Planctomycetota bacterium | reverse complement strand
GTTTTTGATGAATTGGGTTAGTTTTTGAGCGTATTTTGTCGAAAATTGCTCGATTCTGGATATTCGAGAACTAACATCCACTTCGCTCACTGCGTTCACTCAGTGGCTGCCACCCGTCGCCGAAATTGTGAATTAAGTTTTCTTTTGATGACATTGCCTGTGCATTAGTTCGCAGTTTTCAACGGAGTAACATAAAGAAGAATCTTTTCTATGAATTTCGACTCCCTTGATGTTTAAGAAATTTTTCCTGCAAGCTTGGCACTGTCTTATGCCGGAATCCCACAATTTTTGTTTTATGGGTTTGCTTTGTTTCCGACCATCTCCCTGTAGCCTTGTAAACACCCAGCGATTCAGTTTAAATTCAAAATCAGCATCGCCTTTTGCTGCCTCACGTATTGCGGAACGGACGTGAGCCAAAATAGCATCTCCTATCTTCTTAATTTCATTTTTCATTTAGTTAACTTTCGCACTTTTTTATTAAGGAAAACCTTATTAAACAAGCATTTAGAAGCCGTTTTGTATTTTATGAATGTTCGGAAAATACCTCGAACTTGCCAAAAATAATTCGATTGTTGTCAAATCGGCCTATTGATGCAAATTGCCCAAGTTAACACATCGTTAAAAGTGCGAAAGTTCACATTATATAAAGCCGAAAATACTATCAGGAGCAGTAAGTGCTATGCGCTAAGAGAAAAATAAAGTGATATAAATTGGATGCTTTTTCAAAAATGATACTCATAATTAATCTGCTGCCAAAATACAAATCTTTTCGTTTTCGTACAGTGACCTTTTAGTTCCTTAGCAGAGTCTATTGTTGAATAAACTTATAGATTGGTTTTGCTAATTTCCCGAATAAAAGAAGTTGCATAGCAGCCGGAATCAAGTTCGAATTGCAATTCGATATAAGGCCCCAATTTATCCTGACTTGTGGTAACCTTGGGATGGTGAGGCCGAAAACGCAGAGGCCGACGGCCTCCCCGGCCACCATACTTGCTCATTTGCTGAAAATCCCCGCTTTCCAATCCTGCAGTATTTAACACCGAGTTTTCAATATCACCGGCTGGTCCAGTCAACCTAGTCATATGAGAGCCCAATAGAGGTCCTGTAGGGCTAATCTCAAAGACATCACAGCGAGGTTGCTCCAAAACAGCATCATCCACTCGGAAACATGCACCATTAATATGTTTATAAGCCATATCCCCGACAAAAAGCTTGTCAATGCCAGGCATGCGAGCGGCAAGAACCTGGTTGAAAAGGTCAGATTGATACGCAGATACAAAAAACCTTTTGAGATGTTTGTCTATTATATTGTAAGCCTTTTTTTTATTACCCTTATTTACAATGAGAGCCTTTAATGCACGACGCTGATTTGAGTATGAATATGGCCATGTATTGAGAGCTTTTTTATAATCACCTCTTTCATAAAATGAGCGTGCGACAGCAAAAGTCGACGACTCATCTATTGCTGGTTGGCCAAGGAAAATGTCAACAAACTCCTCTATTTTGACTTTTGAAATAGCTTCACCCAACAGGTGGGTGTCACTGCGAATACCGAATCGCTGGCCTCCAAAATAATTCGGCACACCCTTACGAATCAGAACTGCTATGATGCGTTCAGCTATTTTAACTGATTGTTTCAGAGGAAATTTGAGATTTCGAAGACGAATAACAAACCGATTGCGGGCAAGATGGCCCAATTTCAGCTTGTTATAATGACGGGCAATTTGAATAATCTTAATATTAGGAATATCAAGTGACAGTAACCGTTCCGGTTTTATATGCTCTATGGAAATCCACTGCCTTGTGACAGCATGAGCATCTTTCAGGCCGGCATAGCCGATTTCTTTTCGAGTTATCCGCAGCGCATTGGCAATCTGAACCAGTGCATCCATCGTTGATATTCCATTTTTTTCGATTTGGGCATAAATATGTGTCCCCTCTCCGCAAGGAATATATGAAGGGATTTCTTCAACGAAAAAATCTTCTTCATATGTCTTTATTGTACCTCCTGTCCCATCAAATTGGGTGGTTAGGAAAGGAAGCGAACTGTGTGTGCTTGATTTATACATATCGATAGGCCCTATAATATCAAATCAATATCAAATGCGCCACCTTAATATGGGAAATCCGGGTTAACATCAACCTTGTTTAAAATTCTTTTTTAATTGTTCAGCAATCTTAGGGCCTCTTGGCGTATCGGCCATCATCTTCAAGAGATTTTATAACTTTTGATGCTGTTGATAGCGTAATGCCAACATTACGCTCATTGATAAAATCAACTGCTTCATACAAAGATGAGAAGCCTTCCGGTGTCAGCAGTAAAGCTCTGCTTACCAGAGAGGATGTTCCCTGGAAGATTTTTTTGATAGGAGCCGTGTCGGGAAATCGGTTCCTCTGGCCGGTACGTTCAATATATATCTGGTTTGAAACCTTGACGGACATACTGCCGGAAAGGTCTATCCATGAAATGCCCTTATCCTCCAGCATCTGAGCCTGTTTCTTGCCTATATAGGGAGCTATTAGGAGGGGGATTATATCAGGTTTGTTTGCTTTACTAATATTAACAGAAAGTTGTAGTGATTTTTGAAGGATATTTTTTGGCGTCGCTACAGATGCAATCTCCACCAAAGCTTCGAAACAGGGCCCGTCCGGAATCGAGAACCCTATAATTGCATCAGCCTGATATCCATCTGCCAGATTAACCTGCTCTTCAAGGCGATTGATTACTAAAGGTGCATATTGCCTGCCGGAATTTTGCAGATATTGAATTATTTCTTTTTCTGTTATCCTAATCACTATTTTCCTAATTTTAACTGTTTTCCTATGTAGAAAATTACCTCATTTCAGGAAAATGGCTTTTTTTCAGTCTTTAATTGTTGGAATAACGCAGTTTTATTCAATCAGAACACTCTCTTTATAGGTCTTTTCTTTGGAATTTTCGGTCAAAAACGCTCACTCTTGAAAACAAAAATAAAATTTTTCAAATATTTTTTTACTCATTTCCTGATAAGCACTTAGAGCAATCGGCTTGCTAAAAAAATCATCAATTTTCGTGTCAAATGTGCACACTGCTCTAATTATAGGGGGGGATATATAAAGTATATCGCTTGTCTTAAGTAATAGTTTGTGCCCGGCCGGCATAAGGAAAAATCAAAAAGGCAGATATGAAACAGTGTTCAGTATGCAAAAAAGTTCAAATTGTCCCCGGCTGTCTTGATGATTATATGCAGCTTTCGCATTATCACTATCGCCACTGTCGCCCGGGTCCGTTCGAGAAAATATTTATTTTGCGAAATGAAGCAGCAGGACCTGCCCGGGAAAAAAACATCGGTGTCATCGTTTACTCGATGCCGAGTCCGAGGCTGGAGCTTCGCGGGGCGGCTACGGATAATTTCTTTTCCGGCTTCGACAGGAACACACAGCTTGAGCTTATTAACAGGAACATTCGCTGCATCAGCAGAGTCATTATCGCCCCGAGGTTTCGCGGATTGGGACTTGCAAAAAGATTAGTACAGCAGACTATGCCGAAAATGAACGTCCCGATCATCGAAGCGATGGCGGTTATGGGACAGGTCAATCCGTTCCTCGAAAAAGCGGGAATGATGCCTTATGCGTCGAAGCTGCCAAAACGTTTTGAACAGCTCATCGAAGCCCTCGGCATGATTGGGATAGAAGATAAAGATCTTATCGACCCTGAAAAAGTGCAGGAAAAACTCACTCAGCTTACCCGTGCCGAAGCTGAATTTATAGAGCGTGAAATTAAGCGTTTTCTTAAAGGTTACGGCCGCCGCAGGAATATGCACCCGGGCCCGGAGCGAACAAAATACATTTTGAGCAGGCTTAACGCCAGGCCTGTCTATTATATCTGGTTCAATGAATCAATTTCGAATTTCAGATTTCATATTTAGTTATTATGCTTAACCAGGTTCAATCGATAGCACTTGATAAACTCGTTGCTCATCCGGACAATCCTAACCGAATGAGTAAAGCTAAGTTTGCGAAGTTGGTTCGTAACATAGAAAGGACCGTCCGATACGAGCCGTTGGTGGTTCGCCCATGCCCGCGAAAACCGGACTGTTTCCAGATAATCAACGGCCATCATCGCTGGCGGGCCTTGAGAGAGCTTGGTTATAAAACCGCTGAAGCTCTTGTCTGGGACGTCAATGATCAGGATACTGACATACTCCTTGCTACGCTTAACCGCCTTGGCGGCTCGGATGTTCTTGATAAGAAGCTGGCTCTGCTCAAAAGGCTGAATAAATCCGCATTTGACGGACGAACAGCCAAATTGGCAAAACTTCTGCCCCAAACGTCAAATCAAATTAAACGTCTCACCGAATTGGCGATTTCCGATTGCCTAAAGGCGGTTGAAAAAAGCAAAACCCAGATATTAAATCCGCTGGTGTTTTTCTTAAACGACAAACAGCAGGAGGTTATTGCAAAAGCACTGTCGGACGCAATGAGCCAACAGAAGCCTGCCTTGAGCGAAGCCGAATGGGTCAAAGAAAACCGGACAAGGGCTGTGAAGAATGCGGCCGCTCTTACATACATAGCTCAGGAATTTATAAATTCTCAACAAGTCAGCCTGTAAAAAATAACCGGTACGTTTTGTAAAGGAAAACAACGAAAAAACTATTGACAATTGAGACTCTATTCTTGAAAATTGACTTTTAACAAAGGAATTAACCTTTGCAATTAAATAGAAAATAGTCAATATCACGAGGTTGTACAATGGCAAAGAAAAAAGAACTCATCAAGGGGCCATGGTCGTGGACAAAGAAAGATATAAGACTGCTCAAAAAACTATACCCCTTCGGAAACATAAGGAAGATAGCTGAGCGGCTAAATCGGCCTTTGACGGCGGTGCGTCAAAAAGCATACGATATCGGGATGAAAAGTGACGTGTACAATTATTGGACGAAGGAAGATCTGCAACTGCTCAAAAAGCTTTACCCCAACACGTTAACAACAGAGCTCGCCGAGCGGCTTAAACGTTCCGCCGGTTCGATAAAAACCAAAGCCCGTCAATTGGGAGTTAGAAAATCAGAGAGCTATTTCAAAGCCATCAAATCTCGCCCCCGAAAGCGACGCAAAAAAAGTTAAAAAGTATTCAAAGTGTAAAAAGCAGATTTATACCTCAATGCGAGTGGACGTTAGTATGTCCGCTTATCCGATTATCCACAATATAATGGGGAGGTTCTAATAATGCCCGGAGCAAAGCAATTAACAAAAAAACAGCTTGCCGTAATAGAGGACCTGTTCGCCGGCGAGCTTGACGAACAGGCAATACTGGACAAATACAAGCTCAGCAGGAAGCTTTATAACCAGTGGCGAAATGACGATAGTTTCGCCGAACAGTTCGAGAAGCGCATCACCGATGCGTATCGCCAAAGTGATGTTTTGATTGCGCGTTACGCACCCGTAGCGGCGGCAAAACTGATTCAGCTCACAGAATCCGACAAGCCCGAGACTGCCCGAAAAGCCTGCCTGGATATAATCTCTATGCCGATACTGACAGCCAACAGGAAAGTTCAGCCATCCGACGAACCTCAACCTGCCGACACCCGGTTCCCGGCCTCGCTTAACGACGAAACCGCAGGCAAACTCCTGGCCGTCCTTGCCGAAGAAAAAACAATTAATAAGCTGTAATTGTCAATGATGTGCAGGCCTCATGCCTTTTCCGCAAAAACTATAATAAGAATTCGCAAATTAAAGCAAAGTATAATAAGATTATAATCGAAGCAGTTTTGAACACTATCAGTAAGTAATCATGCTGTTAAGGAGCAGGCTGATATGATTAATTACACACGACGTAAATTCCTCAGAGCCGCCGGTACAACAGTGGCGTCACTTGCAATCTCAGGCTGTGCATTAGCCGCAGAGCGCACAGCTAACAGGCCTAATATACTTATGATTCTTGTCGATGACCTTGGCTACGGAGACCTCTCCAGCTACGGCGCGAAAGACATGCAAACACCCAATATCGACAAGCTCATGGCTTCCGGTATGCGCTTCGATAACTTTTACGCCAACTGCCCCGTCTGCTCGCCCACGCGGGCATCGCTGCTGACCGGCAGATACCCCGACCTTGTCGGCGTCCCCGGTGTTATCCGCACACACCTGACAAACAACTGGGGTTATCTGGCTCCGCAGGCAGTGCTGCTGCCGAAGCTTCTTAACCGCACTGGATATCACACTGCGATGGTCGGTAAGTGGCACCTCGGATTGGAATCTCCGAACACTCCGAACGAGCGGGGCTTCGATCACTTCCACGGCTTCCTCGGCGATATGATGGACGACTACTACAACCATCGTCGCCACGGCAATAACTATATGCGTCTGAACAACGAAGAAATTGATCCCAAAGGACACGCCACTGATTTGTTCACACAGTGGTCTGTCGATTATATTAACTCCCGCTCAAAAGCAGCACAGCCGTTCTTTTTATATCTTGCGTACAACGCGCCGCCCACGCCGATCCAGCCCCCTGACGATTGGATTAAGCGCATCAAAAATCGCGAAAATAATATCAGTGATAAACGTGCAAAACTCGTCGCACTAATCGAGCATCTTGATGATGGCATCGGCAGGGTGATAGCCGCTCTGAAAAACTCCGGCCAAAGCGGGAACACACTGGTCATCTTCACTTCTGACAATGGCGGCCAGCTTAACGTCGGAGCAAACAACGGCCCTCTCAGAGCCGGCAAACAGGATATGTACGAAGGCGGTATCCGCGAACCTATGTGTGCCGTCTGGCCGGGCAGAATAGAACCTCGCTCACGAAGTAATCGCCTCGCTCTAACTATGGATTTATTTCCGACTATCTGCGATGCTGCGGGCGCTGATATTGTGCACAAGATAGATGGCAGAAGCATCCTGCCGACTCTGCTCGGCAGCGACCAGCCCCAAGAGGACCGTTTCCTCTTTTGGGTGCGCCGTGAAGGTGGCGGGTACGGAGGGCGTGCTTATTATGCCGCACGCTATGGCGACTATAAACTCGTCCAGAACAGTCCCTTTGAACCGCTGGAACTCTACAACCTAAAAGACGACCCGCAGGAACAGAATCCGCTTGGCATAAAGCACAGAATGTATCAAAGACTCTTTACCGCTCTGCGCAATCACATCATCGAAGCTGGCGCCGTACCATGGGAGAAGTATCCGGTAGAAATAAAAAGCTCTTAACAATACTGAAAAGTGAATATACGGGTGTAAACTGTTACAATAAGTACTTAACGCGAAGATAAACTACGACAGGCATCTGGCCGATAAGAAAATGATTTATGTGAATTTGTTTCGTTAATCAAAGAGGTAAAAATGAAAAATAGTACGCCTGTCCGAAGCATACTGATATGTGTAACTTTACTACTGTCCTTTGCTTCTATTACCGCCGCAGAAACTATCCTTGTTGAAGCTGAGGCCTTTACTAACCATGGCGGCTGGGTTCTTGACCAGCAGTTTATGGACCAGATGGGCTCACCGTTTCTTTTAGCTCACGGTTTAGGTAAGCCGGTCAGCGACGCTGTAACATCGGTTACGTTCCCGGTTGCAGGAACATACCGCGTATGGGTCCGAACACGAGACTGGGTGGCGCCATGGAAGGCGCCGGGCGCTCCGGGAAGGTTCCAGGTACTCGTCAATGGTATGCCGCTAAATGCAATCTTCGGAACCGAAGGTGCAGACTGGCACTGGCAGCAGGGCGGGGCGATTATAGTAACTAATCTGCAGATCGCCGTTTCACTGCACGACTTAACCGGCTTCGAGGGCCGTTGTGATGCGATTATTTTTACTACCGATACTAATTTTGTGCCGCCGAATGCCGGTGAGCAAATGGCCGCTTTTCGAAGCCAGATGCTGGGCCTGAGTTCTCAGCCGAAAGACGCCGGCAATTTTGATTTGGTCGTGGTCGGTGGCGGAATGTCTGGATCCTGCGCAGCCGTCTCGGCCGCAAGGCTTGGCCTGCAGGTGGCCCTTATACAAAACCGACCCGTATTGGGCGGCAACAACAGCTCCGAAGTCCGCGTCCATCTCGGGGGCGAAATCAACCTTCCGCCTTACCCGGCCATAGGCAACGTCGTAAGAGAACTCGACTCCGGACATCAGGGAAATGCAAGACCCGCCCAGTTCTATGATGACAACCGAAAAATGAGCCTCGTACAGGCGGAGGAAAATATCCACCTGTTCGTAAATATGCATGCGTTCAAAGTTCAAAAGCAGGGCGACCGTATCGTCGCCGTCATCGCCAAACACATTATCAACGGCAGCGAATTTAGCTTCCGCGCACCATTGTTTGTCGATTGCACAGGTGACGGCACTCTTGGCTATCTGGCCGGCGCCGAGTATCGTATGGGACGCGAAAGCAAAGAACAGACCGGCGAATCCATGGCACCCGAAAAGCCCGACAAGATGACTATGGGCGCATCTGTAATGTGGTATTCGGCGCAGTCCAATCAGCCTACAATATTTCCCGATTGTCCCTGGGCCTTGCAGTTCACCGAGGAAAGCTGCCAGCAGGCAACCAGAGGTGACTGGAACTGGGAAGCCGGACTAAGCCGCGACCAAATTACCGAATTCGAATATATACGCGATCATTCATTTAGAGCAATTTACGGAAACTGGGCCTTTCAGAAAAACCACAGTCGAAATAAAGACAAATATGCCAAACTTAAGCTCGACTGGGTGGCTTACATAGGCGGCAAACGCGAATCCCGCCGGCTGCTCGGTGACGTAATACTTCAGCAGCAGGACATCCAGAAGCGAAATAGATTTCCCGACGCTTTTGTAACCAGCACCTGGTCGATAGACCTGCACTATCCGGACCCGGAAAACACTAAATATTTCCCGGGCGAAGAATTCCGTACCATCTGTACGCAACCTAAAATCAAGCCGTACCCAATTCCATACCGTTGCCTGTATTCACGCAATATACAAAATCTGATGATGGCCGGTCGATGTATAAGCGTTACCCACGTGGCCCTGGGAACGGTCCGAGTTATGCGCACGTGCGGTATGATGGGCGAGCTTGTCGGTATGGCCGCCTCGCTTTGTAAAAAATACAACACTAACCCTCGCGGCGTTTATCAGGACCATTTAAGCAGGCTCACACAATTGGCAAAACAGGGTGTCGGAAAGGTCAACGAAACAAATGATAAAGCTTTCGGGCTGGCCGCGGAAAACGGTAAACTCGCCAACGAAGGATTTATTCGTTGCCAAAACTTCGTCAGGGGATGGCTCCAGCAGGCCGACCCCAGAAGCCGCCTCATACCCAGAAATTTAGACCGAGACAGGGACATATGGAACGCCGAGGACAGCGCCGCCGACAATTACCCTTTTATGGTCCTTACCGCGGCCATCACGAACCCGGCTCTCTTCAAGGGCAGGATGATGGAGATGCTTCGCGCGGAAACCATACTTACATCCCGTATCGACCGTTTGCCGGATACGTATTCTTTTTCAAAGCAGGATTTCTTTTTTAAAAAGCCTGATATAGCTCGTATCATCTTCGGTTCTTCCGAATACGTCAAAGACGGCCTGCTGCCGCTGACCGAATGGCTCGGCCCGAGTCCCTGGTCCGAACGTATGATCAACATACTCGACGATATGTGGATGCATGCGCCCGAGCAAACAAATTACGGTAATATCGTCTCACGCAGCCAGGAAACTAACGGCGAAATGCTCCAGGTCTTGTCCCGAATATACTGGATGACCGGCGACAGCAAATATCTCTATTGGGCAATGCGGCTTGGGGACTATTATTTGTTGGGCAATCATCACCCGACAAGGGATGAAACCATAATCAAGTTACGTGACCACGGCTGCGAAATTATCTCAGGTCTTTGCGAACTTTATGCGACGGTCAGTTTTGCAATGCCGGCCAGGAAAAATGCCTACCAAAAATCCATTCATGTCATGCTCGATAACGTCCTTCAGGTAGGCAGAAATCAACATGGCATGTTCTATAACTCCGCCAATACTAAAACAGGTAGACACGACCAGGGCCTTGCCGATACATGGGGCTATAACCTCAACGGCTTTTACACCGTATATCTGATCGATAATACCGAGGCCTATCGTCTGGCCGTTCGTACGGCACTGATAAACCTCAATAATTATTACAACTACCACCGGTATAATTGGGGGGGCTCCGATGACTATGCCGATTCCATTGAAAGCGCAATTAACCTTTACAATCGTGAACTAGTCCCATCCGTCGCTGATTGGATGGACAGCGAAATAAAGATTATGTGGAGCATGCAGAAAAGCAGCGGTATCATCGAAGGGTGGCACGGAGACGGCAACTTCGCCAGAACTACGATTATGTACTGCCTCTGGAAAACAAAGGGACTCACTATCGAGCCATGGAGTAATGATGTCATTTTCGGGGCCGTTCTGGATGGTGATGCTCTTAAAATAAGTATCAGCTCCCGAAGAGGTTACACAGGAAAAATTATCTTTGACTCGCCGCGTCATAAAACGATTATGAAGATGCCCCTTGACTGGCCCAGAATCAATCAGTTCCCTGAATGGTTCACAGCCAAAGCCGAAAATCGCTATGCCGTTCACGACCTGGCATTCAATTCAAAAAAAGTATATACAGGCGCACAATTGCAGCAGGGCCTGCCGATAAATCTGCATAGCGGCATCACACGCAATTTCATGGTGGAGACTTCGGCCACGCAGTAACAATAGCATAAATACATAATCACATAATGAAAGGGGGGATTATTTGGCGATTGAATCCTGCGCTCTGTTTTTAAACAACACACCAAATCAGGGGGTATAATAATGACACAAATGGCTTTATCTCAAACTTCCACCGACCTCGAGAAAGCTTCCCGTATTTATGTCGAGCTTCGGCGGACTCGGCCGGCCACTAAACGCGACCTGAGAAACTACGTTAAGGTCTTTCTCGGTATTGACGTGCCCGACAAAAGTATTTGCCCCGACCACAGCAGCCCGATGGATTATCTCTGGCACAGCTTTTCTGCCGATGCGATTGTTGCTCCTCATTCGGGATACAAGCGCCCGGCAAATGCCGATGCTGTCATCTGGGCCAACCGTGCCGGCGGCAAAACCGAATTGGCAGCAGTCGCAACGCTTCTGGACTGTATCTTTAAGCCGAACTGCCAGATCAGAATACTCGGCGGCTCAGGTGAGCAGGCAGCCAGAATGTATGAATACCTGACCGCTTTTCTAAACAACGGCCTCGAGCATTTGTTAGCCGGGCCTGCCCTCAAATCAAAATGCCGATTCACCAATAGCTCGGCAGTTGAGGTCCTCACGCAGTCACCAACCAGTGTCCGTGGCCAGCACATTCAAAAACTCCGCTGTGATGAGCTTGAGCTTTTCAATGAAGATGTCTTCGCCGCCGCAAAGTTCACCACACAAAGCACGCAAAATATCACCGCTGCTATGGAGCTTATCAGTACTATGCATCGGCCTTACGGCTTAATGCAAAAGGTGGTTTCTTCCGCACCGCAGCTCGGCACACCCGTCTTCAAATGGTGTATATGGGAAGTGATTGAAAAATGCACCGATAGAAACTGCTCGCAGTGTCTTTTATGGGAAGATTGTCAGGGCAGGGCCAAAGCTACCAACGGCTATCTGAAAATCGACGATTGCATAACTCAGATGCGCCGGGCCAGCAGGCCCGGATGGGAGGCCGAGATGCTCTGCAAAAGACCTTCGCGGGAAAATGTGGTCTTCGCTCAGTTCGACCCGGACATACATGTTCGGCCTGTCGATTACGACCCTAATCTTCCGCTTTACCGCGCAGTTGATTTTGGATTTGTAAATCCTTTTGTTTGTTTGTGGATTCAGGTTGATGCTGACGGCCTCGTGCGCATAATAGATGAGTATGTCCGTAGCAGGGCGACTATTGATGTGCACGCCGATGAGATTAAGAACCGGACTCCGGTACCCGAAGAGCAGGTGGCCGCTACGTTTTGCGATCCCGCGGGCAAAGGAGTAAACGATGTTACCGGCACAAGTGCCGTTCGGGAATTGCGCAGCTTAGGCATAGCAGTACGCTCCAGACGAAGCGGTATCCTCGAGGGCATAGAGCTTATCCGCCGGGCCGTTCGCTCCGGCTCCGGCCAAAGCACACTTCTAATCTCACCGAGATGCACACGCCTCGTCGAAGCAATGCAGTGTTATCACTATCCCCACTCCGCCACCGCCGCCGGCGAACTACCTCTAAAAGATGGCCTCTACGACCACCCAATAGACGCCCTGAGATACTTCTTCATAAACTACAACCACCCCGCAAAAACCACTACCAGAAGATATTAAATTGGTGAAATTTCAGAAAAAACCTAAAAAATCATAGAAATACTACTAAATATTCTGTATTTCAGAATTTTTAGTGCACATTTCGCCGATATATATGGTATAATATTCTGTGAGGCAGAAATAGGAGGTGCTAAAATGAATATTGGTAAAAGACTCAAAATCGCAAGAAAAGCCATTGGTTACACTCTGGAAAAGGCTTCAAGTGTAAGCGGAATAGGCCAGTCCTCTCTAAGTGATTTTGAAAATGATAATAGAGAGCCGAAGTTTTCCCAACTCAGCAAGTTAGCAGAGGTTTACCGCAGAACAGTGGAGTTTTTCTTGACCGATGAACCATTTATTGAAGAAGTAATGCTTTGGCGTAGTAAACCGAACAGCGAAGAAGAAAAGAAAAGAACTGAGGCGGAATTTGCTCAACTTTGTGAACAATACCGTAATCTTGAGGTGCTTACAGGGGAGGTAAGAAAGGCTAAGCTCCCGGAGCCGGATGTTGATAGACCGGAAGACTTTACGTTCGAGCGAGCTGAGTCTTTCGCAAGAAAGGTCCAAAATCAATTTTGCCTTGGCGATATACCAAGTGCCTCAATTAAACAAGTTTTGGAAGAGCGATACTATGTGAAAATATTTCATTTAGCTTTTTCCGGAAGTGCGATTTCGACATTATCTCCGGAATATGGATATGCTGTCCTTTTAAATATAGATAAAACAACCAAGCAGTGGCGCCGGAACTTCGACCTTGCTCACGAACTCTTTCATCTTTTGACATGGAATATTTTTGCTACTTGCCGTTCACAAAATACCCAACCTACTGAGAATGAAGAGAAACTTGCGAACGCATTTGCAAGCCAACTCTTAATGCCTGATGATACCTTAAGAGATAGGATTGATTTGCGAAAAAACGAGCAAGGGCAAATTGAACTTGACCACTTGGATGATATTGCCAGAGAATTCGGAGTATCTTTAGATGCGTTGGTTTACCGAATGGCTAATCTGTTCAGAATTCAAAAACAAGATACTGAAAAATGTCTCGATGCCGCCAAAAAGATGATCAAATTCGATAAAAATAGAGAATCTGAAAACCAAGAGATATTACCTGAGAGATATTGTGATTTGGCACTGCGTGCTTTAAGGGAAGGGAAGCTGTCTATAATGCAGTTTGCAAAATACATGGGTATTAGTTACAAAAAAGCTCAAGAATACCTCATGGAAGACGAGGGTTTCATGGATGAAACGATTTCCCTTTCTATTGCTTGATGCTGGGCCAATTATAAAACTCTTTCAGTTGGAAATCTGGGATGAGTTTATCACCAAATGTGATGTTGCAATTTCTCGTACAGTTGCAGAGGAAGCTAAATTTGCAAGTTTAGAATTTAAGGATATTTGCATAAATCTTGATATTTACGAAGAACAAAATTTGGTTAAGATTATTGATGTAGAATTGTCTAATATTAAAGCCTTCCACGAAAAGTTCGACCAACAATATAATATTAGCATCCATGCTGGCGAAAAAGAAACATTAGCATTTTTATGTAATTCTTCGGACGATTGGCTTGTTTGTTCTGCTGATCATGTAGTTTATAGAGTGCTTGGCTTGCTTGGAAGATCTGAACAAGGGATTTCATTAGAGGAAATTTTGAAACAGATCGGTTTCTCACGAGAATTGGAACTTATATATACAAAGAAGTTCCGTGAGGAGAATACATGCATAGGCCAGATACACTCAATTCAAAATAAAGGCCTTCTTTAGCCTTCCAAACATGTATTAAAAGGTGGCGGCCATCAAATAAATCACAACTGAACTCAGGAGGCAATTAAACGAAAAGAATTTTGCGCGGTCAGGCGTTTGCCATGTATTGCAAATAGTTACTTGCAGAAAACGAAGACAAAAAAAACTCAGCAAGGGCTGAGTTTATTTAAGGAGGAAACAGGGCTGAGGTGCGGAGGGAGAGGAAAAAGCGAGATATCCTCAGCCCTGTGAATGTGCTCGACAATAATATATCAAATAGCTTTATATAAGTCTATACTCTTTTCAAAAATAAATGTTTGTATTTGAAAAAAAGTTTTATTCCGCTTGTCAAAAGACTCCATACAACTCATCTTCATTATACGCTTGAAAGTATAATAATCCTTTCCCTTTATATTGTCAACTATAATTTTACTAAATTTTTAAAAAAAGTATATTTCAGCTTAAAATGAATAAAATTTAACCTTTTCGCCCCTCAAAAGCAGTGTTGTTTGTGTCAAAATAAAAAAATGCGGGCTGAGGCAAGGAGGAAAGGAGAGAAAGTAAAAAAACCTCAGCCCGTGGCTTTGAGCTATTCCATACGTCTGCTTCTCATAAAAGTTCACTCCGGGAAAATATTTTTATTCTCAATTTTGACAAAAATTACCGCTCGCCCGGATTTTGTTTCAAATTTCCCCTGGAACCGGCCATAATTTAACAAATAAAATCCATTATTTACAAAATTCATATTCACTATTAACAAGGAGTTTAATATGTTTTCTCATAAATATAGAGGCTTTCATAGTTTGTCTTTCATTATTACGCTGATTGGCCTGTTTGGCCCATTGGCCTATGCAGTTATCCCGAAGTTCGAATATCACCAAATCGACAAAGTCGGCAGCAAAATGGGCCAGACCTCTCTCGTGGACGTCGATAAAGACGGCGACCTGGACTGGATTACCGGCTGCAACGGCGGACAGATTTGGTGGTTCGAATACAAAGCCCCCGACGACTGGCTCAGACATACCCTCGCCCCAAAGGCACCGACCGACGTCGGCGGAACAGCCTTCGATATTGACGGCGACGGCTGGATTGACCAGGTCTCGGGCCAGGCATGGTTCCGTAATACCGGAAATCCACGAGAAGAAGAATTTATCATGTACCCCAACGCCGTTACCGCAGGCTGCCACGACAACGTGGCCGCAGACATCGATGGCGATGGTAAGCTCGACGTCGTCGCAATGAGCGACAAAAGCGCACTCTACTGGTATAAAATCCCCGCCGACCCTACTAAACAATGGATAGAGCACAAAATCGGCCCGCCCGTCCACGGTGCTATCGACCCCGCCGGCGTGGCCGATATCGACGGCGACGGCGATAACGATGTTGTTCGCACAAACATCTGGTTCGAGAACGCCGATGGAAAAGGCACAAAATGGACGGCCCATGAAAACATCGATTTCGGACAGCCCGAAGCCAGATACCCTCTTATGACAAAAACCTGGATATCGGATATCGATAAGGACGGCGATAACGACATCATCCAGGCCGAAGGGGATTGTATAAGCGGCCGGGTGGCCTGGCACGAAAACCGCGACGGCAAAGGCCGAATTTGGATTAAACATATAATCGCGGACAAGGCTGGCCAGGACTACCACTCCCTTGCTCTGGCCGATTTCGATAACGATGGCGACCTTGACGTCTTCTCAGGCGGCGGGCCCTTAACTGAAAAGCCTCCCCATAAATGGTTCATCTGGGAAAATCTGGACGGCAGGGGGGGAAGCTTCAAACAGCACGAAATCCTCAGCGGCAAACGCTGCCACGAAGCAAAGGCCGCCGATGTTGACCGCGACGGCGATATCGACATCTGCTCCAAACCCTGGAACGGCGACGAGCACGTATATCTTCGAAATATGCTAATTGAACTTGGTAATAAGTAATGAGGCCTCGTATAAGGAGCAATTTTAATGAAAGCTAAAACTATCATCGCGACTGTTTTACTGTTATCAATCTTTCTTGCCTGCTCATGCAGTATATCTCCCACTGCGCCTGGCCCAAAGCCTCTGCTCAATGCCCATGCCCACAACGACTATGCACACGACCGCCCGCTGTTCGATGCCCTGGACCACGGATTTGCCAGCGTCGAGGCCGACATCCATCTCGTCGATGGCGATTTATTAGTCGCTCACGACCCCGATGAAGTAAAACCCGACAGAACACTACGTTCGCTCTATCTCGAACCTCTGAAAGAACGCATAGCCAAAAACTCCGGCCGGGTCTATCCCAGCGGCCCGCAATTCACACTGTTCATCGACATAAAAACCCAGTCCGTTCCTACCTACAAAGTGCTAAGCGAAATGCTCGCTGAGTACAAGAACATTATTACCTCGTTTGACTCGAATGGCCGCAACGACAAAGCGATAGTTGTCTATGTATCCGGCAATCGCCCCCGCGCATTTATGGAATCAGAGCAAATCCGTTATGCCGGCTATGACGGCAGACTAACTGATTTGCAGTCCGACGCACCTGCAACATTCATACCCATTATAAGCGACCGCTGGTCGAGCCATTTCTCATACAAAGGCGCAGGCCCCATGCCAGCCGATCAGCAGCAAAAATTAAAAACCATCGTCGAAACCGCACACAAAAAAGGCCGAATCGTAAGATTCTGGGCCACCCCCGATAGCCCCTCGCCCGAACGCGAGAACCTCTGGCGCATACTTCTGGATAGCGGCGTTGACCTCCTAAATACCGACGACCTCCCCGCCCTCCAAAAGTTCCTGCTCGAATATGCACCAAAATAGGCCGCCGTTATCAGACCTTTATATCAAATCTCAAAAGCCATCATTGACTAAATCTTATAAATTGTCTATCCTGTTGTGCTGGTTTCTCTGCGCGCGCAGAGATTCAGACAGACTTTTATTAAAGAAAGAATTTGCAATGCTCAAAAGAACACATAATTGCGGCCAGCTTCGCATTGAAGATGCCGGAAAGAAGGTTATTTTAGCCGGCTGGGTACATTCCTACCGAGACCACGGAAATCTGGTTTTCATCGACCTGAGGGACAGGGAAGGCCTGACCCAGTTGGTTTTCAATCCAGACACTCAGCCAAAAGCCCACGCCCTGGCAAGAACCGCCCGCTGTGAATGGGTCATAGCTATTGAAGGCCTCGTCCAGCCAAGAAGCGAGGGTATGGAAAATCCCAAGCTGCCGACAGGCCGGATTGAAGTCGCCGTTCAGCAGCTTGACATCCTCAATATCTCTAAGACTCCGCCGTTCGAAATAGACAGCGCCGAAAAGACAAACGAGGAGATTCGCCTCGTCAGCCGATACATCGACCTGCGCCGCCCGCAAATGCGGAAGAAACTGCAAACCCGCCATCGCGTCACTATGGCCGTGCGCGAATATTACGACAAGATGGGTTTCTGGGAAATTGAAACACCGATGCTCGCAAAGAGCACACCCGAAGGCGCAAGAGATTTCCTCGTGCCCAGCAGGCTTAATCCGAATTGCTTCTACGCTCTGCCCCAGTCGCCCCAGCTCTTTAAGCAGATTCTGATGGTCAGCAGCGTTGACAAATATTTCCAGATAGTCCGCTGCTTCCGCGATGAAGACCCCCGCGCCGACAGGCAGGCCGAATTCACACAGATCGATGTCGAGATGAGCTTCGTCGATAGCGACGATGTCATCGAGGTCCACTCGAACCTCGTTGCCCATATATGGAAACAGATATTGGATATCGATATACCTCTGCCGATTCGCCGTATGTCTTATAAGGAGGCGATGGCCGACTACGGTTCCGACAGACCCGACCTGCGTTTCGATATGAAACTCAAAGACATATCCGGCTTAGCAAAACAAAGCTCGTTTAAGGTATTCACTTCGGTGGTTGAAAGCGGCGGCATAGTAAAAGGTCTTTGCGCCCCCGGCGGAGAAAAATATTCCAGAAGCGATATCGAAAAAACCCTGACCGCCTTCGCCGCCGACTACGGCGCAAAAGGGCTGGCTTGGTCGAAAGTTAAAACGGAAAACGACAAGCTCTCACTGCTCGGCGGTAGTGCGAAGTTCTTCAGCTCCGAAGCTCAGCAGCAGATAATCGAGCTGTTCGGTGCGAAAGACGGCGATTTACTCTTGTTTGTCGCCGACACCGAAGCCGCCGTCAACAAGGCACTCGGCCCCCTGCGATGCAAACTTGCACGCGACCTGAAACTTTACGACCCGAAAAAATTCGAGTTCGTATGGGTAGTGGACTTTCCGCTGTTCGAGTGGAACGAAGACGAGAAACGCTACGACTCACTGCACCATCCGTTCACTTCTCCCATCGAAGAAGACCTGCACAAGCTTGAGACCGACCCCGCTAACATTTGCTCGCAGGCATACGATATCGTTGTCAACGGCTCTGAAATCGGCGGCGGAAGTGTTCGTATCCACAACCCGAAGATTCAGCAGAAGGTCTTCGACCTGCTTAATATATCGAGGCGGCAGTCACAGCAGCAGTTCGGCTTCTTTTTGAAGGCCCTGGATTACGGTGCACCTCCGCACGGTGGAATAGCCTTCGGACTCGACAGGCTTGTTATGCTCCTGACCGGTACGGAAAATATCAGAGACGTCATTGCCTTTCCGAAGACCCAGCGGGGACAGTGCCTTTTGACCGATGCTCCCGGAGAAGTGGACCAAAAACAGCTTGACGAGCTGAACCTGCGCACGCAGAGGCATTCGCACAAAACCGGACAACAAAACAATGAGTAGCTCTCTTGGCTGCGTTGGAATCTGAGATTCGAATCACTAAAAAGTGAAAAAATGTCTTGACCGTTGCGATGGTTTTGGGGGAAAAATATATTTGGAGAGGAATATATCCTCAGAATATAAGTTTCTTTCGGAATTTAATTGTTTTTAGGTTATCGTTTTTCAGTGTATTATTCGCTACCTGAATGTTTTTTGTTTTCGACATACTGCAAAATTGAAATCGATATTTTTCAAGGACAGTTATATGTTTGCTTCTTTAGAAAACTGGGAAAGACTGGCGCTCTTATTAGGTGCGGCGGGGCTCATCGGGATTACAGGACATTTGTTGCTGTACAGACTCCTGCTTAAAATCTCAAAAAGCACTACGAGCAACCTCGATAATACGTTTATAAAATTTTGCTACAGACCTTTACAGTGGATAATCATCCTTGTCGTCGTTCGGCTCTTGCAGAAATTAACCGTATTTGAAACTCAAGTGCCTGATTTTATTAGTCACGTTATGAGCCTGCTGCTTATCGGTTTGGTCTCATGGCTGTTAATCAGGTCGGTTTATGTTTTGGAAGGCTATATCCTCAGACGGTTTGATGTTGACGTAAAAGATAATCTAAAAGCCAGGAAAATACACACACAGTTCCGGGTTCTAAAGCGAATAGTAATTGTGGTTGTCGCTATTTTGGCGTTCGGTTCATGCCTGATGACTTTCGAAAAGGTTCAACAGTTAGGTACCACGATTTTGGCCTCGGCGGGTATTATCGGCATCGTTGTTGGTATGGCCGCTCAGAAAACTATTACAACCTTTATAGCCGGCCTCCAGATTGCCATTACCCAGCCTATTCGTGTCGATGATGTTGTCATCGTCGAAAATGAATGGGGACGAATTGAAGAGATAACTTTAACGTATGTGGTTGTCAGAATTTGGGATTTAAGACGCCTCATTGTACCCATAACCTTTTTCATTGAAAAACCCTTCCAGAACTGGACCCGCGTAACCGCAGACATTTTAGGTACCGTGTTTATTTATGTTGACTATACCGTACCTATCGAATCCGTCAGAACCGAGCTTCGTCGTATCCTCGAAGAGTCGGAATTGTGGGACCGAAAGGTCTGTGTCCTGCAGGTAACGAACACATCCGAGCGTACCGTTGAATTGAGGGCCCTTATGAGTGCCGTCGATGCCTCGACTGCTTGGTCTCTTCGTTGCCACGTCAGAGAAAAACTCATTGACTTCGTTCAGAAGAATTTTCCTGAGGCTTTACCAAAGCTCAGAACCGAATTAAACCGGCAAAAGGTTGACAGATGAAAACAGCTAATGCTTTCCGGAAGCGAATTTTAATTTACCGGATTTATATAAAACACATCTGGCAGAAGCTTTTGAAGCTTTTACGGCTGTCACCGGTCTCACTGGCGAAAAAGTGCAGAATCACCTTCGGCGCCGCTGTGGTCTTTATCCTGACAATTGCTCTTCTTCTGCCCTATATCTGGATGGGTCAGCTCATTAAAAAAGACCTCCTCGATACCGGCAGAGCAAGGTCGCAGACGCTCCTCGACCGGCACTTCCAGCTCAAAAATACCGGCCAAACCACACTTCCGCTCAGCAGCCTCGGGCTGCTCGCCGATGTGAATGACTCTGACATACGCTGGATTCGCTTCACTCCCGCACCTGCGCAGCCCGAAGGCGATGAAAATAAAGCTGCTTCTATTGAGGTGAACGAGAAAATCAGCCAGACGATTGAATCTCTGAAAAATAATCCGACCCAGAACGATAAAATCCTCTTAAATAGAGAGACCGGCGTACTTCGAGCCAATTATGTGCGGATTTTCAGAGCGACCGACAATTGCTTAACCTGCCACAATCCCCAGGGCTCCGCCAGCGCATTTTCGTTGAATGAACAGATAGGGACGGTAATTATTTCTCTAAGAGGTATCGGAAGCGAAATCAGCAAAACAATCCTTATGAACAGAATATGGGTCATTGTTGCAGGCCTCATCGGAGGCATCGGAGCCATTGTTGTTTTCTACTGGATAACTCAGCGTGTCATCCTGAGGCCAATCCGCCAGCTAAGGGCAATTGCCAACAATGTCACCGAGGGAAATCTCGATATCAGAAGTGCGATTAAGACCGGCGACGAATATGAGAAGCTGGCAAATGCCTTCAACAACATGCTTGACGGCCTGCAGGCCGCCCAGGAAAAACTCCGGCAGGCAAACAAACAGCTCGATGCGAAAATTGCTGAGCTTTCGGAAAGAAATATTGAGTTGTTCAAAGCTAACAAGGTAAAGGGTGAATTCCTGGCAAATATTTCACACGAATTCAGAACCCCGTTGAATGCTATCCTTGGCTTCGCTCAGGTTCTCAGGGAAAAACCCTCCTCGGCGGGCGGATTAAAAAAAGATAAGGCGCAAAAGTATGCGGAAAATATTATTTCCAGCGGTAACAGCCTTCTGAATATGATTAACGACCTGCTCGACCTGGCGAAAACACAGGCCGGAAAAATGGAGCTGCATATTGAAAAAACCTCCGTCCAGCAGTTATGCGGGGAGCTGATTTCGTCTTTCTCTCTGATGACCGAAAAAAAGAAAATAAAAATCAAGCTGAAAGTTGATTCCGATATACCGCTTATTTTGACGGACACCGGAAAGGTCCGCCAGATCCTCTATAACTTCCTGAGTAACGCCGTGAAGTTTACAGCGAAGCGGGGCACAATTGAAATCTTGGCCGGCGCCCCGTTGAGCAGTCCACCCTACGTCGAAAAATGGGAGACTGAAGAGCTGGCGGTTGAAAGAATGGTTCGGATTGCTGTAAGCGATACCGGCTGTGGCATCGCCGAATCTGACAGAGAAAAGATTTTTGAAAAATTTAGACAGGTTGACGGCTCCATAACACGCGAATCCACCGGTACCGGTCTGGGTCTTACCATCAGCACCGAATTGGCCGCTATGCTCGCCGGCAACGTTGGTCTTCAGAGCGAGCTTAACAAAGGCTCGACCTTCTGGCTCGATATCCCCATTACACTTACAAAAGAGCCCAGTGTGTAATCGTAGGTAACTCAAACTGGTCGGTTCGTGATGTCATCCCGGCGAAAGCAGGGATCCAGGAATGTATCGCTGGATTGGCGTTCTCGTGTCTGTTGAGAAAGTCCAAATTCGCGTACAAGGGTGGCACGGTCAAACTTGTTTGGCCGTGTGCCACAGGGTGCGATATTTCGCACCATTAACCTATTCAACCAAAATGTAAAGGGAAAAATTATGCGTCTGACATCTTCATTTTTGTTTTTTCTTGTATTTGTAGGTGCCTGCTCTGTCACCGGGATTCCGCTCAGTAACAGCCATGCGTCATCTTCCGATACTCATCCGTTTTCCATTCACGATATGCTCGCAATGGACCGCCTTTCTGACCCGCAGGTTTCACCGGATGGCAAATTGATTGTCTTTACATTAAGAAAGACCGACCTCGAAGCCGACAAGGGGCGAACAGACCTCTGGCTGATTGGCGCAGGCGGAACGGACCTTTGCCGTTTGACCTCTCATCCAGAGGGCGACTTTAATCCCCGCTGGGCGCCCGATGGCAAGTCCGTCTGGTTTATTTCCACACGCTCGGACTCCTCGCAGGTCTGGCGTATTCGTGTTGACGGTGGTGAAGCACAACAGGTTACGGACCTGCCTCTTGACGTCGGAAATCTGCTCGTCTCGCCCGATGGAAAGCACATCGCCTTTACTATGGAAGTTTTCCCGGACTGCAAAACGATAGCCAACACAAAAGACAGGCTCGATGAAATCAGCAGCAGAAAAACAAGCGGACGAATTTACGAGCAGATTTTTGTTCGCCACTGGGACACATGGAAAGACGGCCGGCGCTCACACCTGTTTGTCATGCCGCTTACCGGCGGCGATGCGATTGACCTGATGTGGGGTATGGATGCCGATACTCCTTCAAAACCGTTCGGCGGCCCGGAAGAAATCACTTTCACTCCTGACGGCGGTTGGCTTGTCTTTTCCGCTCGGGATGCCGGCCGTGCCGAATCCTGGTCAACGGACTTCAATCTTTACGCCGTACCCGTCGATGGTTCCAAACCATTAGTATGTATAACTGAAGAAAACAAGGCTTGGGACACAAATCCGGTTTTTTCTCCCGACGGCCGGACCCTTGCTTATCTTGCAATGGCCAAACCGGGCTATGAATCCGACTGTTTTCGAATTGTTCTGCGCAATTGGCCTGACGGCGAAAAACGTGTCCTCACCGAAAACTGGGACCGCAGCCCTTCGTCGTTCTGCTTCTCCGCCGACGGTGAAACAATCTATGCAACCGCAACCAATGTTGGCCAGGCATCTCTGTTCGCCGTCAATGTAAAAACCGGCGCCGTTCGCACTATTGTCAAAGAAGGCCGCATCGATTCACCCGCTGTCTCGTCCGGTAGAATTATTTACGGTATGAGTAGTCTTCGCAGTCCTGTTGAATTGTATTCGGTTGAACCTGACGGCCGTAATATCCGCAAAATCACCAACATCAACGACGAAAAAATCGCCGCCGCCCACATGGGCGAGTATGAGCAGTTTACATTCGACGGATGGAGCGGCCAAACGGTTTATTGCTATGTAGTCAAACCTGTCGATTTCAATCCTGCGAAAAAATACCCCGTGGCATTTCTCATTCACGGAGGTCCGCAGGGCTCCTTCGGCAACAGCTTCCATTACCGCTGGAACCCGCAGGCATACGCCGGTGCCGGCTACGCTGCCGTCATGGTCGATTTCCACGGCTCCACCGGATACGGACAGGCCTTCACCGATTCCATCCGGGGCGACTGGGGCGGCAAACCTCTCGAAGACCTGCAAAAGGGTCTCGCCGCCGCCTTAAAACGCTACCCCTGGATGGATGCCGACAAAGTCGGTGCCCTCGGCGCCTCTTTCGGCGGTTATATGATTAACTGGATTTCCGGCAATTGGCCCGACCGTTTCCGCTGTATGGTCAACCACGATGGTAACATTGACGAGCGAATGGCATATTTCGATACAGAAGAACTCTGGTTTCCCGAGTGGGACCATATCGGCACCCCCTGGGAAAACCCCGCCGGCTATGAAAAGCACAACCCGGTAAACTTCGTCAAAAACTGGAAAACTCCAATGCTGGTCATACACGGTGCGCTGGACTATCGCGTGGCCGATACACAGGGGCTCGGCACCTTCAACGCCCTGCAGAGGCTCGGTGTTCCCGGCAAGCTGCTCTACTTCCCCGACGAAAGCCACTGGGTCCTAAAGCCTGCGAATTCCATCCTCTGGCACGAAACGGTAATTAGCTGGCTGGACCGCTGGCTGAAAAACACTGATTAACTCCGAATCCCGAAAATCACGTAAATCAGGATTGATTATTTCCTGCACCTGTGCTATCCTGCATTACCGATAAATAAAGACAATTATCTACCTTGGATAAAATCATGACTAAAAAATGTGTAAGAGCTATTTTCCCGGGCTCGTTCGACCCGATAACAAACGGGCATCTGGACGTTATCGAACGCGGTATGAAACTCTTCGATGAGCTTATCATCGCGGTCGGAAGAAGTCCGGTCAAAAATCAGCTTTTTACACCTGAAGAGCGGGTCGAAATGATCGATGAGTTGATCCGCGAAAAAAAGATGACGAATATCTCGGTGGAAAGTTTCGAAGGCCTTACAGTCGGATACGCAACAGGTAAAAAGGCCGACGTAATACTCCGCGGCCTCAGAAGCCTCACCGACGTCCAGTATGAATTCCAGCTTGCTATGACAAACCGGGCTGTCGCCGGTATTGAAACCATCTTTATTATGACCAGCGAGCAGTACGGATTCACCAGTTCGACCTTGATTCGGGAAGTCGCCTCTTTAGGTGGAGATTTATCAAAATTAATTCCCAATAATGTTTACGAGCGAATTAAAAAACACCTTAAAGAATAAAACTAAGGCCCAATGCCTGATGCTCGCCGAATAACGAGCATCGAGCATTGAGCATCGAGCACAAAATGTTTATTATCAGTGTTGAAACGCACTTTTGGGCATCACATCAGCTTCTCTTGCCGGACGGCTCAAAAGAGCTCCTGCACCATCATAACTGGCTTGTTAATGCCGAAGTCGCCGGTGACAGGCTCAACGATATGGCCGTTGTGATGGACTTTCATGAGCTGAAAGAGATGCTCGATAATATCGCCGCTGAGTTTAGTAATAAGGCACTGAACGAAACCGGCTGTTTTCAGCAGAACAATCCATCTGCCGAGAACGTAGCCAAGTATATATACGATAAATTAAGGACCGAGCTGCCCGAAAGCGTCAAACTCAGAAATATAAAAGTCGTTGAGCAGCCAGGCTGCTCGGCAAAATACCAAACAGAGGCTGACGAAAACTAAGGACTGGTAAAGAAATTAGGTTTCGTTTTTGGTTGAGCGAGGACAAGGCTGGCAAGGAAGCATAACGCAGGCCTGCTGGTTGGTAGTCCGAGTTTTGCTGACACAGCCAGACGAAGCCGCAGCCAGCCAAAAGTGGAAGATAATTTATTTACAAGTCCTAAGGAGGATTCAGGCTGAAAATCTGTTAAATCTTGAATAATCTGCAAAATCTTTGGTTTCGGCCTGTAGATGTTTTATAAAATTGTCGATTATTTAAGCAGAGGTTTGGTATAATATACGGATGAAATCTTTACCAGAATACTCGATGCTCGTAGAAGAAGAAAATCGAGTATCCCCAATCAAAGAATCGAGTTGATTATGCAGTGTCAAATTTGTAACAATAATAACGCTACTATCCACCTCACTGAGATTTCAGATGGAGTGCGCAGCGAAATGCACATTTGTGAGAATTGCGCCGCCGAACAGGATATAGCTGTGAAAAGTCACATCCCGATAAATGAGCTGCTAAGCGGCCTGCTCGCCGTACAGCCCTCGGATGAAGAAATCTCCGGCACCGCCGACCAGCAGATTGCCTGCCCGAACTGCGGCTTTACTCTCGCCCAGTTCAGAAAGCAGGGCGTCCTGGGCTGTCCCTATGATTATGAGTTTTTTGAAAAGTCGCTTACCCCGCTAATCGAAAAGGCACACGATGGCAAGACAACCCACTGTGGGAAGCTTCCTTCGAAAACACCGAAGAACACCAGAAATGAAATAGAGCTGATGAACATCCGCCAGCGGCTCGAAGAAGCAGTCAGGGCCGAAGATTACGAGATGGCTGCCGAATTACGGGACAAAATAAAACAAATGGAAAAATAACAACGGATTGTTTACAGTATCAGATATGAAACTTACAGATATAAGTAACGATATAAATGAATGGTTCAGCGGGTCAGGCCCACAGGCCGACATCGTCGTATCATCAAGAATTCGTCTGGCCAGGAACATCGCAGGTTATAAATTCCTCAGCCACTGCTCCAATACCGAAAAAGCTGAAATACTTGAAAAGCTCAAAAACGTCCTCATGTCCCTTGAGCTTGGCGATAAAGCCTCTTATATCTGTGTGGACAAGGCCCCGACTCTAAGCAGGCACTTCCTCGTTGAACGCCATCTAATCAGCCGCCATCATGCTTTCGGCAAAGGCCCGCGCGGCGTCGTTATGGTGCAGCGCGAATTTTTCACCGCGATGATTAACGAAGAAGACCATCTCCGCTTGCAAGTGCTGAAAGCCGGCTGCCAGCTCTCTCAGTGCGCCGAGCAGATAAATAAAATCGACGATATGATAGAAGAGAAAGTTGATTTCGCGTTCAGCCCCAGATATGGATACCTTACTGCCTGCCCGACAAATCTCGGAACTGGTATAAGAATTTCTGTAATGCTCCACCTGCCCGCCCTGAAGATGACCGGCCAGATAGAAAAATTCTTCAACGCCGCAAGAGCTATGAGCCTGGCCGTCCGCGGCCTTTTCGGTGAAGGCACGGAAGCCTCAAGTGACCTCTACCAGATTTCAAATCAGGTGACACTCGGAATCGCCGAGTCCGACATAATCGCGAAATTTGAAAACACCATCATCACTGAAATCATCGAATACGAAAATGCCGCGAGAAAACAGCTCCTCTCCCGCCAGTCCAATATCCTCGACGACAAAATCTCTCGCGCAATGGCGCTGCTGCAAAACGCCCATTTGATAAGCTCGCAGGAAGCCCTCTTCCTTCTAAGTCACCTGCGCCTCGGCATCAACATGCACAAGTATATGGGCGCCTCGACCCCCGCCATAGAAAAGCTTTACACACTATGCGGCTCCGGCCTATCCGATAAAGCAACCCCTCTTTCAATCGCAACTATAAATCGGCTTTTCATGCTGACACTGCCGGCACATCTGCAGATGAACTACGGAAAAACCCTCGACCCCACACACAGAGACGCACTGCGGGCCCAAATCATCCGCTCAGCACTAAACCAGGACACACAACCCAAAAACAGCTAAGAGTGCCCCTTTCCTCATTTTTTTTGATTATTTCCTCCTCCTGCGCGTATAATAAAGGGTATCTCTAAAAATTGCTTTTGTCACGAGAACGAGCGAAAGTTTCTATCGCTTTGGCGGAGGTTCAAAATCGCCGCAGGCGTAGCCAAAGCTACGTTGAGTACGAATTTTGTGCCGACAACGACGCGAGAGTAAATTGCAGCCGTTCGCAGTAAAAATGAATTTTTAGAAGTGCCCATGAGATAAGGAATATCGCGAGCAGAACTCGATAAGCTTGATTGACACAGTTTATATGGATAATACCAATTTTCTTTATTGTTTATTGCCTGACCTTGTCATTCCTGCGAAAGCAGGAATCCAGGTCTTTACGTTATGTTATATATAGCTCCTTCGGCCATTTGTAAATGTAATTGGTATTATTGAGTAGCTGATTTTTCTCAACTATAACGTTCTCAACAACAAGGGAGACTGATTATGAAAAATATTAATAGCAAAAAGGCAATTTTTTATCTTTATGGAATTATCGCCTTATCTTTAATCACTGCGAATGTCCCAGCGTTTGGCGGTAACAAAACAGAGGACCCAAAATCCTATGAAGAAAAATCATTAATTATTGAAAAAAACTTGAAGGCACTGCGTCGTGCAGTAGCTGTTAATAAGGAACGACGCGCTTTTGAGGCATACGAGAAAAGAGATACCGAAGTCACTCCCTGGACCGAAGAAACTGACACTCCAAATCAGGATAATGCGGCCCTCTTGTATTACCAGGCGTTTCTGCTCCGGCCTTTTCTTGATAAGACCGCCTCTCAAAAGATCGATGATATTCTTAGAGGTGCCGAATCCGATAGAGAGATCAGAACTTATTTAGGTCACTGTTTACCTGTGATCCAAGCGGCCGAAATTGCATCTCGGATACCACAATGCACATGGGCAATAGGATACAGAGCTGGACCGAGATTTGACTGGAAAGATTTGTATTCAGAGGTGACTAATCTTCAGGAAATTCTTATGTTGGATGCGAGGATACTGGCTGCTGACGGACACTACCATGCAGCTTTAGAACGCTGCCTAACTCTACGCCGCCTCGCTCGCCAACTCAGCGATAGCAACATATCGGGGATAATGTCATTTTCATGGTCGGTTGACACAGGGGCGCTGCGTACGGCCAAGCATATACTTGGTGTCATGCCACCGAATGCGGACATTATCTCGTGGTTTCGAGGACAGCTTGCCCTCATTCAGGGCGTGCCGATGTTGCTTGAGAAAACTTTACAGGCTAACTTCAAATCTTACCTATACCATATGCGGACGCAACCAGACTTCTTTCTTGCGAGGACCAGGGATCTACTTGTAAAGTTGGCCGAGGACGAACAAGGCAAGGAAAATGCCCGGAAATTGACAGATGAACAAATTTTATCGCTCTTCGGCGAAGGACATCTACGATTTTTTAACTCTGTTTTCCGAATTGCGGACAGTGAAATGACTTATGAACAAAAGTGTACCCAAATGCAAAGACTTGTCGACGAGCTTGAGGAAGGAGATAGTACTGATAAATTAGTTAAACGTTTCATGTCTCTGTCAGGGACAGATCCACTGGCTAAGGGTAAATACCCATTCCAGGTTGGGCACGTGGCCCATATCAACGGTATCAAGGTTGCTTTGGAGGTATACCTTAATGTGGCAAAAACAGGGCAGTTGCCCAAAACAATTCCTGGTGGTTTACCAAAGGATCCTTTTACCGGCTTGGACTTCGTATATGAGATAACAAATGAGGGCTTTGCCCTCCGCTGCAAGGGCGAAAACTTCCAGGGACGACGAGGGAAGCGAGTACTCGAATTCAAGGTCAAAAAGTAAACGGCTAAAAGAAGGATATTAAACACAAATATAGGGGACGTTTACCGAATGGCGGGACTTTAAGGGATTCTTGCATAGAAACCACCCGCATCGACAAGAGGCCGCGTATGAATTCGAAGATCCTGCTCTTGCCGCAAAAGAGAACAAGAACTGCCTTTAGAAGTAATTTCGTCAATCTGTGCTTGAAACCTCCAATAATTACGAAAAAGACCAAAATATGGCTTAAAGTCCCGCCATTCGGGACGTTTACCTATTAATTTCTTGATACCACGCTTTATTAACTAAGAACATTGGGTCTGTTGAAAAAGTCGTCCAATGATTTTAGCAATGGCCAGCCACTAATTTTGGTGGCTGTCTTTTGTTATTTCCAGCCCTGACAATTAATGACCAGCCGACGGGTGGCAACCACTGAGCAAACATAGTGTGCGAAGTGTAAAATATAGGGGACGTTTACCTATTAATTTCTTGATACCACGCTTTATTAACTAAGAACATTGGGTCTGTTGAAAAAGTCGTCCAATGATTTTAGCAATGGCCAGCCACTAATTTTGGTGGCTGTCTTTTGTTATTTCCAGCCCTGACAATTAATGACCAGCCGACGGGTGGCAACCACTGAGCAAACATAGTGTGCGAAGTGTAAAATATAGGGGACGTTTACCTATTAATTTCTTGATACCACGCTTTATTAACTAAGAACATTGGGTCTGTTGAAAAAGTCGTCCAATGATTTTAGCAATGGCCAGCCACTAATTTTGGTGGCTGTCTTTTGTTATTTCCAGCCCTGACAATTAATGACCAGCCGACGGGTGGCAACCACTGAGCAAACATAGTGAGCGAAGTGGATGGTGATATTCGCACGCGATGTTTTCTGCCAACTGTAAGATTCGCAACTACAAAGGAGACCGATTATGAGCTGTAACAATAGTAATAGCAAAAAGGTAATATTTTGTGTTTGTGGGATTATTGTCCTATCATTGATGGCACCGTGATCAGCCGGTGATGGGCTGGTGGGAGTGGTCCAAGAGATTTCGCAAATTGGACAGGTGATGAGAAAAAAGTAGAGATGTTCCACCCTGTCTGAATTTTTTTACCTTTAATTCCTTAGTCCTTAGGATCAGACAGTATTAGAAGGCTAATATCGTCCAACATGGTAAACAGGCCATCGGGAGTTACTGAGCCGGTGATATCGACGTTGGATAGGCGGGCTTGGGCGCTGCGCGTGGAACTGCTGGAAGTAATGGCCAAGCCGATATAAACCGTCTCATCCATGGAAATTTCGACGGAAGAATCCTGGTCAAAGCTCTCATCTTGCATAGTGTGCCCTTTAACTCCATCGATGAGGGACCAATGGGTTGTCAGAAACGTCTCCCTCACGCCCCCCATGTCTGTACGGTCACGGTATGTCATCTTTTTGGGATCTCCATATTGGTGCCGATTACCAGGCAACACGTCTTTCACCTTACATGATACCATTTTCACCCATTCCTCGGCAAGGCTCATGTGTCTCTTATGACAACAATGACGGGGCTGGAAGTGACTTTTTTGCCTTTTTCAAGATTTTTCAGGAATTCATGCAGGAATGACAAATTTTTACGGAATTAAAGGTAGCCTCATGGTTTGGAGATGCAGACACGTTTGCTCCTCGAATTTGAGTAAGGTGGTAATAAAGAACAATGAAAATCATGTTGCCAAGTAATTTTAATATGAACCATTTTTTATGAAAGAAAGGAATACAAGATGGAAACGACAAAAGCAAAGATAGTTTGCGGCGAAATGCTACTGATTTTGGTTTTGGCATTCAGCATACCTTCTGTCTCTCTGGCAGCAGAGGATATATGGACAGCGAAGGCGGATATGCCTACTGCAAGGATATTGCTGGGCACATGCGTGGTGGATGGGAAGATCTACGCCATCGGAGGTGGGCCGGCGCCCCACATGCATAGTTCGGCCGTGGAAGAATATGATCCGGAAACCGACACCTGGACGAGGAAAGCTCCCATGCCGACGCCAAGAGCGGGTCTGGGCGTCAGCGCGGTAAACGGCAAGATCTATGCTATTGGAGGCGCAGAACGAAGTATTGGGACCGTGGAAGAATATGACCCGGCCACGGATACCTGGACGAGAAAGACCAATATGCCGACGGCAAGAGGCTTTTTCACTACCAACGTAGTCAATGGGAAAATCTACGCCATCGGAGGCGCGACGGACACGAGCGGGCCTGCTTTCAGAACAGTAGAGGAATATGACCCGGAGACGAACACTTGGAAGAGAAGAGCCAACATGCCGGAACCAAGGTATTTTCA
Organism: Planctomycetota bacterium; assembly: GCA_014384025.1. Classification (GTDB taxonomy): domain Bacteria; phylum Planctomycetota; class Phycisphaerae; order Sedimentisphaerales; family Anaerobacaceae; genus NIOZ-UU13. The sequence continues at coordinate 4,824 of JACNGQ010000111.1, read as the reverse complement.
TACCGCCGGCGTGGTGGACAGTAAGATATACATCATCGCCGGCTCATGGCAGGCAGGAACAGCGAGTTCGGCCGTCTTTGCGTATGACCCGGCGAGCGATACATGGGAAAGGAAGACCGATGCACCAACGGCCAGATCCTGGCAATCCCCCACGGCCGGTGTAGTGGATGGGAGGATATACGTGATCGGGGGAGATGCCGGACCTCCGGATGCGGACGTGGAAGAATATGATCCTGCGACGGACACCTGGACGACAAGAGCGGACATGCCGACCCCGAGAGGTGCCCTTTCTACAATAGCGCTGAACGATAAGATTTATGTCATTGGAGGAACGGTAACGCTTTTTAATGACGTGCTTTCGACTGTCGAAGAGTACTATCCCAATCCAATTGTGGTGGACTTCAACGGCGATGGAATCGTGGACATCAAGGACCTCCTGCGGCTCATCGATTCTTGGGGTCTGGATGATCCGATGTGTGATATTGCACCACAGCCGTTTGGCGATGGAGTTGTGGACGCTTTGGACTTGGAGCTTTTGATGAGCTTCTGGGGACAACCTGTTGATGATCCTACACTGATAGCACATTGGGCATTGGATGAGACGGAGGGTATGGATGTCTCTGACAGTGCCGGTAATAACAACGGATATGCCTTAGGCGAACCTATTTGGCAACCCGATGGCGGAAAAGTGAACGGGGCGATTCTTTTAGATGGTGTGGATGACTATGTTATCACTGGGGCTGCCCCTAATCCGGCAGATGGGCCGTTCAGCGTCTTTGCATGGATTCAAGGAGGCGCACCTGGACAGGTCGTTATGTCGCAGATGAATACAGCCAACTGGCTTTGTACTGATTCGTTGGAATGTAATCTTATGACGGAGCTTCAAGCTGCCGGTCGCTCTGGAAGTCCGATGATATCACAAACAAATATTACCGACGGCAAGTGGCACCGCGTTGGTTTCGTATGGGACGGATTGTATAGAACGCTCTATGTAGATGACATCCTCGTTGCTGAAGATACACAAAAAGGATTAGAGAGTTCCTTCGGCGGCTTGAATATAGGTTGTGGCAGCAACTCTGCAGCAGGAACCTACTGGTCCGGCCTGATCGATGACGTCCGCATCTACAACAGAGCAGTGAAACCATAGGAAAGAAAAACGTTAACACATTTAAGGATACTCAAGGGGCTGGCAGTTGGAAAATTTGCCAGCTCTCTTTTATTCCCAAAAGAATTAGATAATTTCTAAACTTCTTTTCTCTCCATATACTTAATCCGATAAGAATAAAAAAATCTCTGTTTTTTATGTAAATATTTGGGATTTAGTCCTTCCATTAATCGTCAAATTTGATATTTGTAGTGACAAAATGGAGTCATTGTGTCACCCGAAAATCAGGGTGTTTTTCAACTCTTGTAGGGTTTATAGGCAATCTCGACGCGATGCTCCGGCCCAGCTACGCCGAAGAGGATGATCGTCCGGAACCTGAAGCGGTTGTGGACCCGTCTATCAAGCGAAAATTCGACCTTCTCGTCGCAGTCTCGCCATGTGCCGTCGTCGCCCATATTTTGGAAGCTTCGGAAGTTGGGCGTGCACGAACTAAGAAACCCGCTCGCCTTGCCGCCCTCGATTGTTACATTTGAGGTGATGACGTTGGGCGTCCATTCGATCCAGTCCCGCCGGGTCGTTGCTATAAGGTAAGGTGTGTTATAAGCCCAGTGGGGCTTGCCATCTCGATACCAGGTATTGATGCGGAAGATATCGTCCTCAAGCATGATGAGCGTAGAGGTAGGTCTGGCCGGGAACGTGGTGAAGCGATTGGTGTCCGTTTCCCAGCTACACCAGCGATAGGTATCGGGCCTTGTCTCCGACTTGCCGGTTTTGGAGTCCGGCTTAATGCGCCTTCGGTCAGGTCCGACAACGCAAATCACCGATTTGGCTCCATCGCGCCAAAGTTCGTCACGGATTTCCAGGGCCGACAGGGGCACCTCGTTTTTTTCGAAATGGGCGTCGTACTTGGCGTCGATCAGAACCCACTTGCTGAACTTATTGACCCAAACCTCGTTGACCCCGTGGTGTCCCCCGTCGTCTTTGAGCCCCGGCCCGCAACCCAGCCGGCGGGTGACGTAGCCGAAGCTGTTAAGTACGGCGTGCTGCACAATACTGAAATGCGTGCAATGGAATTTGCCTCCCATGAGCGCAGCATCGAGGATGGCGAACGTATCGCCTCGGGTCTGTGTGGGATTGTCGTTTTCGATGGCGATATTCGACTTGATCCAGTGGCGTAGCAGAAGGATACGCTTCCACTCATCGCTCCCACCAGCCACGACTTCAGCAAGCCTGTACCGCGAATGTAGCTGACTGATGCGTGGGCTATAGTAGTTTTCGAACGCCCGAAACAGCTCGTTTCCGCAATACTGCGGATTATCGACTGGCACCACAACAAACCGACTGCTTTCTTCAGCGGACGTCCGCGATGACGCCACGAGATTCAAAGTGAACAAGGCGCTGACTGTAGCGACCAAAAGCCGAAAGCGCCGAATATGGTTGGCCTTTATGTTGATATTCATAATGTGTCCTCGTTAATATTGCTTCTGGACAACTTCAAGCACGGCCTTCTTTACGCAGAAAGAATACAAATCGCAGTCCAGACCCGAATACAATAACCACATCGTCTTGCCGTCGGCGCTTATCCATTTCCCCGGAAATCTATGGTGATATGTCCGACAGTCCTTTCCGTCTTGTACCGACCAGTGATCATCGTAATATATCGTTGACCAGGGCCCCCATGGCTCAGGGGCCTCAAATACACCAAGGGCCGCTGTGTGCGTCGCCTTCTTACCCGTTAGATGTGAGCTCGTCAGGATGTATCGGCCAAGGCCTGCATTGTATGTAATCGCTATACGCTGCGTTCCCTTGGGATCCGTGAAAATTGGTTTTCGCTTGGCGATATCCACCGACCAGATTGCTTGGCCGTTCTCAATCCCCCCGAAGAAAGTGTATTTGCTCCTCCTCATGACGGCACCCTTGTTGACCCGCGCCATCACAATGTCCGGAGAATAGCCGTATGCACTGTCGTTGGCTTGAGAGGCAATATAGACATACTCGTCTCTGGCTCCCTGATAATCCTTGCCGAACTGTACAAATGCGGGGCAGCCAAAGGTATCTGAGAAATGCCAGTCCGCCCACGTCCAGCTCACACCATAATCGGTCGAGCAGGCCAATCGGGAATTCGTGAAATCGTCCGAATCCGAAGGCTTGTAATTTCTGACGAACATATAGAGTACATCATCCACTGCAATCATGTCGCTGGCCTTTATCCCCTCTGCCCCCCAGCCCGTCGGAGTATCTGCGTCACTTCTGATGTTTTTTGCGCGGAACTCCGGCGGATCTCCATACACACAGGCAAATCCCAAAGACAAATCCGGATCCTTCTTGGAGAAGCCTTTTCCGTCACAGAAGGCTGTTAATTGAGAATCGTCATGCATCCAGGCAATGGGCCAGTTATCGCCATTTGCATAGCCCTTCATCTTCACCACAGGTGACCACTTGAGTTCTGAAATGAGACTGCTCGGCGGATAAGGGGCATCAAAGTCCGCCATAGAGTGGTGAACCAGACTAAGCAGAAGGCATGCAGCCAGACCCGGCAATGATAATGAAAATCTGTTCATGAGTTATGCGAAACCTCCTTTGCTTTCAGTAGAAACACATCTGCTATGGCAACCTACGCTGATTGCGTATCACATTCATTATAGTCTCGCATCTGGAATGTGTGAATGAGAAAATCTGCCGATTGATTTTCTATCCCGCATCTATATGTAAGTGCTGGACGTTTTGGATGCTTTTTTGGCCATCGGTATGTTGAAGCCGTCGAAATACTCTTGATATTTTGATGAAATACGTTATTATGAAACTTGAGGCTTGCAGGAGTATGTCAATTAAATTTATACGGGAAATCCCGGGTGATAGAATTATTCATAGTTTGCATTACATTAGCTCATCAAAATACCATTAACAAAATAGTAGGAGGATTTGACAATGACAACAACCAGAGATCAATTTACAGTATGCATAATTTTCATAATTATAGGCCTGTTATGCACATCCCACAGTTACGGCCAGGTTGATCCAAAATCCGTCGTGGGGTACTGGCTCTTTGATGAAGCCTCAGGTAACATCGCCAGGGACAACTCCGGACATGGTTACGATGCCGACCTCAAAGAAAATCCTGTATGGGTGGAGGGAAAATTCGGCCACGCTCTTGAGTTCCAGGGTGCAAGTTATCTTGATATCCGCAATTCGAGTCAAAACCTGCCTTTCGGTGCAAGCTCCCCCTTCACTATCACCGCATGGGTGAGGAATCAGGGCGGAGGAACTGTCATAGGTAAGTTTAACGGCGGCATCATAGGCGCCTACATCCTGGCAATCAACGGAGGCGGAACAGTCTCATTTCATAGAGAAGTCGATCCCTGGTCATTTTCTGGCACCATGGCCCTGCCGGACGATGACTTTGGGCACGTCGCAGTCACCTATGACGGAGCTGAAATGAAGATCTATATTAACGGGGAATTCGACTCCGCACAGGAACGGGGTCCTCAAAATACGGACACCCTAACCCCGGTTCTCATCGGTGCCCGATTTACGAATGATGCGCCCAGCGAATTTTTTAACGGCGTGCTCGACGAAGTCGCCATCTTCAATGTGGCCCTTACAGAGCAGCAGATCAGAGACGTCATGTACGGCCTCTCCTTCCCAAAGGCTTCCAATCCCGATCCGGAGGATGGGGCCTTCCATAAGGATACGTGGGTGAGCCTGACCTGGTCGCCGGG
>JACNGQ010000363.1 GCA_014384025.1 Planctomycetota bacterium | reverse complement strand
TTCTAACATATTTAAGGCCTTTAAGTCAACATTATTTTCGTTCTGTAATCGCTGACGATTATGACGATTGTGAGGCTTTTTATGAAATCCCGTTTAACCTGATGAGACCGGGGCTAATAAAACGACCTGAAGAATTGCTTTTGATACTAAATTCAATCAATCAATAGGATATCTATGCTTTAGACTTGGGAGCATTAATAGCCGCACATGCGATGTGAGATCGTTTCTTCAGCCGAAAAGGAATCAACTGAACTGTCAACAGAATAATCAATCCAATGCACACACTGGATATCATCCAGACAAGCACTGCTGTAATAATCAATGCAACCCATATTAAAACTTGCAAACGCGCGGCTGGAACATAATGTTTAGTATTGCATTTATGTATGCGTCTTGTTCTAAATATAGTAGCAAGAACTTCAAAGCTGCCTAAGACAACAAATACAAGGATACCAATATATACGGATACCGGCAGATTTACCTGTTCAATTACCCCTTCTATATTAACAGGCATGCGTGTAAAAGCAAATAGAACAGCCGCTTCGCCAAGATATGGTGCATCAGATATATTTGACAAAAAACGAGGTCCTAAAAGTGTACCGTTCGGCAATGGCCACGTGCCGACTATGGCTTGTGCTGCAAGCGCAGATGCATGGTCAAACCGCCCCATAGCCCTGGCAGCTCCGATACCGAAAGCACTTGCTCCAGCCCCGTAGCTACCTATAACGGGTCCGGCATCCACATCGTTTAATGCAAACCACCCTACATCCACATCCTTTGGATACTCCCTGAATCCAGCGCTCAATAGTCCCTGTTGCCAAAACTGCTCCTCATATTTTGCATACCAGTCTTGTGCGGTTTCCGGCCACAACTCTGGTGCCCAGATAAGCATGAATGATAGTCCTACCCCGCGAGCGCCGTCTTTGGCGCGCCCGGTCCTTGAATCAACAAAATAGGCGGGTAATCCCGTATCCTCATCGAGGCGTGTTTCCTGAAATCCCCGAATGGCCCGAGCGGCAAACTCTGAATGGTCGGTGCCTAAAACAGTGTCCGCACGTCGGATTGCGGCGATCGCGGGCAGAATATCAACTGGATAACATTGGCCCGGGTAATCATCTAACAGCCCATAAGGAGATGCATCCAGTTCATTCGATAACGACTCCACCTGGTTATACAGGAGTTCTTCATATTTTTTATTCCCGGTAAGCTTCTGATAACTGGTCAATCCGCTGATGAGCAGCATCCTGTAGAATAGATTCTCCTTTTCAAGATAGGCATCCCCCCAGTGGTCTTTTACCCAGCTTGCGTGATTTGGATCCGCGACCAGAGCAGTCGCTTGCTCTATGGCGCCTCGTGCATACTCCTTCGGAGCTGAAGATACGAGTTTCGGATTTTCTTTATATGCTTCCTGAAGGGATTCGGTTGCCCAGAGATAAAATACCGAGCCAAAGACCGGCCATTCGGTTCCTGATATGTTCTCGGTGGTCAACTTTGTTGCAGCCTTGGATTCCACGCGTAATCGGGCCCATTTCTCATACTTCGGAGATAAGGCCCTATGCCATCGAAATACACAGTGTGGCATTTTATCGCTGTACAGGCCGGGATCACGCAGGTCGTGAATCATCATCCCGGCCGGGATTAGAAAAGCGTAAACCGACAGGGAAATTATGATGACAGCATTGATAATAACGCATAAGGTCAGTTGCTTCTTCATAATATATCTCTCCGTGTCCAAACGCGACACACTTGACAGTAACATATGGGGATATTGATGTCAATTGAATCCACCGTCTTATCCGGAGTATATAGAGAACATCCTAAAGTTTTCTTCCAAAGCATATTGACTATTGATGGTTGAATTCATACACTAAAGAGTTTAATCCGCCTGTGGCGGTTTAAGTTACTCGGTAAGAAATACGATATACGTGATTATGGCAGAGAAACTTGTAAAAATTGGACTTGTTGGTTTCGGCACTGTAGGCAGCGGCGTCGCAAAGCTGATACTTGAGGATGCAGATGCCATAGCGGCTAAAATCGGCCTTCGCTTGGAATTAGCCTGCGTTGTCGATATTGACACAAAATCTCCTCGCCCGGTCAAGCTGCCCGAGGGTATCCTCACCGATGATCTGAATAGGTTGCTGGATGATGATACTATTCAGATAGGTATTGAGATGATAGGCGGGACCGATATAGCAAAACAGGTCCAGCTTAAAATGCTTGCCGCAGGCAAGGATGTGGTTACCGCCAACAAGGCTTTATTGGCTGAATGCGGCAATGAACTTTACAGGGTCGCTCACAAGAACAATCGCTGTATTGCGTTTGAAGCCAGTTGTGCCGGAGGTATTCCCATTGTTTCGGCTATCCGGACGGGATTGGCTGCAAATAACATAACTGCAATGTACGGCATTGTCAACGGGACCTGCAATTATATCCTCTCAAATATGACTACAAAAGGAGAGGAATTCTCAGAGGCCCTGGCCCAGGCACAGGAAAAGGGTTACGCCGAGGCCGACCCCACACTTGATATCAGCGGTGGGGACAGCGCACACAAATTGGCTATTCTTTCTTCTTTTGCTTTCGGATATGAAATCACGCTCGACGACATATTTGTCGAGGGTATCGAGGCAATTTCGAGAGATGATATTCGTAACGGCGGTGAAATGGGATACTGTCTCAAATTGTTGGCTATTGGACAAAAAGACGAACAAAACAGAATCTCACTAAGAGTGCATCCGTCCTTTATTGCCGAGGATAATCCGCTTGCACGTGTGAGTGGTTCGTTTAATGCCGTCAGCATATTCGGCAGTGCCGTCGGGCAAGTGATGTACTATGGTCGAGGTGCTGGAATGATGCCTACCGCAAGCGCCGTTGTTGCCGATGTCATTGATGTTGCTCTTGGTAATTCAGGCACGACTTTTCGCCATCTGAATCTGCAGCCAAGAAGCATGACAGAACCATTGATAGAGAAAATTGATAACCTTGTGAGCAGGTTTTACATCAGAATAATGTGCAAAGACCAGCCGGGCGTAATAGCTAAGTGGAGCAAAGTGCTTGCCGATAATCATATAAGTATATCCGGTGCGCTCCAGCATGAAGGTATCGGACCGGACAACACTGTACCTGTGGTAATTACAACTCATCCTACCAGACAGGAAAACGTTACTGCCGCCCTTGAAGATATGGAGAAACTTGATGTTATTGGCGGCAAGCCGGTTTGCATTAGAATTGTAGATATTCCAGAGGATAAAGATTAGTGACTAAATACGTCATAGTAATTCCCGACGGTGCAGCGGACGAACCGCTGGAGCAGTTCGGTAATAAGACCGTGCTTGAAGCTGCCCATACCCCAGGTATGGACAAAATCAGCACATTAGGCAGGCAGGGTCTTGTCCGGACAGTTCCTGTAGGTATGGAAGCCGGAAGCGATGTAGCTCAAATGAGTCTGTTAGGCTATGACCCCAAGCGATATTATACGGGCCGGGCGCCGATTGAGGCGGCCGCACGTAATATCAAGCTGTCGTTGGAAGACTGGGTTTTCAGATGTAATCTGATTACTATTGCCGATGGCGAAATGGCAGACCACAGTGCCGGCCACATCTCTACTGCTGAAGCCGGTAAATTGATAAAAGAATTGGATGAACAGCTTGGTAATGAGCAAATTCGGTTTCATGCTGGTGTAAGCTATCGGCACCTGCTTGTCTTCAAAGAGCTCATTTTCGATGTTCAGACATATCCGCCGCACGACAATATAGGCACTGCCATAGATAAGATTTTACCTCGTGGTAAAGGTGCTGATATGCTCATTGATTTGATGGCACGTTCGCAGCAGCTTTTTACCGGTCACGATATTAACAAAGTCAGAAAGGATTTGGGAGAAAATCAGGTAAGCTCCATCTGGCTTTGGGGACAGGGTAAACGAGCCCAAATGGAACATTTCCAAAAACGGTTTGGGCTAAAAGGCGCTACTATCACCGCCGTTGACCTCGTAAAAGGTTTATCGAAGCTTATAGGCTTTGATTTGATAAATGTGCCGGGCGCAACCGGTTTTATCGACACAAATTATCAGGGTAAAGCCTCTGCGGCAATAGAGGCTCTGCATGAATATGATATTGTTTTAGTTCATATAGAGGCGCCTGATGAAGCCTCTCACAGTGGCAATGCCGAAATGAAGAAAAAGGCTGTCGAGCAGATAGATAAATATATCGTAACGCCCGTGTTTGAGGCGCTGCAAGGTTACGAAAGCTGGCGAATGCTTGTAATGCCGGACCATCCTACTCCGGTGCGGACCTGTGCTCACTCAAATGAGCCGGTTCCATTTGCTATGGCGGGTGATAATATCAGTGGAATTTTACATACTACTTTTAGCGAGGCTAACGCGGCCAAGTCAGGATTCAGAATAGACAATGGTTTTGAGTTGATGGAGTATTTCTTAAAAAGCTAAAGTTTCTTGACCATCCGGGCCGAATTCAATAAACTGTTGCGGCAAATGTAAATTTTTTACAGGTTGGAAATGAAAATAATTGTACAAAAATTTGGTGGCACTTCGGTTGCGGATGCTCCGAAGATACGCAATGCCGCCAGGCGTGTAATTAAAGCTGTGGAGAACGGCTTTGGAGTTGTAGTAGTAGCATCGGCACGCGGCAAGCAGACCGACCAGCTCATCGCTGACGCACTGGAGCTTAATCCTAATCCGCCTAAACGTGAGATGGACCAATTGCTTAGTACCGGCGAGCAGCAAACAGTTTCGCTTTTTGCAATGGCTCTTGAGGCTATGGGGTATGATGCAATCAGCTTAACGGGCAGCCAGGTTCGGATGATGACCGACAGCGAACATATGAAGGCGCGAATACAAAGTATCGATGCCGAACGAATTCATAAACAACTGGACAAAGGCAGGATTGTTATTGTCGCAGGTTTTCAGGGTATAGATAAGGATGAAAATATAACTACGCTCGGCAGAGGCGGCTCGGACACGACCGCGGTTGCGCTTGCTGCTGCGCTCGGAGCCGAAGAATGTGAAATCTATACGGATGTTGATGGAGTGCATACTTCTGACCCGCGAATATTCAAAGATGCGGTGAAAATTGATGAGATTAGTTACGACGAAATGCTTGAGCTGGCAAGTTTTGGAGCCGGTGTTATGCATCCTCGATCTATCGAATTCGGTAAGAAGTATGATGTAAAGATTCATGTTAGAAGCAGTATTAACGAAACAAATGGGACAATAATAACCCACGAGGTACCGCAAATGGAAGGTGTAACAGTTTCAGGGGCCACAATACAAAAAGATATGGCTAAAATAAGTCTTGTCGGCGTTGATAATATTCCCGGCAACGCCGCAAAGGTGTTTGCCCATTTGTCAAAGGCCAAAGTAATTGTCAACGATATCATCCAAACGGAAATCAGTCCGGAAAAAGCAAATCTGTCGTTTATGATTAACCTGTCTGATTTAGCGGCGGCTAAAGAAGCTGCCGAACAAATCAAAGATGAAGTCAACTGCGATAGCATCTTTGTTCGTGATGATATTGCAGAAGTTTCCGTTGTAGGCATTGGTATGCGCACCCATTATGGCGTTGCCGAGATAATGTTCGGCGCATTAGCTGAGGCCAAAGTTAATATCGATTCGATTACCACAAGTGAAATCCGCATCAGTTGTGCGGTTGACGAGGACCAGGCGGAAAGGGCTCTCCAGGTCGTTTGTAAAGCTTTTGAGTTAGGCAAGCCAGCCGAGCAGCGAAGGAAAAGTTGACCATAAAAATACACATAAATAATTGATATCGAACAGGTTTTTGCAAAATCAACGGTTTTATGTTCGATGTCGAAAAGGTAAAAAAAACTGCCAATAGCTTGCATTAGCACATCCGATTGTGTTATAATAATTGCAAATAAGCATATCAGGGAACTCATTGTTTCTCTTTGAAAGAGAAGGGTAAAATATCATGCACAAGCGAAACGGTTTTACATTGATTGAACTTTTGGTGGTAATTGCCATTATAGCATTGCTGATGGCGATATTGATGCCTGCCTTGAACCGGGTCAGGGGCCAGGCGCAGAAAGTTAGCTGCCAGGCCAGACTGAAACAATGGGGTCTTGCATTTAAGCTGTACACAGACGACTACGACGGCAACTTCAATAACAGGGATGTGGCTGGCGGTGTTTGGATGACAGCCCTGCGGCCATACTACGAGAGTAATGATGAGATGCTTCTGTGCCCTACCGCCACACGACTGATGCAAAACGCTTCCGACTGGGGCACTTACAAGGCCGCCTATCTGGACGATTACGTTTTCAGCTATGGCTTCAATTCCTGGTGTAACGCCGTGGAGGTAGACCGCGGCGCCCGCTGGAAGGAATGGTTCTGGAGGAATGTCCAGAACAATACGACTGTAATACCTGACACCAGGCAGACCGAAGGCAAACGGATTAGTACAAATACGATACCGATATTGGGCGATTCGACCTGGTATGATGCCTGGCCTCGCCATACCGATTCTCCGTCGCTGACCCGGGATGCCTTTGGCATAATGGATCAGGGTACATCGGGCGAAATAAACCATTTTTGCATCGATCGGCATAGCGGGTTCGCTAACCTGGTTTTCATGGACTGGTCGGCGAGAAGTGTCGGGCTCAAGGAGCTGTGGACGTTGAAATGGCATCGTTCTTTTATCACAAGCGGTCCATGGACGAAGGCCGGTGGCGTCTTGCAGCAGGACTGGCCGGCCTGGGTCAGAAACTACAGAGATTACTGAGAGAACAGCCCTCAAATTAAGCAGCATTTTTTGCCTAAAGAAATTGGGTTTGTTTTGGCTTTGTTTTTTTGTGGCTCCTATCAGCATTTTCTTCATATTCCCTTGTAAATACTCATTTTGCATCAATTTTTGCCCTTTCGGCAATTGGGTTTGAATTGGCTTTGTTTTGGCTTAAATTGGGTTTGAATTGGCTTAAATTGGGTTTGTTTTGGCTTTGAATTGGGTTTGTTTTTCCCATCCGCCACGTGTCCATTTTTGCATAAATCATTGTGACCAAAGACTTTACGTCCATTTTGGCATTTCTCAAATTGGGTTTGTTTTGCATAATAGAGTGTATCTGGAAATATGTTATAATTGAAAGAGTGCCTAAAGTGACTAAAGTGCCTAAAGTGACTAAAATGCCTAAAGTGAGCTAAAGTTGGATAATTGATGCTCATAAACTCGAAATCAAAATGGCTCAAATTCAAAACTCCTCGTTAGGCCCCCCTTAGAGTGCGTGGCGCTCTGGTCAAGGGGGCAGGCCCCCACAGAATACAAGTCATTCTAAATGTGGGGGCAGGGGAAAAAAGCCCCTTCGACTGTGCTCAGGGCAAGCAGCCCTCTATAATTAGACGAGTGGACAGTTTTGAGTCGAAAAAAGAGTGATTATATGATGAGTAAATGAGTATAAGTGTATATGAGAAAAGGAGATAAAAATTTTGGAAATATTTTATTTTTGTTTTTAACAGTGAGCGTTTTTTAACGAAAATCCACGGGATTTTCGTTAGTTTTGAATTTTGAGTGTTGAGTTTTGAGTTAAGGAGGCCCTTCG
>JACNGQ010000408.1 GCA_014384025.1 Planctomycetota bacterium | reverse complement strand
CCAGGATTAAATTGAAACGACTTTATCCAACTTTATTAACTTGACATGACACTAGCTCTCCTTTCTTACTGTCAAAATAACGAAGCTTTTTTTGCATAGTTACTTCGTTTTTTTCGTAAATTATTGGAAAATTCTCATTTATATCCACAATAAAGAGTATACCGTCATCTTTGATAACCCGCTTCAAGGCCTTCGATAGTCTTTTGATATCATTATCGTCATTAAAACAGGAAAAAAGACCCGAACAGATGATGATATCAAATGTATTGTTTTCAAATGCCAGATCAAATACCGAGCCGACCTGAAAATTCATAGTGCTTGGCGATAAATATTTGCACAGATCGATCGCTCGCTTACTTGTATCAAGGCCGTAACAGTTTTCCGGGTTAGCACGCAGTTCAGTAAGAAATCTCAGTTTTTCTCCGCCGCCGCAACCGGGTTCAAGAATTTTGTACTCGGATAGCTGAGTTTTGTTAAGCACGAGAAGGGCTGCAATTATATATTTCCATATCCGGTAATTATTAAAACACCTGTAAAGATCTATCGCATCCAGAAACCTTGATTTCTCGTGTCCATATGTAAAAGTTACCATTTTATAACCTTTCTGCAATGAATTTCAGGTCGCTTATTTTGAGTGTTTTGATCATATTTTACTCCTATTTGCAGGTTGTGTAACTGATGTACGTTAGCCTGCTTTCGAGTTTACCTCCGATGAGGTAGACCATGGTGATCAAGTTTTTTCTTGTACGATATCCCCATTTTCTTCCTTGATTTTAAAAATGAGTTTGTCTTACCATGGCTCATATACAAGGTAACTATTACCTGATATTCCTTTATTGCCGGGGCATAAAAACAATAGGCGATGCATCTGATGCCGCCAAGACATCTTGAATAATGATTGGGCCCGGCAGCATGGGTTGTTTGGCGATAAACGAGCGCTCACAGTCATGATTAGCGATTAAGTTTATCTGATGGCGGCTTTGAAGTCCACCGGCTACCAACCATGAGCGCAGGGATTGCAGATTGTCGTCAATAATATTATCACTGCCACGTTCTTTTGCCTGCTCAAAGTGATTGATAGCTCTCTTAAAATCGCCACGCAAGACAGCAATGCAGGCAAGATAGTTATATCCGAGGCTTGGCAAATGGTAGCCCATATCTATCGCAATGCGAATATGTTTTTCTGCTTCTGAATAATTTTTCAAATGATAATGGGTGCCGCCCAGATCCATGTGGGCGGCAGGAAGGTTAGGAAACAGATTTAAAATAACTTCAAGTTCGGCGATGCTGTAATCCCAAAATCTGCGAATGCCTTGGTTCGAGTTAATCCAGTTGTATATTTCTTTCAATTGAGGGCTGTCCTCCCCATATGTGAAATTAAATGAGTCAAACTCTTCGGAGAAAAACATGTCGCGACATGCAAGTCCCGAGTCCTCGGCAAATTTAAATTCTTCCGTCCCCGGATACAGACTTAGAAAAGAAAAAAAGAATTCGTTAGGTTGCGCTTCAACAATAAAATCTATGGTGGTCTTTAGCGTTTCGGCAGACTCTCCTCGATTGCCTGCCATCAAATAATACCGGATCTGTAAGCCGAATTTTTTAGCCATCCGTGTAGCTGAAAGCACCAATTCAGGTGTGATACCCTTGTTGATAGATTTTAAAATTTTAGGTGAAGCCGATTCCAACCCCACACTTATCCGCTGGCAGCCTGCCTTGCGCATAGCAAACAGAACCTCTTCATCAAGCATATCGGCCCGGGTATCGCAGCTCCATAAAAAGTTGATATTTCGCTTTATAATTCCATCACAAATTTTAAGCACGCGTTTGCGGTTAAGCGTGAAAGCCTCGTCCTTTATAAAAATAATTCCGCTTTTCTGACTGTTTACGATTCTATCTATCATTTCAAGTGTATATTCTGCAGAGTGGAATCGAACTAACCTGCCCCACTGTGAAGCTGACCCACAGAACGTGCATTTTCCCGGGCAGCCTCTTGAACTCATAAGAAAGTGACTTTCGAAATAGTCAACCGGTGAGGCTAAAGAATCCAGATTGTCAATACGTTTCCGCGGAGGACCTATCTCTATTCCATTATTTGTCCGCCAGGCCATTCCTGAAATGCCACCTCTGAGTTTATCATGTTCCAGGTTTTCAATAAGTTCGCTGAATGTTGCCTCTCCTTCGCCAATTACGACTCCATCTATAGCCTTACAATGTCCCAGCATTTCCCGAGGCAGTGCGCTGGCATGAGGCCCTCCAACAACGATATATGCTTGCGGATATATTTTTCGGATTAGACGGGACACCGCAACTGTGCCTTGCCGGTTGGATGTAAAACAAGACAACCCATAGAGGTCAGCCGGCAAATGTCGAATGAGATCAGTTATGTCTTGCCATGCAAACAAATAAAGATTAAGCAATTTTACATCGTGTCCCACCCTTATAGCTTGAGCGGCGAGGCTCAGCAAACCATATGGTATTGCAACTTCGTCACCACCAAAACGTTTTTCAGGGCTTCGGTCTTTTGGGGGACCTTCATCTGAATGATCAGGTTCTTCCCCCGGAGCCTGGATCTTCCAAGGCGGGGGATATAGCAACACTATGCGCATTATCTCTTCCCTATGCATTTTCCGTCAAGGGGGGGGTAACCGGTTAGCTCCACCTGATTGAAAAAGCGATAAAAAGTGAGCCGAGCAGGCATGATCCTGGTTCTTTGAATAGCCCTTGTTTTCCTACAAGCTAATCATTTTTCATGAAACTCTTGATCGTACCCGCTGATTACGTGTGCCTTATATTTTTTAATTTTCTTCATATATTCTTTTTCGAAGAAATCCGGATCATAATATTTTTCGCCAACTATTTGCGACATCTGTTCGCCGCCAAAACCGCGTTTGAATTTCGAAATCTGATATTCTTTTTTAGAAGTGTCATAATGGAATTCAGATCCATAGAACTGCCAGCCGATCTCAAAACGCTTGATACTGTTATTATGCAACCAGCGTATTGACTCCCATAAAATGAAGTGTGCAATCGGCATCTCACCGTAATCCGGATCGCTGCATGCCGAAGCGTAACAGGCCCCGTTCTTATAAACGACGTGATATGAAAATCCGACAAACTGATTTTTCCCCTTAAGCGTTGTTCCGACAAGTATCGCATGCCTCATTTTTATCCAGTCATACAATATATCGAAGGTTATTTTTGGACGGGTAACTCTTCCGGCATTCTTATGATGAAGCTCGCAATAAAGTTCAAAAGTTGCGCGATCAATAGATTGTGCATCGAATATGTGTACATCGAGCATTCTGGAGGCTCTGTTAATATCGTATTTGTGCCCTTTCCTGATTTCACTTTTTAACTGATCGGGATCCGGTGAAATATCCAGCATCTGGGTATTAAAAGTTGCGTCCAGATAACCATATTTTAAGAGATAATTTGACGGATAACCTTTGGATAGAATGTAAACATCGGCAAGAGGAGAAAATCTGAAAGACGCCTTTATTACGCCCTGTGATTTTGATAGACCGTCAACATATTTAAATATGAAATCAAGCACCTTTTTTTGTTTCTTGTTTCCAATTTCATCTGACATGGCAGGCGATGGAACGGCAAATGCGCTGAAGCTGAATTCCTTATTGCCATCATGATTTTCAAGCATCAAGGGGCAAACTGCTATGAATTTATTGTTTTCCCTTACAAAAAAAGACATTTGAATCGGATTGTATTCCGGCCGATAATGTTTCACATAGTTCATACAATACGTTGTGTGCCAGAACCATGCATCGCTGCTTTTCAGGCAGAATTCATTCCAGTCATTTTCGTTTCTGTTATCAAGCAAAATAATTTCCATAGTTGCACCACTCAGATTATTGTAGAAACATAATCATTAAAAGCCTTGAATATAACATCGCTCTGGGAAGTATTATCTTCAGCCAATTGCACAATTGGCCGGAGTTGACTTGGCAGGCATAATCAACCATTATTTCATCTCTCTAATTAGTTCAAACGCCTCTGCAGCATTAAAGCCAACCGCAGCTCCCCATCTTTTCGCCAACGCTCTTAATGCTTCCGGTGATCGCGGATGTGGAAAAAGCCGTACCTCACTTTCATATATTTCCATAGCTTCAATCTTTTTCTCAAGCGTGGCGCCGATATCAATAAATACGTTTGCTCGAAATCTCGTAGAAAATTGTCCAAATGCCCATTCTGTTGACGACGGCACCTCATAGGCATATACTTTTTTAACTGAGTGGCCGGCAAGCGGTCGTGTTGCAATGAGCGTAGCACGATGAATTATTGAATGATCAATATTTAAATCGCCGTAATGATGCGTAAATATTGTTGATGGTTTTACTTTATCAATGATTGTTTCGATAATCTTAATAATATCCAATAATGGGATGGTATCAAAGCGGTTATCGGGCAGGTCATATACAAACAATTCTTTAACGCCCATAAATTCTGATACACGTTTGCTGTTATTCCGCAATTTCTCTAATGCGCTTTCATCTACCTGTTCACGTTTATTAAAACGAGATGTTATACCTTCGCCAAGAATAGCGACATATACGTTCTTTGCTTCATTCGTTAATCGTGCAATGGTTCCACCGCAACCCAATACTTCGTCATCCGGATGAGCGGCAATTACCAAGGCGTTCATGGTACACCTCCTTCTCTCATAAAAGTCGTATACCAAGACAAGGCTCTTGCGAAGGTCACCTCGTTTGCCGCAGCAATGATTCCCGGATGAGAATAATCACCCTGATAACGGATATGCTCCCCCAATATATCCCGTAAAATCCCTCCGGCTTCCTCAATGACCAGTTGGGGAGCCGCCAGATCCCAATCAGACATGTGCACAGGCTTAAAGAAAATATCGGCGGTTCCGTCCGCAATTTTGCATATTTTCAATGATATACTTCCGCATTCAAGATATTTCTGGCAATGCAATGCCTTGTATGCCTCCAGAGTTACACCCCGTGGTTCAGGATAATTATCAATTAAAATGGCCGTTGTTCTAACTGCCGGAACAGACATTCTCTTTTCATTAAGATATGCCCCCCTCCCGAGTTCCGCCCAATACAACTCATGTGTCACCGGTGCATAAATAACGGAAATGACAGGTAGTGCATTCAGCATAAGCGCGGCTTGCGTAACAAACCCACTAAATCCATTAACGAAACTGGCCGTTCCATCAATGGGATCAATCAGCCAATAGAAGTCCGGTCTTTCGACAACCAGGGACTCCGGATTTTCCTCGCTGATGACCGGGATCCGCGGCCACAAATCCTGCAGCAATTTTTGAAAGGCATTATGGGCCATCACATCAACTTTTGCCTTGAATTGACTTCCATGCCAAACACCCTCCCGAATTCCGGCACGGCGCCAATCCAGAAGGAGGTCTCCGACTTCTTTAACAACAGCAATTAATTGTTTGAGCATAGCCGAGCCTATGGAGAAATAGTTTTTCTCTTTATCGTAGTTTCGTACTTACTGCTGCATGTTCAGTAAGTGCCAGTTCTCGCAGCCATTCATCATACCCAATTGTCGATGTTGTGGATGATCATGTCATCGGAAACGTGAATGTCCTCTTTAAGTGTCTTGACGATGTCTTCAAAATAGTGGCCCTTCCAGATGACAAGCTGATCAACTGGCGAATTGCTTAATTGGCAAGGCGATTCGATTGGTGGGAGACCAACCAGCCAGGATTTGCCGTGGTTGTAAGGATCACCGTCAAAATACCGGATTTTGCTGGTATCAGGCAGTAAGAGACTGAAATCAAATCCGCCGGCGTAAAAACCGATGGACCGATTAATGCTATACATGTCATGAAGTTTAGAAAGAATACGTTCTCTTTTGGTGATTAGCAGTTCCTTATGCTGCCTGAGTTTTTCGGCTTCTCTGATCACATGATCCATCTCTTCGCCCGGCCATGATGGTTGAATAGTGGGATCGTAGGCTCCCCATATACACATTTCGTTCCCAGCGCGGGAAATTGAAAATCCGGCCGAAGCGAATCCCTGCATTTCAAATAAACGGGTTGCATTTTGCGGAGTAAAATAATTCACATGTTCGTGGGCAAGGTGATCACTTGTGCCGAGCCGAAAATGCAAATCACTATTGGGGACAGAATGAAAGAATAGGCCGCCGTCCCTAAGGCATTCGCGACTGGCATAAAACAGTTCGTCAAGATCGATAATGTGTTCAAGGCATCCATAAGAAAAGATGCAATCGAACTTCTCATCAATTAACCCTCTGGTAAAGGGCTGGTCAAAAACTCTGAATCGATACTTATTGGCACCGGCCTGACCTTGAGGGCCTATTTCAACACCCGTTACATCCGCTCCCCTAATCTTCAGTTCATTCAGCAGATCACCAGTTCCACAGCCGATTTCGAGAAAGGCTTTCCCTTTGATCTCACCTGAAAATATTTGAAGGAGTTTCTTCAATGTCTCCATCATTCGCGATGAAGACAGGCTACTTATACCCAAAGGGGTGGATGCCATACTCCCCCGTGCGTAAGCTGCCGCCAGCTCACTACGGATCTCTTCGGTAACGATTAAAACGGGAATTGCATAATAGGGATGAATCCCAAGTGAAAAAGGAAGACTCTGAGGTATTTTGATGTCGGCATCAATTGGAACGGGGCCGACAAAAAAAGGTTGGGATTCCAAACACAGGATGGGATTTATCTTCAACTCGGTCTGTTCTTTCATATATCCTCACAAGAATGATATTTCATAGAGACGACTATCTATAATGGCATTATAAGGTATTTCCCAGATCTTTCTCTGGCACCCTTATGACCTCACGCGTGGTGAAGTCTCCTTCATCCATAAATTCATCCAGGGTACGGCGCAATAGGACAACTCCCTCGCGCCAGTCGTTTTTCAATGGGGAATTATTTTGCCCAGTTGCTTGTTCAATTAACACGCCTAATTCATCAACACCTGCGGCAATTGTTAGCGAAACTGTTGTGGAAAACCTCGGGTTAATTTCAAATGGCATGGGCACTCCTGTATCTTTGTCCAAACGAAGTTGCACGTTAAATGGCCCATCAGCTTGCAAACCCTCTTGGATATTACGGCATAAACGGTCTATCTGGAAATTGTGCCGTGTTACAGCAAGATGGGTAATACCCTTTTTACAAATAATTTCCTTTGGCACAACCGCTTGCACATTGCCATCACGCCAAACAGCTACCGATACTGTGAATTCAGTTCCGTCAACGTAAGTTTGTACAATCAATGCTTCTGGCTTAAGTGGACTTGCCTTCAGAAAATTCGTCAGTTCATTTTGAGAGCGGACAATCCCCACACCTCGACTGCCACGCCCGGTGCGTGGCTTAACAACTGCCGGGAAATTTACCCCGCTCAAATCATCACATGCCAAATGAGTATCCGGTATCGGAATTTTGGCCGAGTTGAGCCTATGCATCAAAGCAAACTTATCAAGACAGCTTTCTACAAAGGACCTGCGAGGTAATAGAACAGGAATACCATCCGATTCAAGTTCCAACGCAGTCACAAGTTCCTCATCCACGAGAGGTATGAACACATTTACATTTTCTTGCCGGCAA
>JACNGQ010000140.1:1807-36341 GCA_014384025.1 Planctomycetota bacterium | reverse complement strand
TTCCGCTGGCTCAGGCCAAAAAACAAACCCAATTCAAAGCCAATTCAAACCCAATCAAAGCCAATTTAAGCCAATTTTATGCCTATCAAAGCCAAAACAAACCCAATTTCAAAGTCCTGTCAAGATGCAGCGGCGAGCATTTTTTGCTCATCAAATATCCAAAGTTGATTTGCCCTTAGGCAGATCAAAACAGACCGTAACGTCCCCGCCATCTGCATGCCATGTTTGGCTTTGCAATTGCAGTGGCCTATTTACACGACCAAGTTGGATGGGTTTTCTCCCAGCTATCAGCTTAGGAGGTGTTGTCGAGTTTGTTTGGGTACGCACAGTAAACCGCGTTGTGGCAAACGGCGCATTGAAAGTAATACGGCCGCCCTGCTTTTCAATCTTTGTAAGCTCCTTAGCGGCCCAATATCGCGAAATCTCGCTATTCTTCATCCAGAGTAGATTGTCGTACCGTGCGTGGATTCTCTTGACGACTTCTTTGAAGATGTTAAAACCGATTTCTTCGCCGTTGAAATATTGCCCGGGCCAGTGGCATACCAGTATTGCCGGCTCGCCTTTGTCTATGACCTGTGGAAGCCGGCCGCTTTTGAGGTCTTCGGTAATGAATTTATCGACCGAGCCGGGATTTAGCCCGTCCCAGCCGCCGAACCAGTCGCCAGTGCAGCCGATGATGGAAACAACGCATTTCGGATCGTCGCCGTCAAGACCGGATGCATATTGAACAAGAGGAGCGACACTTTGGTCATCGGTGAAAAGGTCGCGGAAATAGTGTGGAATCTCGGCATTGAATACGTCACGGCATGACTGGAGCGTTGCCTTGGCGAGATTGACACGGTTCTGGCCGCCGAAACCGCCCGGTGTCGTGATTCCTTCGCACGGCAGGCCGACGTTTTTGAGGATTCGCAGGGCGTAGGCCATATAATCCGCCAATTCGTCGGCCGATTTGTCCTGGCTCCAACCGGCGTTCTCAATGTAGTAGCCGGTTTGTTCGGGATATGGCCTGCCGGTCTTTGTATTAATGACCCAGGTGTGGCTTATCATCTCCGGATGAATGTCCCAGTCGGGCAGCATTAATTCGCGGACGAGCTTAAGGCTGTCGTCCAGTTCCTTTTGCGACCAGCCGGGAAGGCAGCGGTCGAGCCAGCCGACGCAGGCCGGGTATGGGACGATGCTGTATTTGCCCTTAACATTGTGCTCATGGCACCACTGGCCGAACTTGCGCACGAATGAATCTGGTATCTCACGCGGCAGGCTTTTCCAGTCCTGCTTGTACCTGTCGGGCCAGGCCGTCGCGAAGTGCGGTATGCCGAAGTGAGCCATATTCACCAGGCAGGTCGAATCGTCGATAATGAAACTCAGTGGTACGCGGTTCTGCGGATTTAGTACAGTGACTGCGTCAGCCTGAGTTGGCCGCTGGCCTTTATCCTGAGCTACTGCCGGTCTGCTGCGGATAACGGAAGCCGCACCAGCGGTTGCCAGCGCCGTTATTTTCATGAAATCGCGTCGTGATAATATTTTTTGATTATACATTTTATGTCCTCCTGAAGATTTAGAAACGGTACACTATTTTTAAGAACGCTGCGCGAACTTTGTCGCCGTCAAGTTCATAATCGTTAAGCAGGAAGTAAAGGTCGGTATCATCCTTCATCGGCCAGGAAAACAGCATAGTAAGGTTATGTCGGTCCTCTGAAGTTTGTTCCGCGGTGAACTTTATTCTTCCGTTCCATGGAAAGGTATATTGTGTAACCGAGCGCCAAAGCCAGATATCCGAATTACCATTTTCTTTTTGTTCGCGGTAGTTGCCCTCAAAAGTTGATACAAGGCGTTCGGTCATTTTGAAAGGTTTTTCCAAAGAATATTCTTTATAAGGATTCTCTTCATAGACTCCTTTTGCAACGCTGGCGCTGATAGAATCCCAAACATCCACCTCCTCATTATATTCGACTCGGATTCTGTCGGACCAGTTCTGATACGGGGCATGATACCTATCGCTGCGTATGTACCAGATTTCGATTTCATTTCGAAAACCGGCCCCAACGCCCTCTAAGAAATCGCGAAGAGTAGTCTCGTGGTCATTGTTTTCATAAATGTCAACTTCAGAAAATGCACCAATAGATTTGAAAATCCCCTCATCATAATAGTCTCTATACCGCAGGTAGGAACCGGGGCCTCGGATATCCCGCCTTGGGATGTAGCCGAGGTCAGGCCGAAAACCCCGTGTAATATCACGGTAGTCAAACCGCCAGTAGATGGGCCTGGTTCCTCCACTGATAGCGGTAAGCAAACCGTAAGCATCATGGTCATAAATTCCGTCCGTTTCGATGCCCTCGGAATCTCTCAATCCCAAAAACTGGGCGGTGAACGAAGTTACACTGTCAAAAAACAAACGTGCATCGATACCGCCTGTAATATTCCCGCCATCCGAGCGGTTGGAGTTGGCCCAGATTCCGCCTATGTGAGAGTTTTCTCCAATATTGTGAATATACCTTCCGACATGGTAATTACCAGTGAATATTCTATCGTCCCGCTCTATTTCACCCTGAACATCCAGGATTCCAAGTGCCCAATTTTTGCCCTGCCCGGTCATTTTCCCTCCTGCCTCGATATCCGTGAAACGCCGGCTGTAATAGATATTCAGTGGCGAGCCGAACAACTCGTTGCCTTCACGGAAGAAAGGACGTTTCTCCCTGAGAAATCGCTCGGTGTCTCTGAGTTCGATGGTATCGGGATCTGCCTCGACCTGACCGAAGTCCGGATTGATGGTGAATGCGCTTGTTAATTCTGAATTTAACCTTAATGACATGTCCAGACCGGTGGACAATTTGTTGCTGAATCTTGTGAGGTCTGATGTAGTGCTGAAATAGGTTTCGTACGAAGGTTTCTGCTTGAGTTTGACTTTCGCGAGGTCCAGATTTGTCAGATGACCGAATTCATTCGGATATCTGGCCCGGCTGTTTCGGTAACACCAGTAACTTCTTTCCGATTTGTTTTTTTCGCTGCGGTAGAAATTAAGCCCCCAGGTAATCGCGTCTTTTTGTTCAAAGAGCATATTGGAAATCGGGATAGCTATTTCCGCAAACCAGCGGTCTTTCTCAACCGTGCAGGCAGTCGTCCAGTCACAGCCCCATGTTTCATCATCAAAATAATCGAAAAGCCCCATTCGTGCATCGTAGCGGGTTCCCAGGGTATTAACGGAGAAGGTGTAAGTACAGCGATGGTCATGAAAGGTGTCGAGTCGGACAGTTACGTAGTCTTCTTCATGAAGCGGCTGGTCGTATTTTCTTTCGACACCTACTATGCTGTTGGGATCCGGTTCCATACACTCAAAAGCGATGTAGAGGTTCTCGTCATCATAGAGTACTCGTACAAATGTTTGTTCTTTGGCCAATTGTTCGATTCTATAGTCGGTGAAACCTGTAGCTACATTTGCATGCGACCAGCAGGCTTCATCGAGTTTTCCATCAATTACCGGAGGTGTGTCCGTACGTACAGCTACCATAGAACGCTCTGGTCCTCTTTCTGTTGCTGAGCCCGTGTTTGTTAGCAGTACAATTGCCGGCAGGGCTATAAGCATTGCCGTAGTGTATTTCATAACGTTGTTTATATTGCTTGAGCCCCACCTTATTCTGAACGGGCATTTCTCATATTAAGCTTCAGTTGTATAACAAAGTGTAAAAGAAAGTTAATACTACTCGATTTATATTTATTATACAACCTTTTAGGTAGGATATCCGTCTTATCCGGGCAGATTTCAATAACAAAAACAGTTGTTATTTGCCGATGCAGTAGAGATTTTGAGCGGTACGGATAAACAGGCGGCCATCAGCGACAGCTATAGAAGACTGAATTGGCGGCTCGTCTATTTTTGTCTGGAAAATAATTTTGAACTCAATGCCGCCTGCGGCGAGCACTACGATTTCGCCGGTCTCGTTGATGCAGTAGAGTTTTCCGTCTGCGCCGGTGAGTGAGGCACGCCATGGGCCGCGGCCGCCGATAGTGCCCTGCCAGATTTCACTGCCTGTTTTCGGCTCAAGACAGGTCACTACTTTTCCCTGCTTGACGCCGTTCAGGACATACAGACGATCCAGATAATAAAGAGGAGTACTGGCATCGGGGGATGGGCCATGATAATTCCAGATAATGCTTGCCTGAGACTGATTGTTAGGGTTGGGGGGTTGGAGTGCAAAAACACCGCCGTGCTTGTGACGAGTGCCGAAAATCAGCCCGTCGCCGGTTACAAGAGAAGGGATGATACGGGTATCCCGGACTTTATTCGTATGATATTCAAATCGCCATAATTCTGTTCCTGTATCGGGGTCGTGCGCAGTTATAAAGTCGGCACCAGTATTGAGGATTTCGGTGCGTCCATTGCGAACAAAGGGAATTGGAGTGCTGTAGGTTTCCATTCCCTCGTCAAATGCGTTGGTTTTGCGCTGCTGTTTGAAGATAGTTTTGCCGGTTTGTGGGTTGAGTGCCATAAGGAACGAATCGAGAGGCGTATCGCTCCACGGTTCGCGGTAAGGCTTGTTGCGACGAACCACGAGAATAAAGAGTTTGCTTTTATAAAAGAATGGGCTGGAGCTATATCCGAACTGCAATGCCAGGTTACTGTATTCCTCTTCGATGTTGCGGGACCATAGTTTGTTCCCTTCATAGTCGAAACCGACCAGGTGTCCGCTGCCGTAAAGGAAAAAGACGTATTCGCCGTCGGTCACAGGGGAAGGTGAGGCCACGTTATTGCGTGGAAATCGTCGGGTATCCGAGCCGATATGTTTTTTCCATAGCTGTCCGCCATTGCGGGCGTCGAAGCACAAGGCGACAAAATTGGGCTCTCCTCTGACAGTTGAACTGACGAAAATCCGGGAGTTGCAGATGACGGGAGTTGCGCCGCCGGGGCCTGGCAGCGGACTGACCCAGGCGACGCCTTCGGTTTGACTGAAGGAATCAGGGAGTTTTTTTTCATTGGTGGAGCCGTTAAAAAACGGCCCGCGCCATTGAGGCCAATCCGCAGCCAGAACCGGCATAAATATCATCAGGATTGTAACAGTTGTCCAAAGTAGAATTTTGTTTTTTGCCATCTAATGTTTCCAATATTTTATTTTGCTGCTTTACGGCCAGTTGCAGCCGAAACGTATCAGTTTTATGTTATCGCTCCATAGCGAGGCCCAAGACTCGGCGCCAGCTTTCTGCCGTGCTCCAACAACGAGGTGCGCTGCTCATTGGAGAGCGGCTTGTATTTCCGGGCGAACTGTACGTTCTGTATGGACTGCTCAACCGTATAGGGGCCGACCACCGCTACACTGACGCCTTCGAGGTCGAGGGCATAGGCCATTGCGTTTGGCAAATAAGCAGGCTCGGTAACGCAGCCTATGTAGCCGCTTCTGTGGTTGCGAAAGCCGCCTTTAATCCCGGTATAGACCTTCATGGCGACGCAGCCGACGTTACGTTTTCTTGCTTCGGGCAAAACCTTACTTTCGAAATCATAGATGTTTCTGTCAGCATAATTCATCACGCACATAATCACGTCAATCTGGTCAGTCTTGAGCATACGGACGAAATTAGGCGGCCTGTTGTGCCCTGATATTCCAATGAAACGTATCTTGCCTGCTTCCTTCTGCTTCAGCAGATATTCGAGGGCGCCGTCCTTAGCGAGGACGCGGTCGATATTTTTTCCACCGATGCTGTGAATGTGGACGAGATCGAGGTAATCAGTTTTAAGCAGGCGCAGTGATTCGGCCAGGGAACGCTCCGCCCTTTCTGCATTATCGGTCGAGACTTTTGACACAACGAACAGCTTTTCGCGGCATTTTGGAATTAAATGCCCGAGTATTTCCTCGGCATTGCCGTATATCCTCGCGGTGTCGATATAGGTTACACCTCGGTCGATAGCTTCGCCAAAGATTTTAATACCTTCCTGGACATCAACGGGGCCTTCTCCCGCCGGGGCCGTGCCGAGCCCGAGGATAGAGACTTTTTCATTTGTTCGCCCAAGGACACGTTTTGGCATTTCATCGACTTGTCGGGCGGATGCCTGCTTTCCAACGGCGGCAAGAGCAAGCCCGGCGCCGGCGCAGCCAATCTTTTTCAGGAATTCCCGGCGGTCCATTGCATCGCCCTGCCATAATGATTCCCTTACAGTCAAAGAACAACTTTGTTTGAGGATGATATCGTTTTTCATTTTCGTATGTCCTTAAAAAAGTCAATCTCTTATTTTGCTTCAATCAACAGGATCCAGTCGTTTTTGTCTGCGGCCTTGAAAGTCTGTGGGGATTGTTCGATTTTGCCGGCATTGAGCCAGCCGCCGGTGCGGGGATGGTACCAGCGAGCGGTTGCAGTTTTGTTGAGTGAGTCGGTTTTTACAGTAACGGAATCGCCTTCAGGGAGATAAACGACAGCTATGTCACCTTCATTTGATTTTGCCGCAGCGATGAATTTCGAGGCGTCTTTTGCTCCGGGCTGATCGATGATAATTTCCTGAGCAGGAACCAGCTTCCACCATTCGATTGACTTAAATAGCTGGCAGAGGTATTTCATGCTAAATGCGCCTGGAAGGTCTTTTGCGATAAACCATGGCGAGCCGAGACCTGTGCTGATATGAGCAGCCGGGGCCTGTACCTTTGTGTGCCAGCCCCAGATTCCCTGGCCGCCGTAGGTTACGCCTGCTGTGGGAGAGACAAGCAGACTCCAGTAAGCAGCGCGACGGACTGAATGGTCGTCGTGGACTTTTCGATATGTGTAACCGTTGTGTGCTTCGTAGTTGGGTTCGATATTAATGACGGGCAGGTTTGGTTTGTTGCCCCATTCTGTGGCGGGCGGGCCCTGGTTAAGCCAGCGGAAGGTTTTTTCGTCGTCACCGTGTCCGCTCTGGTAACCAATGAAACTGAACCACGGCTCACCGCGGAATTCTTTACCTACCCAGCTTCTTCCACTGGGGTGCATTGTTGCCAGACGATGCTGGTCATTGTTGAACACCGCACGGCCGACATTCTTCCATGTTTGAGCATTTTCGCCGCTATAATTTCCATCGCCGCCGAGGAACCATATTACCTGATGAGCACCGTATCTTGCTATCATGTATTCGGCCAGAACAATTTTCTGGTCTTCGGGCAAATAGTAGCCGGGATTTTCGTCGCCGCGGATTGCCCAGAGCAGAACCGGTACTGCGACAAGCCCTGCGTCGTTAATTGCGTCGATATATTTGTCCAGGCGCTGGAAATATGCGGGATTGATGAAGATTTTGTCATTGCCCAAAAAAGCTGGATTTCCCTCGGCGTCTGTTTTGGTCATACGCCATTGGGTCATTACAAACTGGATAGCTGTAAATTCTTTCCACAGACGATCATTGAGGAAAATATTCCAGTCATTCAGCTCGGAAAGAGACGGACCGCACCAGACTGTATCGGCCAGCCAGAAAAAAGGAGTACCATCAAAGTGCTCGAAGTATCGCCGATTTTCAGAGAGGCGCAATTCTCCATGCCTGAAAAGCGGAAGAACACCCGTGTATTGTTCACATTTAAACGAGCCGATCTGGTTATGAAGCCCATTATTATTTTTGTCCGAGCAGGCAGTTCTGTAAGTCCAGTTGCCCGGTTCGTCCGGCGAAAATCGCATACGCCATAGGCTGCCTGCGTCCCAGAAGGCAAGGAGCGTTCTTTTGTTTCCACTGGGTGAAGTAAATTCAACCTTTACCTTAATATCCTGAGCGGGATTTCCATAATCATTTGTGCTTATTAATGTGTTCTCAAAACGGGTCCATTGCTCTACAATAATGTTTGCGGCCGGTGCGGTGGTGCTATAAGTGAGTGTCAGGAAAAGTCCAAAAACGAGAGTAGGCAGAAAGGGATTGATGTGTTTCATGATTGTCTCCTGAAATTATTGTTGCCGTACTTTTATAATTATCCTGCGAATTAAATACCTTTTATTCCACAGGCAGGATTTATCCGGTCTATTCTGATGATTGTTTCACAGCGTAGAGTTTCTTCATTGTAGCAATATATAGCACACCATTGGCGGCGACGGGTGAGCCGTGTATGGGGCTGTCCAGCTTAATCGAGCTGACAATCTTCTTGTTCCTGTCGGCGGCGAATACCCAGAAATTCCCGCGCCGGGTACCGATATATACTTTTCCATCGGCGGCAAGTGTCGAAGCCCATATTTCATTTCCGGTGTCGTGTGTCCAGTAAGGTTTTCCGGTTTTGGCATCTACGCAGTGTATGTATCCCTCGCAATCTGCGACAAAAATCAGACCATTGTGTACAGAGGGCGTCGAACAACAGTGACCTTTACTAAGCTCGTAAGACCAAAGCTCACGGGAATTTTTTGCATCGACACATTTGAGCCAGCATTGCTCCTTGCCCCACCAGATATCGCCTCCATGGGTAATATAGAGACGGCCTTCGTGGAAGACGGGCATGCTCTTGATATTACTTGGGCTTTTATTGCGGTTTCTCATGTATTGGTGTACGTTTTCTTTAGGTGAATCGGGGTCGCAATCGTACTTCCAGATGTTTTTTATTTTCTGTACATTCTGCGTATCAGAAGCAGAGCTTAATGCGTCGTAGGTATAGCAGATACCGTCGCCGCCGCAGAAGAATACCAGCGGGCGGCCGTTTATCTTGCCCAGAGCGGGCGACGACCAGGTGCAATGGAATATCCGGGGGCCGATCTGTTCGTTGTCCTGAGCTACAAGACAGCCTGTCCTTTTGTCGAGCACAATCAGGCTCGGGGCATCGGGTGCGGGAATGAATTTGTGTTGGTCATTTATGCCGTTGCTGGTGTTGACATATAAGTATTGGCCGTGTAAGAGAATCGAACTATGGGCGCTGTCGTGCTGATGGACACCCACGCTGTTTCGTATATCGAACAGCCAGATGATGTCGGCATCTGTTTTTGACAGCTCGATAGGCTCGGCTTTTTGCGGTGTCATGTGCCGGGCTTCGTCCCTATATGGTCCGTCATTACCGTTGGCCAGACCGTTGAGGTCAAGGCACATCACTTCGCCACGGTTGCTGACGATATAAACTTTGTCCCCTTCAACGGTGGCCGGCGAGCAGATGCCGGACTTGGGCCAGTCCCGGTACAGGTCTGGTATCAGCTTGGGAACGACAAGCTGCCAGCAGAGGCTGCCGTCTTTTTCGTCCAGACATAGTAACACACCGCGGTCTCCTTTATGGCGCGGGTCGCGCGGGATATTGTTGTTTGTGCCAATCAGCACCCTGCCCCCACTGACTACGGGGGTTGAGTAGGTTTCCGTACCCAGGTCTGCTATCCATTTTATGTTTTTTCCTGTGGCCGGGTCGAAGCTCTCAGGCAGGTGTGTTTCGTCAGAGACCATGTTTCGGGAATACCTTTGGCCCCACTGCGGCTGGTCGTCCGCATAGACAGCGGAGATGACTATCAGGCTAAAGATTAAAGTGGGGATTGATAATTTAGACAGTTTTTTTTCTGTTAACATAGCGTATTACCATCCATTGTTTCTTAGTTGATTATGGGCAGGAGATACGAAATCACCGACCATAATAATCATAACTCAAGCAAGGCTATAATGGAAGTATAAAATAATACGGTTTTAGGGTATTGGCGAAGGACTTTCATATCTGAAAAAGCTCTTTGCTTGATGTAAATAAATCAGTTCTTTTTTTAAGCTCCAGATATTCCGCCTTTTGATACCTATATTTGACTACCATCTGACGGGTAGCCAGACGGTCATTTTTGGCTCATCGCGGTTGTTCCATGCGTAGTACGGTATCATAGTGATGTCTATATGACGTGGTTGAATATTTCTTACCTGGCGGTAGCCGCCTATATCTTCTTCGATGGTTTTATCAAGGACCAAAGCTTTTGTCTTTAGCACTGTTACGCCGCCGAGCAGGTCGGGCTTATACTGAGTTTTCCATTTGGCATTAGCTGGAAGGTAAATATCTTCGAACTGAATTCCCTCCGGCACATCAATAGACTCAAGGCAATAGACGAGCGGGCCGCGCATGACCGCGACCTGGTTTCGTGTCTGCTCTATGAGCGGGTCTGCGGAAATCAATCTGACCGGCATAGGCAGGTTCAGCTCAATGGTATCACCGGCGGCCCACTTTCGTGTAATGGTTGTATATGATGACGGCGTGTATCGGAAGATGTTAGTTGGTTTATGATTAATTTCCAGGCTGGAACTCTTCGCCCAGGCAGGAATCCTCAGAAGAATTGAGAACTCATTGCCGGAGTCAACAGCATCTATAGTAATATGCACATTTCCGTCCCATGGGTAGTCGGTTTTCTGCGTGAGCTTTAGTTTTCGTCCATCGGCAAACTCGCCGTCAAAAACGTTCCCTCCGTAGTGATGGATCCATAGACCTTTATCGTTGGTGCTGTAAAGATAATTATGCCAGGAGGCGACCGTTCGCATCAGGTTAGTAGGACAGCAAATCATATTTTTTCCAGGTTCCAGGCGTTTGTGCGTATCGTTGCTGCGGAGTAGGTGTTCATGTCCGTGCCAGCGAAGCGGATTTGTATATGACCAGTTGTCACCATCAACCTCGATACCGGAAAGAATGGAGTTGAAAAGAGTGCGTTCCATTATATCAGCGAATTGCGCCTGGCCGGTAATGGCGAGCATGCGCCAGTTCCACATCAGGTTTCCGATTTGGCCGCAGGTCTCGTTGTAGGCCGAGTCATTAGGCAAATCATAAGGGCCGCCGACGCCTTCATGGATGGAATCACCGACGATAGCTGAAAGGTGGCCGGGTTGAAAGCTTCGGACGGGGTGGGCCTTGTGCATCGGGCTTACACCGCCGGTGATATACATCTTTTTGTTTACGAGGTCAGACCAGAGTCTTTCAAGTGCATCGAACAGCGTTTTGTCGCCGGTTTCCATAAAGGCATCCGCCGCACCTGCATACAGGTAGCTGAAAAAAACGGCATGGCCGACAACTTCGGTTTCTTTACGGAGCGGCCGCCAGTTCTGGTTGAGGTCGCTGCCGTTTGTTAAAATACCCCAGGCATTTCGCCTTCCGTTTCCATAACGGCTTCCTCGCCAGTCGATGAAGAAATTGGACATGTCCAGGTATTTTTTTACACCCGTAGTACGATACAATTCGACGCCGGCCATAATAATTGATGGATTGATTGGGAAATCGGCCAGCTTTGGGTCGCGTCCTTTAAATGTATCATAAATATAATCCGCTGCTTTACGGGCAACGTTTAGCAGTGTTGCCTTGCCGGTAATCCGGTGATGAATACAGGCGGCAGTGATTAAGTGTCCCATTGTGTAAAGCTCATGATGATGTTGATTCTGGAGCCTCGGCCAGTTGCGGGCAATAGTCTGGGAGGCGATGTAGCCATCCGGTCTCTGCGCCCTGGAAATGACGTTGATGATTTCATCCATTTGTTCATCAAGCTCCCTGTTACCTGTAACAGCGTAAATATAACAGGCACTTTCAAGCCACTTGTAAATCCAGGCATCCTGCCAGTGAGTTCCTTCAAAATTTCCGGTTTCGATGCCGGCGGCGATTCTCAAATTCTGAATGGCGTGTCCTTTTTCCGGATCCGACGCCAGCTCCCATAGGCGGGGCAGTGTGACATCACATGTCTTTGCGAACTGATCCGCCCAGAAACCATCAGTCCAGCGAACATCTTTCAAGTCAACGCTCTTAAGTTTTGCATGCGGGCTGTTCTGATTTTTGATGATACCGTAATCGTGATTAACCGTATCGGCGCTGGAAAGTGTGCTGCTTAATAAAACCGCAATTAAGACAAACATATGCTTTATTTTTAACCTATTCATTTTCAAGCTCCGTTACCATTTCCAGATGTTTCTTATTTTGGCCTCAAGCGTTCTTCGTATATTTTTGAAATCCTGTTTATCGGTGAGGTTTTCCTTCTCGATCCAGCCGGTTGCCATGTCATATAATTCCGGCGGTCGTGTTTCATTCAATATCAGCTTCCACCGGCCCATTCGAGCCATAGCTGTTTTGTTTTCAGCTTTCCATGTGAGGTTTTCAACGCGGGAGTGGAATGGAACCTCGCTGTCGGGATCATAAGCCGGTTCGGGATTATCAAAATAATTCGGCGGTAAGTCACTATAGGCTGCGGATGCGAAAACAGTAAAATCATTTTCTTTTTTCGGTTCTCCGCGCAGGAAGGATTTTAATGACCTGCCGGGAAGTTCGCCGGGGATATTGCCGCCGGTTAAATCGACCAAGGTCGGAAAGAGGTCAACGCCCTGTGCCATATTATTTATGCGTACGCCGCGTTTTACCAGCCCCGGGGCGTGCCATATCATAGGGACGTGAAGCAGCGCATCGTAAAGAAACATACCTTTTCTAACCATACGGTGCTCGCCCATAAAGTCGCCGTGGTCCGAAGTAAACACGACGATTGTATTATCGATGAGTCCTCTATTTCTGAGAGTATCCATAATCCTGCCGACCTGGTAATCCACCCCCCATTCTATCGAGGCATAATAGTATCTCATCGTCTCGGTGAGGTCTGCATCTTTTATGCGGTCGTAATGGAGTGCCCGATACTGTTCATCCAACCTGGCGCATAATTTTTCAGGATGCACGAACGGCGGAAGAACAATTTCCTTGCCGGCATATTTGCTTGTATATTCGGAAGGCGCCATATAAGGCGGATGCGGGTCGAAATAGCTGACGTGAAGGAAAAACGGCTCATTCTTTTTTGCGCTTTTAATAAAGTATATAGCTTCGTCGGTGTTCATTCGTGGATGACACTTATCTTCGGGCCACAATGTGTCACTGTGCCAATACGGCGGAACAAATTTGCTGTAAGCTCGAAATGGTTCGCGGGCCCTAATCGAACACAAATCCAGACTTTGAAGAACAGCTTTTGAATAGGTATGATTTTTACCAACCCATCCTGTGTGGTAACCACGCCGGCGAAAATAGCCCAGCATAGAGCCGGCAAGTGACTCTATTAATTTACTGCTTTTATTTGCAAGGCTGCCATGCTGGTGCGGATATTGTCCACTGAATAAAGAAATTCTTGAGGGAACGCAGACAGGATTATTTACAAAAAAGTTTTCGCATAATGCTCCTGCAGCGGCCATTTTATCCAAATTAGGCGTGCGGGCGTTGGGATGTCCAAGACAGCTCAGGGCATCAAAACGCATTTGATCGCAAATGATAAAGACGACATTTGGCGGCGAGCCGGAGTTTCTTCCCTTAAGAATTGAAGGAACATTGAACGTTGCAACAGTGGCTGTCGATGTTTTTATTGTTTTCTTAAGAAAGTCACGACGGTTCAGGATGTTATTCATTTTAATCCTTCTTTAATGACCAGGTCTTCGACAGTACTTAGTGAACATTATAAGTTATTATAACTAATATTTCACCTATTGAACTTTATTGATTGTAAAACAAGCGGGGCCTATACCGAATCAAATCAGTATAGGCCCCGAATTTACTCGAATCTGTTATCGAAACGACACAACCAACTATCTGGGATTACCGAGCATAGAGACGGATATCATCGAAGTAAACTATACCTGCACCGCCGGCTACAGGATTGCTCCTGTTACCGAAGCCAAGGGTAATCGTATTGACATTAGTAAGGTTCACACCGAACGCCTGCAGGTCGATAGTCCATTCGGTCCAGGCTGTTGTCTTTGCCGCATCAGGATTATCGTTCGTGACTCCAGCGGTGCCATTGAGAACAACATACATCGGTTCTGCGGCATTAGTCGGGGCGCCCCGGTACCAAATTGTTAGACTGTTGACACCTTTGACTGTCCAGTCACGATTGGAAGTCAAGACATAAGTCGCCTCTGATTTGCCAACACCATTATCATAAGCGAATGGCATCGACTGGGAACCTCCGTGAACGATAGTCTGCTCGGCAAAAGGAGGATTGGCATTACCAACAACGGAGCCGTTTACGGCCGGGTTGTCGAATCCGTCCACCCAGGCCAGATATATCCTGTTGCTCCCGGGCTCACCTTCATTAATGTTATTGTAGCTCTCCATATCGTCCACAATAAGGAAGCTGGCTGTGGAAAAGCTCCAGAGAGGGCCTGTCCACGGGCTTTCGGCGTTTGTGCCATTGGCCTCATCAACACGCCAGTAGTAAGTGGTATTCCACTCGAGCTGTGCGGGTTCATAGCTTTCGGAACCAAGGTTGCCGCTGCCCTTATGCTCCAGCGAAGTTGCATCGGTGCCGAAGTAAACTTCATGTGAAGCACCAAAGACTCCCGGTGTCCAGGTGAGAACAGGTGTCTGCGTTACATCGACAGCTCGATTTGCCGGACTCGGGCTGCCCACAGCGCCTTCGGTAGTAAAGCTCCAGACATCGCCTTTGTAGGTGGCGGGAGGGTCGAACTCATCGACCCGCCAGTAATATGTCTTGGCCATTTTGAGTGTACCGGGAGTATAGCTCAAAGTTCCCTGAGGAAGACCCACGGCGGCATTGTTCACATCTTCAAAATTGTCACCGAAATATACATAGTGCAATTTCGAACCAAAACCAGCCGTCCATTCAAGAACGGGCTCAGGGAAGACAGACTGGGCACCATCAGCCGGCTCAGGGAAGTAAGCTGTCTTTGCGGGAATACTAAAGCTCCAGACCTCGCCTTCCCACGGACTATTCGGCTCGGTATCATTGACCTCATCGACCCGCCAGTAGTATGTTGTGCCCGGAACAAGACCGTCCGGATAAGGAAATCCCGGGAAGCCCACGACAAAAAACGTTGAGGCCTCATTACCCCGGAATACGCTTTCGGCTCCGGCGCTAACATCATCAAAATTCTCACCGAAGTACACATCGTGTGAGGCTGCATTACCTCCCGATGACCAGCTCATACTCAACCACGTGTCCTCATGAATGGTACCTTCAACCGGGAGTGGGCTATATGCATTTGGTCGGGCCGCCAGCTTTCTTACCTCGGCCGCCGACAACGCTCGGTTGTAGATACGTATCTCATCCATCAGGCCTTCAAAATATCCATATGCCATTCCGCCAAAGTGGATTGGCGCATTTACCACTCCTCTTGGGGAAGTAAGGCCTTCACGAACGGCACTGCCATTAAGGTAAATTGTCGGCTGTTTGTTGTCATAAACTATCATGATGTGATTCCAGTCACTTCCTATATCAGCTTTATATACGGCAGTTGCCGGCATATAGTTACTGCCATGCTCATAAACTAAAATGCCATTTGTTCCGACAGATAGTCCGGCTCCGCCGTCTGTTTCACCTCCATGTTGCGGGTCGAATGCATATCTTTGACTATTTACTCCACCTGTGCCGGAGGTTGATTCCGGATCAATTTCGTGAGTAGCCGACGTTTTCAGCCATCCTCCGAAACTGAATGTATCAGTTGGTCTTCCATTAGCCCCAACAGTAACATCGTCATCGATTCCATCAAAGCCTAAAGCGAATCCTTTTTGACCGGCTTGCTGGTAAAGTACGCCCTGAACGGAAGTGCTGTCGTTATGATTATCGCTCTGGTCATATAATGTCCCGCTTGCTTCTTCAAATTTCCACCACCCGACAAGACCTGTCTCGATATCTTGTGCCACGCTATTCAGAGGTAGGCACAGCAACAATGCAAAAGAAAACAAATACATTAATTTTCTACACATAATAATCCTCCTTATGTATTAAAAACTCATCTCTTGAAATTATTAATTTGCTGCTTACGGCGTTTCCCGATCCGGTGCATACAGACGAATATCATCGAAGAACACCATACCTGCACCACCGGCCACAGGATTATTTCTATTGCCGAAGCCGAGAGTAATCGTATTGACATTAGTAAGGTTAACACCGAACGCCTGCAGGTCGATAGTCCATTCGGTCCAGGCAGTTGCCTGTGCCGCGTTAGGATTATCATTGGTAACAGCAGCAGTGCCGTTTAGAACAACATACATCGGTTCAGCAGCATTGGCCGCATCACCAAAATACCAAATTGCCAGTGTGTTGACACCGTTCTCGGTCCAGTCACGCGGGTACGTCAACGTCAAAGTTGCCTCGGATTTCCCAACGCTGTTATCGTAGGAAAACGGCATTGACTGACTACCGCTGTGAACTATACTTTGCTCGGCAAATGGAGGATTGGCGTAACCAACGACAGAACCGTTTATTGCAGGGTTGTCGAATCCGTCCACCCAGGCCAGATATATCCTGTTGCTCCCGGGCTCACCTTCATTAATGTTATTGTAGCTCTCCATATCATCAACGATAAGGAAGTTCGCTGTCGTAAATCTCCAGAGGTTGCCTACCCACGGACTGTCAGGATTAGCATTATTGACCTCATCAATACGCCAATAGTAAGTAGTATCCCACTGGAGTTGTCCGGGGTCATAGATTTCGGAGCCAAGGTTCCGGCTGCCTTTGTACTCAGGCGAAGCCATATCAGCATTTT
The DNA here is from genome assembly GCA_014384025.1 of Planctomycetota bacterium. Lineage (GTDB taxonomy): Bacteria > Planctomycetota > Phycisphaerae > Sedimentisphaerales > Anaerobacaceae > NIOZ-UU13. The sequence continues at coordinate 19,969 of JACNGQ010000140.1, read as the reverse complement.
TCACAGCATCGGCGTCCGTACCGAAATAGACCTCGTGCGAAGCGGCTGCGTCTCCGGCCCGCCAGTTAAGAGTAGATCTTTGATTTATATCTGAGGTGTTATTCCCCGGTTTAGGACCGTTGGCCTGAACCGGTTCGTATGGGGACAAATTAGCTCCCGGAATAATCGTGATTGTCGGGATGCCTGGTCCCCTCCATGCTACCTGACACTGGTCGCCGCCGCTGCCTTCCTTCCAGAGTGCCTCAATGTAATATTTGTTTCCAGACAGAAGTTGGATTGGGTCTGACTGCTCCTCGCCTGTTCCCCATGTGTTGGGTCCGGCCCAAGTACTTTCATTCGCTATCAAAACTGCATTGCCCGGGTCGTCATCGGTGCTCAGCCATAATTCACCCTGGTTGTCGGCGCAAAGCCAGAGCGTATAGTCACCTGTCGCCGGTACATAGAGCCAGCCGTAAATTCGGCCGCCATAGTTGTCGAGGTCCAGGTCCGACGAAAACTGTGTCAAGACCTCGGTTACGTCAGGATTGTTCGGGTACTTCGAATGGCTTTTTAGGGTGTCCAGATTATCACCTTCGATATTATCCCACCTCTCTGCTATGACCGTGCCCAGACCGGGGACAGTAGTAGTAAAGCTCCAGACGTTGCCTTTATGCGTTGCGATACCGTCGAATTCGTCAACACGCCAGTAATAAGTCTTATTTAATTCAAGTGTGCCCGGGTCATATGTTTTAGTTCCCAGTGACACTCCTGCGGTGGCATTGTTCACATCGTCAAAATTGTCGCCGAAATATATGGTGTGCAGTTTCGTACCCAGGCCGGCGCTCCAGCTAAGGTGTGTCTCCATGTCAATGAACGCGATGCCGTTAGCCGGGATAGGATTATATGCTCTAGGCGGAATCATAAAGCTCCATATATCGCCCTTCCACGGACTATTTGGCTCGGCATCATTGACCTCATCTACTCGCCAGTAGTAGGTTGTGCCCGGAACAAGACCAGCCGGATAAGCAAATCCGGGAAAACCGGCAACATAGAATGTCTCGGCATGGTTGCCTCGGAAGGTCTCACCTGTACCGTTGTTTACGTCTTCAAAACTATCGCCCAGATACACATCGTGCGAAACGGCGAAATCTCCCGCCCGCCAGCTAAGATTGATCCACGTATCTTCGTGTATGGCACCATCTTCCGGGAGCGGACGTAAAACATATGGGTATCCTCCGGAACCCGGCATCAGGCCCTGAATATCTTCCTGTGTTAACGCGCGGCTGAAGACCCAGACATCATCAATTTCTCCAAGAAACGGATCTCCGCTTGTATTAAAGACACCTGCACCAATTTTGAATGTAAACCCGGCGCTGCCGCTCGATAGCCCCCCTTCGTCACTTGCCGCCTCCTGGCCGTCTATGTAGATTACAATTCTTGTCGCATCTCCTGTTAAAGCTAAGTGGTGCCATGAGGGATAATCAAAAGTATAGTCCGCGGCAACAAGTTGCCAGTTATTGCCTAATAACCAGGTTCCGACCTGAGCACCGCCTATAAATCCGAATTCAATTAAATCGTTCTGACCAAAAAGGCTGGAGTAAACATTAACATTGCTGGCGCTGACCCAACCGGCCAAGGTGAATCCGGCAAGGCCGTTGAGTAAACTCTGACCGGTTTCCACGTATGCATCGCTTCCATTGAACTGCAAAGCGCTTCCATAAATGCCATCGGTCCAGGATGTACCACCAACAAGGGTGCCGTCATAGCCATTTTCGGACAGATCATTAGCAACTTTGCCTGCTCCCTCATCAAACGGCCAATAAGCGACCAGATCAGGATCGTTTAAATCAAAAGCTCTGACTGTGCTCACTGCAATCAAGGCCAGCGTCAAACTCAGGAAAATCAAGTTAGTTTTTTTTCCGCACATAATCAGCCTTTCTGATATTAAAAGAGTTTAAATAATGAATCATATTTAGGCCACACAAAATAATCCCTACCTCTCGGGATTATTCCTGTTACCTAAACTAATAGATATATTACCATCAGAGCAAGGGCTTGGAAGTATACATCATACTTCCAAGCCCGTGAACATCACTTAATCAGAACTGAATTTGGCAGCTTAATCCCTTTTCTATGCTGCTAAGAGATAAGCAGCCCAATCAATTCGACTTTAGAATTTTACATACTATTTACAACTTAACCTACACAAACTACGGTGCCGGCACTGTAAAGCTCAAGACCTCGCCCTTAAGCCACGAGCCGTAGAATACATCAACTCGCCAGTAGTAGGTCTGGCCGGGTTCCAGTGGGCCGGGATCAAAACCAGGCTCCATAAGCGGAGGACCAAAGCCTTCGGGTGCATTGGTCACCTGAGCGGCGTCCGTACCAAAGTGCACGACAGACAAGACCGGACTCCAGTCAGCTTCCCAGCTAAGATCTGCGTCGATGTCTGTGACTTCCTGGCCGTTGGCCGGATTGGGATTGTATGCTCCCTTGGGGGGTACCCACAAATTCCACACGTTACCGGTATGTATCGTCGTACCGTCCGCCTCGACATCATCAACACGCCAGTAGTACGTCTGGCCTTCGGCCAAATCCGTGACAATATGCGTGGCAGCACTAACGCGGCCTACAAGCTCAGCCGCACCCGGCTCCGGATTCGTGCCGAAATAGACATCAAACTCGGCTCCGAATGGACCCGGTGACCACGTCAGAATAGCAAGCGAATCCACGATTTTGGCACCATCGGCCGGATCAGGGCTGGTGGACTCTAATAAGCCCGCAATTATCTTCACTTCGTTATCTGTTAATACTTTGTCAAATATGCGGACATCGTCAATTGAGCCCGGGAAATACCTGCCGTTCTGTGGGCCACTCATGCCGATTCTGACATCTGCGCCGGCCGTGAGGTTGTAGGTATTGTCCGAACCGGAGAAAGTTGTGTCTTCTATCCCGTCCACGTAGAGCTTAGTATTCGGAACCCGCAGGTTAGCTCCCTCGGTTACAACCAAGGCGCCATGATGCCATTCACCGTCGTTGACATAGGTATTGCCTCTGAGGTTGCCGCTGGCGTGCTCGGTACGCAATCTGCCCTGGTGGACGCGCCATGTCAGTCGCTGTTGGCCTGCGCTTGTACCCCAGGTCACCATCTCGTGGTCGCCACTCTCTGCTGTAATCCTGAACCAGTTGGCAACGCTGAATGGCTGCTGGACACCATCAATAGCATTGATACCCTTGTACCCGTCAATGTTGACGTAGTCATCGACACCGTCAAACTCCAGGGCATTGCCTATATGCCCCTCAATCAACTGAGGCTCTCCACCGAGAGTGCCATGACGGTTATAGCCGGAGTAATCGAAGACATAGCCGAGATCAAGATACTCACCATCGAGCTTCCACCACCCGACAAGATTCGGGTCGGAAATTTCTGTGAAGGGCGGTGTTTCGAAGCTCCAAACATTGCCCTTATAAGTGTCCTTACCATCGAACTCATCGACCCGCCAATAATAAACCTTACCTGTTCCAAGGGTGGCTTCAGGTGTATAGTTTGATTCCGACTGCGGTGTGCCTCCTGTGGCATTGCTCACGTCATCTAAATTGTTGCCAATATACACAGTGTGCGATTCCGCATTCAGACCCTGCGCCCAGCTAAGGATTGTAGCGGGATGTACAAACTGAGCGCCGTCAGTTGGGCTGGGATCAGATGCCGTCTGTGATGCAAGCGTAAAGCTCCAGATCTGGCCTTTCCATGGATCTGCTTCATCGACCGCGTCAATCCGCCAGTAATAAGTCGTCTCCGCAGCAAGATCATCAACGGTAATGGGAACGTCAACACCCGCTGCAGTCTGGCCCAGTGCAAGGAATGTACTTTCGGCGCCGGCGTCCACATCGTCATAGTTTTCGCCGAAATACAGGTCTTGTGAGACCGCGGATGCTCCCGGTGTCCAGAAAAGGTCCACAGGCGTGCTCGATAGCACGGCGCCATCGGCGGGGCTCGGGGCCGTCGTTATATGAACGGGCAAGGCGTTGTCATACAACCTGATATCGTCCATAAGGCCGGCAAAATGGTCTGACGGTTCGGTTGTGTTATTGCCGAATGCATCCTGCTCGGTAGAGCCTATCGTGGCATTATTGGTGTGGCTGCTCACTTCATTGGCGTCGAAAGTGGCCATGACCGTGGCTTTCTCGGCCCCGTCCACCAACAACAGCAGCAAGCCATTGTCGTAACTGACCGCAACCTCAGTCCATTCTGTACTGTCAAAGGGTATCGTCAGCGTGTACTGGTCACTATTATCACGCACGGCAGCCTGGAGAGTTCCTTCGTTGATACGAACGGCCAATCCGTTGGTTGAACCACCCTCGTCGTACAGCGCCTGTATGCCGCTGGTGCTGTCGGCCCTGACCCAGAATATCACCGTCTTTGTGGTGAACGCATCGACCAGCGCACCGACTGCATCCTGCCTGCCCTCGCCGCTGATTCCATCAAATCTCAGGGCACCAGTGCCCACCAGGCTGTCTGTCGAGATGCCGGTTCCATTTGGATCCAACGTCCAGTGCAGCCCCCCAATCGTATCGTTTGCATCGTCGTCGAGCGGCCAGTATGCTACCAAATCCGCCAATGCGCTGCCGGCTATACCCAGCACAAAAACAAAAGAAACAAAATAAATCAATTTCTTACACATAATAGTCCTCCTTTAAAATGAAGTCCAAAAGAAACATGCTTCGGCCACACACCAAAACATGACACGTATTTTTTGTTTCCGACAAACTTCAAAAACCTTACCTGTGAGAATTATCTATAAGGCACAAGAAAATCGCAAATCTAAGGATCAAATCAGAAATTTAAAATCGAAGAGCGTTCTATCCATGCACAGGATAAAATTTCAAGATTTGTCACGGCCTCCTTCCTTCAAAAAAAAGCCCGATAGTATCTCTTAATGAAAAAGGATAGAAATTAACTTTCGGGATTCAAAGCCTTACAGCTTTGCCCCTTTCTCATCAACCTTCCAACGAGGACAGTTTGTATGAAAATGCCCAGAATTCTGTCCCTCGTAAGGCCAAAATCCACGTATTCCACTATATATACATATACCAAATTATATACTTTCCCGTCAAGGAAAAAATTTATACAAATTATCTGTACTTCCATTTTTTACATTGTTTGGGAAAACGATTTGATATATAATATATTTTTAAATGTTGTTTCAGACAGAAAAAAACAAACCCTATGAAACAGGAGGAACATTTTGAGCATCTTATCGAGTTTCAAGTTATAACAAATGCAGTATAAACGGAAGGTGGTTCTATGAACAAATCAAGGGGTTTCACATTAATAGAATTATTGGTTGTAATTGCCATTATTGCATTGTTAATGGCGATATTGATGCCGGCCCTGCAAAGAGCGAGGAACCAGGCAAGAACGGTTTCCTGTCAGGCGCTGCTCAAACAATGGGGTATTATCTGGTCAATGTATTGCCAGGACAACGACGGTTATTTCAGTGTAGGTCAGGTTGGCGGTGGCGGTTGGCATCGCGGCGAATGGATTATTTGTTTAAGAGAACATTACTCAACAAAGTCAAATATTCTCCGTTGCCCGATGGCTACTAAGAGGCAACCTACTGGTGAAGAGTGGGGTGGGCCGTTTCATACGTACTATATGCCGATTGGTGGAAGTGGAACCACAACAGGAGGGGAAGAACCCAGCTTTGGAGGCAATAACTGGATTTATCATCCGCCGGCGGGAGTTACGGCAATTCAATCACGTCCCACGGAATGGAACTGGAGGACGCCGAATACAAAGGGCTCAGCTAATACGCCCGTGTTAGGAGATTCGATGTGGAGAGGTGGCGGCCCATACGAAAACGGCACGCGTGGCGATCCCCCTCCATTAGACGGTCAGTGGTTGGGTTACGACAGAGAAATGATGCATTTCGCCATCAACCGGCACAATGGATTTATCAATCACGTTTTCATGGACTGGTCTGTCAGGAAGGTGGGACTTAAGGAATTGTGGAAACAAAAATGGCATAAAGAGTACAATATTAACGGTCCCTGGACTACAGCCGGTGGCGTAACGTCAAGTGCTTGGCCGGAATGGATGAAAAATTTCAAGGAATATTAGAGTGTATAAGGGGCCAGTTTTTTTGTAGATTTAAAACTCCCGATAAAGGGAACACTACTTCCATTTGCATTTGCGATTTGTCAGGCGGTGCTCGCCGTGGCAATCAGTACAAAATTTCTCCTCGATGTCTGCGAAGAGAGGCTTGTGTTGTTCTGTGTCGATTTTGTCCTTAGTATGGCAACCCATACAGAATGGATTAATCTTTTCCCGAGGATACATTATATCCGGCGCTGTGCCGTTTCCACCTGATGCCCAGGATTCATCAGCGATGTGTTCGTCGGACTCGCCGTGACAATGTGCGCAGCCCATATTCTGGCGTGCGTGAGTGACGGCGATTTTTTCCTGCATGTAGTTGACGTGGCAGACAAAGCATCGGCTGTTGTCGGCCATCGGTGCGGATGACAAATCTTCGCCAGGCTCATCATCAAGTAACAATAGAGGTTCATCATCGAGTAACAGAAGCGGTTCATCCTCCGTTGCAGCTTCTGTGGATATTACGGGCTTAATGTTGGTCACTGGTTCCGGTTTTGCCTGTTCTTTTTGAGTTGACTTTACGTTTTGACAACATGATCCGGCAACAACTACTGCAGCGAGAATGACTATCAGGAAAAAATATTTCATACTTTCCGTCCTTATATTAATTTAGACACCAAGACAGGCAATATTGTTTTGACACATGATAGACTGTTAATTGGACAAAGGTTATCCTTTAGACGTACTGCCAGTTCTTGAGCCACTGGTAATTATTCGGCAGTGCTGCCAGGGCCTGTTTGTTGGCGTTGTCCAGTTCAGCCTTTTCCTTTATATCGAGCTGGCGGCGTTCCATAACGGCCTCTGCGACGTTATCAACATAACGGATGCTGTTCATTCCCGGGATTGGAATTACAGTATTGGTGTTCAATATGTATCGAATGGCCAGGCGGGCGCGCCGGTCTTGTTCTGCCTGATCGCCTCTGCTGAAGAGTGAGCCGGCGGCAAAAGGCTTGATACCGAAGGCGCCGACATCCTGCTTCTTAAGGGCTTCGAAGACACTGTCTTTCGGGGCGGCCTTACTCATCGTAGTGAACGGGAAACAGACGCAATCGATTTGCGGGAAATACTCAATCATAAACTTGATCCATCTGCGGTCATGTGATGAGAAGCCGACGAAACGTGCCTTGCCCTGTTTTTTGGCTTTTTCCAGAGCACCGACAACTTCACAGGAAGTGTTGAATGAATGTCTTCCGCCTGGTTCGTAACAGGTGATGCGCCATAGATCGGTATATTCCTGATTCGATTCTTTCAGTAATCCATCCAGAACTTCCATCAGTTTTTTGGTGGTGCGGTATTCTTCCTCGCGTGCTTCTTTGCCGCAATGTGAAAGTGCCAGATACATTTTGTCGCGGCGCCCTTCAAGGGCTTTGGAATCTCTGATGACCTCGCCTCTGGTGCAGGCATCGATGTAATTAATGCCGACATCTATGGCACGGCTGACGATTTCATTACGCTCGGCCTGGTTGCTTCTGGAGTGCCCGCCGAGGCAAACCGCGGAGACCATAAGATTGGTCTTGCCCTGCCGGCGATATTCCATATTCTGGTTGTAGTTGAGAATTTTAGATGTATTGACTGGAGCTGCACCGGCATTTTGACCAAGGGCTCCGAGCCCAACAGCTACACCTGCGGCTTTTATTGCACTGTCTTGCATAAATCGGCGTCGAGTAACTTTATTATTGTCCATTGTTTATCTCCTTTCACGTCTTAGAGATTATCATTTTGATTTGGGTAACGGTTCATTACTTTGCAATTTAAAGATGGCGTTTATTTCGTCCTCTGAAAGAGCACGGTCGTAGATACGGACATCGTCTATGGAGCCTTTGAATCCATCGCCTATGGTGACATCCAAATCCTTGCCGGTGTCAATAGGCCAGAGGTCCAAAAGTCCGATGTCATGGATTTCAGCAAGCACTCCATCCAAATAAAGTTTAACATCATCATGGAGATTCGGCAGTTCCGCTTCTTCCACTACTGCTGCTAAATGATGCCACCGGTCGTCGTCGGTCTCTTTGTTGATATAGAGGTATCCGCCGTTGGGTCTTATACCAATACGGCCTCTAATAAAACAGAATGTAAACATCTTACCGAAATCATCCATGCCCCAGGATATGATTTCGCCTTTTGTTTCTGTCGTCCTGCACCATGCTGCTACGGTTCGGGGCCGTATTCCTGTAACACCTTTGTATTTGGTTATCTGTACATAGCCATCGCCGCTGCCGTACTTCAAAGCTTTAGATATCCTACCTGGGGCAGAATCTTTTTCGAAAGAGATACCTTCTCTGAGGAATCCCTTGCGGTTGTGTTTCGAAGAGTCCGCAGCGATTATGCCCGATGTCTCGTCGAACTTCCACCAGCCGGCAAGATTCGGATCGGTATCAAGAGTTTTTGGCTTGTCACCGGCCTGGATAAAAGTAGTCCACGCCAGGCATAGTATTAACGCTAAACTAAAAATCGAAAAATATACCCTTCTGCTCATAATGCCTCTCCTAAATTTCATATTTTCCATTCTGTACCCGTTCGGTCTTAATACTGAAAGTCAATTCAACTAATATACAAAATCTGACTGGAAAATCAATCTGCTTTGGCTTTTTTTGAAATATTTTTATAAAGATAAATTTACGAAATATAAAATGCTTGATATGGTTGAAGGGGTTGTAAAACAAGACAGGATTTGTTATACTTCAAATCTGTCTGTAAATTTGACTATTGCCGAGTAAATGTTATAAGGAGATGAAGATGAACAAGACAAAACATTCCATTAATCTTTTTACGCTGGTTTTCATGTTATTGACTTTCCTTTTAGCCGGTATGGCTGAAGCCCAGTCAGGAGTAGTTCTCAGAGGGCGCAAAGGCCCGGGCAAGGGCAAGCACATTGTTTTTGTCATTGGCGATGATGAATACCGCTCCGAGGACCTGATGCCCCAGCTTGCCAAGATATTAGCTGTTCGGCAGGGCTTTAAGTGCACATTGCTGTTTGCCGTAAACAAAGAGACTGGCGAGATAGATCCGGGGACACTTGACAATATTCCCGGTCTCAAAGCTCTCGAAAAGGCCGATTTGATGGTGATGTTCCTGCGTTTCCGTGAGCTGCCTGATGAACAGATGAAATACATCATTGACTATACGAATTCCGGTAAGCCCATTATAGGTTTGAGGACAGCCACACATGCGTTCAATTACACCAAGAATAAAAACAGTCCCTACGCCAAATACAGTTTTCGAAGCAAGGAATTGGACGGCGGATATGGTCGACAGGTTTTTGGTGAGACGTGGATTAATCACTATGGACATCACAATGTGGAAAGTACCCGTGGGCTTATCGCAGAAGGTATGGAAAACCACCCGATAGTAAAAGGTGTTGAAGATATCTGGGGCCCTTCCGATGTTTATGGTTTAACGAAGCTGGAAGGAGAATGCAAGCCTTTGATTATGGGACAGGTTCTTTCCGGTATGAAGCCCGAAGATAAACCAAATCCGGATAAGAAACTGGTGCCTGTTGCATGGACAAAGACCTACACAGGTGAAAAAGGCAAGGCCGCCCGCGTTTTCACAACGACAATGGGACACTCGTTTGACTTCAATAGTGAAGGTTTTCGTCGTCTGCTCGTCAACGCATGTTTCTGGGCGATGGGTATGGAGGATAAGATTCCGGCCAAGAGTAATGTAGATTTTGTCGGCGAGTATAATCCCAATCAGATTGGTATGGGCAAGCATAAACAAGGTCTGAAACCGTCGGATCATAAGCTTAAGTGAGTCCTCGGCATCCAACGGAGATTTATAAATACCTGAATTAAATTGAATCTCCGGGGAAAATTTCGTATTTTATTTAGATGTAAACTCAGTGGCGTAGCTGAGCTGACTCTGAATCAGGTGTAAAGATTTGAGGAGAAAGCTATGGAACAAAAGCAAAGCCAACCGAATAAGACCAATGATTTGACCCGGCGCGATTTTATGCGTGATGGTGCTATGACCGCAGCGGGTCTGACCGTGGGGTTTGGCGCCTTGGGCAGTAAGAATACTTTTGCTGAGGGTGTCAATCGGAATACCCTAAGCTACAACCCCGATATGGAATATCGGCGGCTCGGAAAAACCAACATTTGGGTCTCGGCCGTGTGTTTAGGTGGACACTGGAAACGAGTCGATAAGATGGTGCCAGGTGTTTTTGAAACAAAGGCATGGCTGAGTGCAAAGCTCGACATGGACGCCTTTGTTAAGAATCGTCGCGATGTCGTAACCAGGTGTATGGAAGTTGGAATTAACTATATCGATGCCTGCACCTGGCAGGAGGTGGTGACGTACAGCAGGGCGCTTAAAGGCAGGCGCGATAAGATGTACCTCGGTTTTTCCTGGTACCAGGAGGAGATGCGAAAGAAAGATTTCCGCACGGCCAATGCTCTGCTTGGAACTCTCGATAAGGGAATGCGCGAAGCGAAGCTCGATTACGTGGATGTCTGGCGTATCACAATGCTATCTCAGAGCGGAAGACATACCGCCGGCGAAGTTGATGAAATGATAGGCGCCCTTGATAAAGCTAGGAAGCAGGGTAAGGTTCGTTTCACAGGCCTTTCCTCGCATGACCGTGAGCACATCAAATGGATGATAGAGACCTACCCGGATACCGTCCAGGTTGTCTGCACGCCCTACACCGCCAAGAGCAAGGTACTGCCTGCCGATAGTGTTTTCGATGCGGTCAAAAAACACGATGTAGGCGTCTTCGGAATTAAACCGTTCGCAGGTACTTCACTGTTTAAGGGAGATAGTTCACCAGACAGCCCGACTGCGGAAGAGGACGACAAGCTTGCGCGTATGGCTATTAGATATATTCTTTGCAATCCGGCTTTAACGGCGCCTATTCCGGGCATGATTAATCCCCAACAAGTGGATAATATGGCCAGGGCCGTCAAAGAGCGTCGCCAGCTCGACGTGGCTGAGGCAAAAGAGTTGGAAGAGGCTATGGATGAAGCCTGGGCCAGGCTGCCGGCCAACTACCATTGGCTGAAAGACTGGGAATATGTGTAGCAGCCTGCTGTGCCTGTATGACAAAATAGTCCATGTTTTCCGATAGCTCTTGATATCGATGATGCAGCGGTTAGAAGCATCAGCCGAATCGATGAATGTGTAAGAGTGGTACTCTGCCACTGATTTATCGCTTGAGCTAATCTTCTCTTCAAGGTTTCTATGGAAAGGACACGAAAATGAAGCTTAGTAAGCTGAAGAAACGGTTGTTTGTAATGGCCAAAAATACAGTGATAATTTGCCTTGTGATTTCGTTCTTAATTACCGGTTGTACCTCAATACTTTCTTCGGATAAAAAGCAGCGGGAGGAATTTGGAGAAAACTGGATGGTTATTCATACCGACAAAGGCGAGGATACTATTAACAAAAATATTTACGGCCACTTTTCAGAGCACTTAGGCAGGTGTATCTACGATGGTATCTGGATCGGTGAGGATTCGGAAATTCCAAACACGCGCGGTATTCGTAACGATGTAGTCGAGGCTTTAAGGCGGATTAAGATACCGGTGTTGCGCTGGCCGGGCGGTTGTTTTGCCGACGAGTATCACTGGAAAGACGGTATCGGCCCACGTGAACAACGCCCCGGTATGATCAATACCCATTGGGGCATGGTCAAAGAAACCAACGCCTTCGGCACTCATGAGTTTCTCGATTTGTGTGAACAGCTTGAATGTGAGGCGTACGTTGCAGGTAACGTTGGGTCCGGTACTGTCGAAGAGATGCAGGACTGGGTTGAATATATGACGTCTGATACCGATAGTGAAATGGCCAACCTTCGTCGGATGAACGGACGTGACAAACCCTGGAGGGTAAAATACTTCGGCGTTGGTAATGAGAACTGGGGTTGCGGCGGGAATATGTCACCGGAGTATTATGCCGATCTATATAATCGCTTCCAGACCTATGTGCGCAGCTACTCCGGCAACCGTATCGTCAAAATTGCATGCGGACCCGGCAGCGAAAACTACCCATGGATGACAACCGTTATGGAACGTTCTCATCGAAGAATGAACGCAATTAGTCTTCATCACTACGTCCGGGGAACGGGCAACTGGACTAAAAAGGGCAGTGCGACACAGTTCGGCGAGTCCGATTGGTTTGCACTGATGAAGAACACGCTCACTATCTACCCTTTACTGGAAGGTAATATCGAGATAATGGATCAATTCGACCCGCGTGGACGTATCGGTTTGTTCGTTGATGAGTGGGGTACGTGGTGGGACACCGAATCCGGTACGAATCCGAGTTTCCTTTACCAGCAAAACACCCTCAGGGACGCAGTATCTGCAGGTATATTTCTAAACGCTTTCAATAATTACTGCGACCGCGTGAAGATGGCAAACATCGCTCAGACCGTTAATGTCCTTCAGGCAATGATATTGACCGAAGGCGGGAAAATGATTGTGACGCCCACCTATCATGTTTTCGAGATGTACACGGTTCATCATGATGCTACTATGCTGCCTTTTGAACTGGAGTGCAGCAATTATCAGTTCGAGGATGAAGAAATTCCGTCAATCGATGTTTCGGCTTCTAAAGATGCCTCGGGTAAGATTCATCTAACGCTTTGCAACCTTAATCCCACAAAATCAGCAGAACTTGTTTGTGAGCTTCAAGGTACCAGACCTTCGAGCGTCACCGGCCGGGTTTTAACGGCCGATACTCTGAACGCACACAATACCTTTGATAAACCCGAAGCGGTCCGGCCCGATGCATTCGATAAATTCGATTTTGAAGATAATATCTTAACAGCTACCCTGCCGCCCAAATCTGTTGTGCTGTTGGGGATTGAATAATCTACGACGTGGACAAAATTTAGAATATATTGATGAGGCAGAATATGAATCGACGCAATTTCTTAAAGGCCGCCGGTATTGGAATAGCATCGCTGGCAATGCCGGGCTGTGCCAATGGCTTACAATCAGGTAGCGGTGCTGCGGACTCAAACAAACCCAACATCGTTTTTATTATGGCCGACGATATGGGCTATGGTGACCTCGGCTGCTACAATAAGAAATCCAAGATTCCAACGCCTAATATGGATCGTCTGGCCGCAGAAGGCATGCGTTTTACAGATGCCCACTCACCATCTGCCGTCTGCACTCCTACCCGCTATGGCGTGTTGACGGGGCAGTACTGCTGGCGAAGCCGGCTGAAAAGTGGTGTTCTCGGCGGCTATTCACCGGCTTTAATCGATACTGAGCGGATGACGGTAGCCTCAATGCTAAAGCAATATGGTTATTCCACTGCTTGTATCGGCAAGTGGCATCTTGGCCTGGGCAACGCTAAAAAGACAGATTACGATAAACCGCTCGTTCCCGGCCCCAATGCACTTGGCTTTGATTATTTTTACGGGATCCCGGCGTCACTGGATATGACTCCATATTGCTATATCGAGAATGAGCGGCCGGTGGAAAAACCCACATTAACAATTGAGGAAGGCAAGGCCAGCGAAGACGGATGGTGGCGGGCGGGAGCAATCGCGCCGGGTTTTAAGCATGTGGAGGTTCTTCCAAAGCTGACTGAAAAAGCGGTGAAGTATATCGACGACCATACTAAAACGTCACCGGACAAGCCTTTCTTTATGTACTTCCCCCTCCCGGCGCCGCACTGCCCCATCGCCCCGGCTGATTTTGTAAAAGGAAAAAGCAAAGCGGGCGGCTATGGCGATTTTGTCGTAGAAGTTGACTGGACGGTCGGACAGGTTGTCAAGGCTCTGCAGCGCAACGGACTTACCGGCAATACCTTGATCTTCCTTACCAGTGACAACGGCTCACCGGGCCGGACAAAAATCAAGCGGGACCCATATTCTATTATTGAAATTTATGGTCACTATCCCAATGGTGATTTGCGCGGTATCAAGGCCGACGCCTGGGACGGCGGCCATCGCGAGCCGTTTATCGCCCGTTGGCCGGGCAGGATTCCCGCCGGCACGACTAACGATGAAATCATCTGTCTGACGGATTTAATGGCGACCTGTGCGGCTATTGTCGGAGCAAAACTGCCTGAAAATGCCGCCGAAGACAGTTTCAATATCCTGCCCGCCCTGTCGGGGCATAAGCTAAATAAGCCGATACGCGAAGCTATTGTGCACCATTCCAGCATAGGGATATTTTCCATCCGGCAGGGAAAATGGAAACTCATACTCGGCCTCGGCTCAGGAGGTTTCACCAAACCTCAAAGAGTCGAGCCAGAGCCGGGTGGACCAGCCGGACAGCTTTACAATCTGGAAGATGATTTAGCCGAAAGCAACAACTTATGGAGCAAACATCCGGAAATCGTCGAGCGGTTGACGAAGCTGTTGGAAAAGTATAAAGAACAAGGCCGCACCCGCCCGATTTAATAAGTTACTTGTACGGTGATAAAAAATTCCAACCATCAGGAGGAAGTATATGAGCACGCAAAATTATACACGTCGTTCTTTTCTAAGGTCTATGAGTATAGGGGTGGCGTCACTGGCACTGCCCCAGTTGGCTGTTGGCAGAGCAAAATCAGCACAACGAAAAAAAGAAAGGCCCAATCTGCTGATTATCCACACAGACCAACTGAGCTGCTGGGCACTCAGTATCTATGCAAAGCAGCGAACCGATACGGCGAATTATGGTAAAGTTCTCGTAAAGACGCCTCACATCGATTCTCTTGCCCAGGAAGGTGCAATTTTCTATAACTTCTTTACCAACAGCGCAGTTTGCACGCCTTCCCGCGGCTGTCTTGTTACCGGGCGCTATCCGCACGCTCACGGCGCTTATAAAAACAATATCGAGTTGAATCGCGATGAGATAACTATCGCTCATATCCTGCAAAGTAACGGCTACGAGACCGGCTATGCGGGAAAGTGGCATATTGACGGCCCGCCGAAACCGGGCTGGGTCAGCCCTGAGCGATCTATGGGATTTGCGGACTGCCGTTTTATGTTCAACCGAGGCCACTGGAAGAAAATAGTTGAACAGCCCGAAGGTAATCCGGAAGTATCGCCTTACAAGGTGATTGGCGACGAAAAGACGTTTACTACAGACTGGCTTGCCGATAAGACAATCGATTTTATAAAAAAGCCCAAACGAAAACCTTTCTTCTATATGGTGAGTATCCCCGACCCTCACGGGCCGTTCACCGTGCGTGAGCCGTATATGACTATGTACAGGCCCGAGGATATGACCGTTCCAAACAACTTTAAGGACTCACCGACAGGTAAGGGGCGTAAAATAACAGCCGCACAGATGCAAAAGAGCAAAGCGCATTACTGCGGCCTTGTAAAGTGCATAGACGACAATGTCGGGCGCATCCTCGATACACTGAAAGATGAAAACATTCTCGATGATACAATCATTGTCTTTACAACCGACCACGGAGAATATATGGGCGAGCACGGCCTCTATGGAAAGAATCAATGGTATAGGACTGCGTACCAAATCCCGTTCATTGTTCGCTGGCCTAAAAAGATAAGAGCCGGCACGGTGATTAATAATTTCGTTACCAACGTTGATGTTCAGCAGGCCATCCTTGGGCTTATGGGAATTAAGCCATGCGGGCGGGAACAGGGTAGAGATGCTTCCGGTCTGTTGCGAGGTGAGAAAATAAAATGGGCCGATGAGGCGATGATTCATCATGCATCACTCGAATCGGCGGGGATTTTTACGCCTGAATATGAGCTTGTCATGAAAGCCAAAGATAATCACATGCTCTTCGACCGTATCAACGACCCCGAGCAGCTTAACAATCTCTACGAGAATCCAAAGTACAGGAAAGTACAGAACGATTTAGCCCAGCGAATTATCCGCCATAATATCGATGTTAATGCCCCGGCTGTGTCCTGGCTGAAAAAATTAAATATCGGATAAAATCCGTTAACTTATTTACTTTCAAATTCCTGCATAAGCTCGGCGTTGTCCACCCACATTACGAAAAATGGATCAGTTCCCCCCTGCCGTTTCTTGACGTAGATAAGAAAAGGCCTGTTGCAATGTAGGCGTCTTGGCAAGCCCAGCCTTGCTGCTGGAGGGGCAGGAGCAAGCATGCTTTCCGACTTTAGCGTTACACCGGTCCGGCTGAGTGAGAAATTTATCATCTGTCTGGCGATAAGAAACCAATAATTCCAGTAATTCGGGTTTTTGATTTTCTTCCCAATTAGCTCTTTATACTGATGTGTCAAATTATATAGAGTATCAGGAACTATCAAAGTACAGGAGGTCCAAAATTAGCTCCCGAGGATTTGAGCTTACGTAGTTGTTCATAATGCGGATCATGTTTGAATTCTGCTATCTTCTGCTCAACTGCATCTACCATCTCACGGAGTGTGTCTCGTCGAGGTAAAAGTGCTAATACAACCTGGTAAGGCTCTGTATATTTACATAAGTCAACCACAAAATCTGCCTTGTCCGGATATTCGATATGCTTGTAATAGAGAATATCAACTTGCTCGGCAACTTCTGCGTCCCAATCTTTTTTACCTGTCCCAAACGATGTTACAGCCGTGCCTTTACCGTTTGAGGCTTTGAAGGTAAATTTGCTGTCGTTATTATGGAATGGTTTCTTGAAATCGAATTTAACATCTAAAAATGAATAGGTTACAATCGTTTCTTCTCTCATCTTTTTTGTCAATTTGTCAAGCTTTGAAAAGTCAGGCTCCGATTGAGAAGGAAAACGCTTTTTCATCTCTGTCATTATTTCTTCGATAATGCCGTCTTTCACAATGCCGGCTGCCGAGTAGAATGATTCTTCCTGTAGGTCTGTTTTTGAGACCTCAGCATTGTTCAGACGTTCAGCTAATTCCTCAGCTTCCGGAACCTTGACCGGCTCGCCAATGATGTCATTCTTGAGCCTGTCCCAGGCCATCTGAAATGTAGAGCACCAGATAACGTTGTTATTCTCCGGCATGGGGCAATCAAGTGTCGCTACGACCGAACTCTCTTTAAGGTCGGTTGAATTTATGCTCCTAACCTCTTTATTTGTTATTGTTCTATATGCCCCCGGTTCGTTTACAAGGTACGAATCCGATACATCTCTTTGTTCACTCGCTGAAACAAAAGGATAACCACCTCTTCGAATATCTCCACCATCCCAGTAAGTGTATATGTTATCGTTGTTAATCCCACATAGTGGGCTTTCTTTAAAACTTACATGGCCGTCAAGAAACAGGACATTCTGTCCTTTCTCCTTATGAGTTACGGAATTTCCCTTCTTGATTTCTTTTTTACTCCCATCAGGATTGTATGAACTCAGCAGGTTATAAGGTTTTGCTTCTTCGAAAGAGCTAATCCATGGATTCCGGTCGGCCGCTACCGCCATACCCGGTTCACTCGATGTATTCAGGGCGTAAAGACCATACGGCATATGGTAGGAATAGCTGCAATGTCCCGATGGCAAATCGCCAAAATCCCAGAACTTTAGAATGTCGCTATCATTTTCTCCGTAATCAGATGGCTTAAATTCAGTTGCTCCCTTGTCACCCGGACAAACAAAAGTTTTGGGTGATACCTCGGCATACTTTACCAGAAGGTAGAAGCTGGATGTGATGGTTGCCTGGCCGCCGCTGCCGTCGGAAAGTAAATAGTAAGCGTAAAATCGGTTGTCGGCCTTCCAGTTCGGTATCGCCATACTCCAAATACTGTTTCTGCTTCCGGCTCGCGGCAACTCTTCATCGTAGTCATTTGCATAGATAATCATCGCCTTGCCTATCTCGGATAGATTCCTGTTGCATGTGACACGGGAAGCATCGTTTCGACTTTGTTGGAGGGCCAGAGGTACGATGCCTAAAAGAAACAGGCACACTAAAACTACAATTACAACTTCTACGATTGTCAGCTTTTTTGAATTGTCTCGCCTCGGCATCTTTGTTCTCCCTGCAAAGAGTTTCTTTTATTATATAGAATGATACCATTATTCTACATATTTGAAAACAAAAAAGCCGGAAATTTTTTAAGATAGGCAAAATGTTTTTACTGAATATTTACAGGCTTGCCCAGGGCGTTTAGAGATTGCTCGATAGTTAATTTATCTCCCAAAGTCTCAGCAAG
>JACNGQ010000140.1:0-1088 GCA_014384025.1 Planctomycetota bacterium | reverse complement strand
GATGTTTTTGACCAGAGTTGCTTACGCTTACTGGCCAACTTCTTTTCATAGTCCCTGTTCAAATCATATGTTGACCTTGCTCCATCCATCGCCATGACCTGTCCGGTCGGTGTGCATTGAATTTCTTCATCGCTGAGCAATTTAACGTCCGGCTCGGTTATCGCCTCGTCTTTTTTAAGCAGCCACCGCGCCATCCATCTTACAACGCCCTGCCGCTGGATCTTGTTGTAATTGTGAGAGGCGTCGTTTTCCAAAAGTTCTATTCGTTCTGCAAACTCCATACGTGTGTAGAGACGCTTGGCATAGCGGAAAGAGTCCCAGACCCCCTGGATATCGAAGAAGTCATTGGTCGCGGCACAGATAAGAGTCGGTTTCGGCGCCCGCATCATAAGGTAGTCTGCGTGGTCCATGCCGAAAGCAATCTGGCCGTAAATATTCTGTTCGGCATCCTGTGGCCCGATTGTTGAAAGAAGTCGCTCGAAACTCGTAATATAACAGCTCGGCGCCGCCGCAGCGATGCGCTCGTCAAGTGACATCAAATGCGAAGTTTGGGTCCCCCCGCCGCTGTTGCCCGTGCAGCCGATACGCTTAGGGTCAATTTCCGGACGCGATTGCAGATAGTCAATGCCTCGCATACTGTCCCAGATTTCGAACCATGCGGTATTGCGGCCGAGAAGAATACTACCCACTCCTACCATCGTATGGGCCCTTGTTCCCTGCAGCTCAGGTAACTCCGATAGCAGTTGATTGCGCTCGCCCTGGTCGATTGGGTCGAAGACCATCGCCGCCATACCATTAAGGGCCAGCAATGCTCCCATAGTCTGATAGGCCTCGGATGCCTTTCCATTGTTGCTGTGGCCGCAGGGTACCAGCACGCCGGGGTAAGGTGCTTTGTGCTTATTTGAATCAGGCAAAAACAATACAGCGCTTACATAGTGCTTTGGCTGGCTCTCGAAGATAATTTTTTCCACCTTATAGCCTTCTCGATGAACTTCACCCGTGATGCGAGCTTTCAGAGGCGTTCGCCGCGGCAAGGGCCCGATGGCTTCGAGAAATTTGCTGCGAAGGCTCTTTTGGTACTCGGCTAT
>JACNGQ010000190.1 GCA_014384025.1 Planctomycetota bacterium | reverse complement strand
ATGATAATCCTGAAGCAGCCCAGAGAGGTTCCTGGACCGAATGGAATATCGACCTGCAGGCCTTTGCCGACCAGGGCGTCAACCTTGCCAATGTCAATTCGATTACTCTTGGTCTTAGCTCGGTTACCGGTGGAGCTGGCATGATGTACTTCGATGATATTCGTCTCTATCCACCCGCACCCTAAGCCGGAAACGGTGGTTTAGATTTAATAGTTAAAACTACAGATTTGTATTAATTTGGGGCTTATACTGATTGATTCGGTATTAGCCCCACTTGATTTAGAACAATTGTAAATCGCTATGAGTATTTCTAAAAGAATTACATGATTGATACATTTCCTCGTCATCGTTTACTTAATCCGATTCGACACTAAAATTTTTCAAGAAATATCTGTATTTTCGTAAAAATTAGCTTTATTTCGGACTCGACATTGGAAAACTTAACATTTGTGGTAACAAAACGGTTTCATAATGTCACCTGGAGATCAGGGTGTTTTTTAGCTTCTGAAAGAGGTGAGTTTTTGAAGAATTCTGGCATTTTTATAACTAAAGAAAACAGGATTGTTGTAGTGGTATCTTTTCACTGATTTGCAGTTTTCTTTTTCCCCCTAATACCGCCAGACTTCCAGAGCTTCGGGAACACTTCCCGTGCAGCTAATCGCGGTTGATTTTTCGTGAAGATCGTATATAGACTGAGTCCACTGGAACGCATGCGGAACTTGGTTGTCGATAAATACAAGTTCTCGCGGCGCCAGAGCTGCCGCCGCTTCTGGAGTATCAGTGATCCGCAACACATTCAACAATGCGGGGCCTCGTCGATGGGTGGCTGGGGGATCCCGCATAATGACTTGACTGATCCGATCATCAAACAACGCGGCATACAAGCCTACAATCCCCATTTTGCCTTTGCCGTAAACGGAGAGCGATGTCGGATTGAGTTTTTCTTCACTGACTAGCCACTCGACCGTGCGAAGGATATCCCACACCTGCATGGATGCGACAGTGCGCCCAATCCATGAGGCCGTGCGTTCAATTTCCGACAGCTCCCTGGCAGTCACCGAGACTTCGGTAAGTCTAGTGTTCAGAATGGCTACGTCGCAGCGCCCCAGTATGGGGAGCAACTCGTCCAGATCAAGAAAATAGATCGAATCACCACTTCGCTTAGAATAGATTAGCAGTGGCGTATCCTTCGATCGTTTTCGGGCCCGTAAAAGTTGAACCCGGATGCAAACTTCTGGTTCCGTTTGAATAGCAACGTCCTTGTATTCGGCGTAACGATTCGCCCAGCCACCGCGGTTGCGGCTGACTTGCGTGTCGAAGGGAATCTGATGCGTCGGAAACCAGCGAAATGTCTTACTACTCAAATCCGCAAGCAGCTCCGCTTTTCGTTTGCCCCATTCCTCAGGCGTATTGTAGGAAACAGGCTTCACGCTTGGCAGAAACAGTTCATCGATACGATAGTTGATCGCATCGGGCGGTAGTTTCTCCAGGCAGGCCAGCTCCTCTGCCGTCGAAGGTTTCTGATCGCGATTTGTCTCGTTGTTGAGCGGCGAGCGGTCATTTCTTAGCCAGAAGTTCAACCATTCTCTCGCTTCGCGCCGAAAAAGCCGGCTGTCCGTATGTCCGACCGCTTCACTCACTTCTTTGATTCGGTCTGATGATTCCGGCTCGGAATACAGATCATATATTCGCTTGGCCCGTCGAAACACTTCTTTATGACCATCTGGTGGAAAATCCGCATCGCGTTGGCCACTGCAGAAAAGCAACGGACGCGGAGCAATCAGCGCAGCAACGACACTCAAGTCCGTCTGAAACGTATTGTGATAGTAAATACAATCGCATTGACCATACGCGCGCCAATGTTTCGCCTGGGAACCAAACGTGTACGTCCCGCAAACTGGCACCGAAACGGCGATCCGCTCGTCTGCCGCCGCCGCGTACCAACTGACAGCACCGCCACCTGAGATACCGGTAATACCAATACGGGCCTTGTCCACTTCCATACGTGTTTCGAGATAATCGATTGCACGAACTGCATTCCACACCTCGACTCCGGCCGGCGTGTAGCCACGTGAAAGCCAATCCCATCGGTTCAAATCGTGTATGCCATGGTGGATTCCAGGGACTTCGCCGAATTCCAATGTATCAATAATAAAACAAACGTAACCGTGTTCGGCAAACCATATGGCTCGGTCCTGATAGTTCCATTTCGCACCATGAGGGTGTGGGGAATGGCCGCAAACATAGAGGATAGCTGGTAATGGGCCAATCGAGTTTGGACTCTCACCTTTCGGCACGTGTGGGAGGTAGAGGTTCCCTGTCACATACAACCCGGGAGAACTTTGAAAGACGATCTTCTCGATATCGTATCCGGAACGCTCGAGAGTCCCTGTGATCCGAGCCCTTAGCGGTGTGCGCTCTGGCATTGGATCGAGCCCCATCGTATACATGAAATGTTTGTACTGTACAGTCCGAGTCTCCTTCCACTCGTCGAGACTCGCAACATCATCTAGTGCACAGGAAGTTATATCCGCTGCAATACGTTTCAATGACGCAATGAACTGTTCATGTCGTCCTGCGGCATCGCCTTGTCCTGATGCCAGTCTCGATGATAAGCACCAGCAAACAGTAACTGTTGCGATGATTTTCCACACTGGCTTCAATCGGTCCTCATTTCTCATTTTGACTTATACTGATAGGAATTTTGATTTCCACTGACAAGGGTGATTATACCATTAGAGGGTATCGCAACACAAGAGGGGAAATGGGCCCAAGGGCGGCCATGGAAAATGCGGTCGAAATCATTGATACCAATCTTTCGGAAAGAAAGTATACGATGAACAGGTTGACGTACGTGCACAGTTCTTTGGCGGCTCTTCCGGTACAGTATGCTGAATTTGCTGGAATTATCTTTAAATTGAGATGAAAGTTTTGTAATATGGAACTTGGATTATACAGGAGAGTTTTAGTGAAGTGTATATCGGAAATCCCGGATGGTATGATCTGACCTTTGATCAAACTTTTGGGACGGGATTCAAATCGCTAATAGTCATTTGTTATGTGTAAGGAGGATGAAGAATGAAAAAAAATATAGGGCTAACTTCGTTGATCTTATTATTGTTTTTCTGGATACCCACGCCTCTTGCTGCAGACCCCGCTTGGGAATATATCTACGAGGGAGATATGCTACCTGATGATACCTCACTGGGCGATAATGCGTGGCAACTTGTGGGGGACAACATATCCGCCGAAGTCACTGACCAGAGCGAACTTCATATTGATGATGTTGGGGCAAATCACTGCTTTTTCCTGTATAACATAGCGGATGAAGCCCTGATGCAACAGGCAACAATCGAAGCACGCGTTAAAGTGCTTTCTCAGTCTGGATCGGCAAATTTTGAAGTACTGGTTGGGATGCAGGACGGGAGCAATTCCAAATGGCTGGATATTTTCCCTGACCACATTCTGTTGAATGACACCACCAGCACGTATGATGTTGATATGACAGAGTATCATGTTCTCAGAATGGTAAGAGATACAGATGATATCCATATCTATGTAGATGATGTGGAGGTGATAAGCGAACCGCATGTGGGAGCAGGCGAAAGCTGGATGGGTTTCATTTTTGGTGCCGGCTGCACCTCATGTACGAGCGAACAATATTGGGATTATTTGGTATTTACGACCGAAGGCGGTTTCTCGCCGGAGGAGCTTCCCAGTTATGCATCTATTCGGGGTACACCGGACTTAGCCTATGGATCCATGCCGGCAGATGGGAGCCTGCATCCAGACACATGGGCCAACCTGTCCTGGAGAGCGGGTCTCTCGGCGGTTACGCACGATGTTTACTTCGGTGAAAATTTCGACGACGTGAATTCCGGTGCCGAGAGCACGTTCATAGGCAACCAGGCAGCAACATTTTTAGTTGTGGGCTTCACCGGGTTCCCTTCTCCTGATGGTCTTGCTCCTGGTACGACTTACTACTGGCGCGTTGACGAGGTCAATGATGCCGATCCGAACAGTCCATGGAAAGGGAATGTCTGGAGTTTCTCTATTCCTCCCAAAACTGCATATTTTCCCAACCCGGCCAATGAAGCCGAAGGTGTGAGCGTCGATCCACAACTTACCTGGACAATAGGCTTCGGTGCGAAACTCCACACGGTTTACTTCGGCGAGACATTCGAAGAAGTGGACACAGCAACAGGTGATCAGGCACAGGGAACCGCAGAATTCACTCCCGGCACACTCAAGATGGCTAAGACATACTATTGGCGTGTCGATGAGTTTGATATCTTTGAAACGCATAAAGGCGATGTCTGGAGCTTTACGACCGAAGGTGCTGTTAGTAATCCGGATCCTGCTAAAAGTGCTGTGGATGTAACACAAACGCCAATTCTGACTTGGATGCCGGGCTTTGGCTCAACATATGATATTTTCTTCGGAACTGATGCAAGTGCACTTGAGAAAAAAGGAAACGGCAACCTTGGCTCTGAAAGTTATGAGCCTGGACAGCTTGAATGGAATACTACTTACTACTGGCGTGTAGATGAGGCCGACAACGCCAACGCCGACAGCCCGTGGACAGGACCACTCTGGAGCTTCACTACGGCCAACTTCCTAATAATTGATGATATGGAGAGCTACAACGACCTTGATGAAAGTGACCCGGCTTCTAACAGGGTATATCTGGCTTGGGTGGATGGATTTGATAACCCGGCAACGAACGGTTCTGTAGTTGGCTATGCTAATCCTCCATTTGCCGAACAACGCATTGTTCACAGTGGTAATCAGTCGATGCCGATGGCATATGATAACGCTGTGGGTAAATCAGAGGCGACTTTAACATTAACTTCCAATCGTGACTGGACAGTAAATGGTGTTAACACACTGACAATATGGTTTAGAGGAAGTGCATCAAACACTGCCGAGCAGATGTATGTTGCTCTCAATGGCAACGCAAGAGTCGATAATGATAACCCTGATGCAGCGCTGAGAGGTTCCTGGACGCAATGGAATATCTCCTTGCAGGCATTTGCCGATCAGGGCGTCAACCTTACTAATATCAATTCGATTACTCTCGGCCTTAGCTCGGTTACTGGAGGTACAGGTATGATGTACTTCGATGATATTCGACTGTACCCTCCGGCACAGTAAGCGTGGATTTGACCGTTAAAGAAAATTGTGAAGTAGATTTGTAAATTCGGGGCTTATATTGATTGATTCGGTATAGGCCCCTTGATTTTTCAAAAATACCATCGAAGAAGTGACACTATCAATACATTTCTTTCTCATCGTTTACTTAATCCGATAAGAACAAAAAAATCTTTGTTTTTTATGCAAATATTTGGGATTTGGTGCTTACATTAACCGTAAAATTTGACATTTGTGGTGACAAAATGGAGTCAGAAAGTCACCAGAAAATCAGGGTGTTTTGCAGCTCATGAAAAAGGAAACTCAGCCGGCGATTGCAAGAGAAGATTGGAACACCGATGGATCGGTTGTTATGCACCAAATCAAGCACCATTTATCCTTGACGGGAGAGTGGGTGTTTTGGTATAAATAGTATTGTTTTCGACCCGTAAATTTCGGCATCTACAGCTTTGAGTTCTTCTGGCGGGCACAATTCCTGTATGTTTGAAAATAGAGGAGGAGTAATTATGCAAGGAACAGAGTTCGTCGTAAAGGCGACTGTTTGCTTCGCGATAGGAGGTGTTAACATTTCAACGATAAATTCATATCTTGCTTCTGTGGGAATGAGTCTTTTAGTGTGGTCAAAGCCTGATTATTTTAACTCTTTTTTAAAGGAGGGCTATTATGTGTAGGAAATTGATTTATTTTGTTTCTTTTGTTTTCGTTCTGGGTCTGCTTCTTACGAAAGTAGCAAGGAGTGATGACCCTGGCTGGCCGGTCAACTGCGTCAGGCTGTCTCCAGGTCAAACAATTACGCTCGACGGTGTGGTTACACCACAAGAATATGACGGTGCCCAGGCCTTTATCATAAATGATCAGACCGTTAATGCGCCAGATCTCTATCTGCCATATGTGCATGTCGCCAAGTCTGCCGCAGACGATGATCCCAGCGACGAGGATTTCAGTGTCACGTACTACTTCATGTGGGATGATGAGTTCCTGTATGTGGCAGCTACGGCTACCGACGATAACACCCAGCAATATGGTACTACACCGAACCAGATGGACTGTTTGCAGTTCTGTCTTGCAGCCTCACCACAGGAAACAGTTCAGAGCCAGATATACATTCCCACAGTCGCCCCGGCCGATCAAAATGGCAATATTCTTGCCAAGACCGATTTCGGTGGTTTCATGCTCGCGCAGGTAGCCGAGCAATCGGAAATTGTCGGTGGAGTCAATCCGGACACTCAGGACTGGGTCATCGAGATGGCCATCCCCTGGGTTAACATGATCGGCGACTTTAATGCGGACCTGGCCAAAGGGGATAGTGATGGCAATGGCAGGAATGTATTTCCACCGCTGTTCGGTGATGTGGTCGGTTTTGTGGCCTTTGGAATTGATGTTGATTCAGACACAGCATATTCCTTCTTCTATTGCACTCACGACAGCTTCCCCTGGGAGGGAGCAGGCTTGGGCGAGCTTCGCTTTGTGGAACCTATCGGTGGTTTGGGTTCGGCCTCTAGGCCCAGCCCACTTGATGGAGTCCTCCTTGAAGATACGTGGGTGAACTTGAGTTGGCGGCCAGGAGATTTTGCCATCTCGCACGATGTTTATATCGGCGATGATTTTGATGATGTGAACAACGGAGCCGAAGGCACATTCGTCGGTAACCAAGCAGGAACATTTATTGTTGTCGGCTTTCCCGGATTTCCATTTCCGGATGGTCTTGTACCAGGCACGACTTATTACTGGCGGATTGATGAGGTCAATGACTCTGAGCCGAACAGTCCGTGGAAAGGCGAGGTCTGGAGCTTTAGTATTCCTCCCAAAACTGCATACAATCCCGAACCGGCTGAAGAGGCGGAGTCTGTAGGTACGGATGTTATTCTTACCTGGACGGGCGGTTATGGTTCCAAATTGCACACCGTATATTTCGGTGACAATTTTGACGAGGTAAGCGATGCAACAGGTAACCAGGCGCAGGGAACCGTAAGATATAGCCCAGGCCAGCTTGAAATGGCTAAGACTTATTATTGGCGGGTCGATGAGTTTGATGTTGTCGAGACGCATAAAGGCGATGTGTGGAGCTTTACAACCGAGGGCGCTGTGGGCAGTCCGCAGCCGGCTAACGGCGCTGTTGATGTTACGCAGACGCCAATCCTTATCTGGTCGCACGGAGTTTTTGCCGATACGCATCAGGTTTATTTTGGCAAAGATAAAGACGCCGTCAAAAACGCTGATACGAGTTCACCTGAGTATAAAGGCAGCGGAAATCTTGGCTCAGAAAGTTATGAACCCGGACAGCTTGAGTGGAATACCACTTACTACTGGCGGATTGATGAGGCTAATAACGCCAACGCCGACAGCCCCTGGACAGGCCCCCTCTGGAGTTTCACTACGGCCAACTTCCTTATCATAGACGATTTTGAGGGCTACAATGACCTTGATGAAGGCCAAGCCGGAAGCAACAGGATATATCTTGCCTGGATAGACGGATTCGACAATCCGGC
>JACNGQ010000080.1 GCA_014384025.1 Planctomycetota bacterium | reverse complement strand
AACTATGAGAACTGGAGTAGCCATTCAAACCTCCAACTACAATTGGGACAACGTCTCAGCATTCTGTCGTGCCTTGTTAAACCTGCTCCTGGTGGAACCATCCACACTCTGTACCCGGTTAAATCTAACAGAAGTATTTGATATATCATCTGAACGATGCAAACCAACACCAGCTGTCCACAAATCCATTTCAACATCGGATTCCAGAGTTTTAAAAAGAGAAGGGGTAACTTCGCTTTTTTCATAGCTGAGTGAATTTGTAATATCCATGAACCAGCCATTTATCTGAAAAACATTAAAGCGCAACATGCCGCCATAGAATGAGCCTCTGCCGAGAAAGTTTAATGGGCCACCCTCCGGAGTCGTATCAAACTTGCTTTGACCGCCGAAAACACTAAAAGATAATCGAGGGCTGAAAAGTGGAAATTCATAGCTTCCGAACAGCAAGTAATTGTCTTCTATACCGGATTCCCATGGGGCCTGATACAGGCCAATGAGTCTGTCATCTATACCCGTCAGATTAGTATTAGACAGACCTACTCTTGGGGCCCATTGTCTTTCCTGGGTACCGGAGTTGTCAAGTTGGATGTAATAATGCCACGGGTTCGCTTCGTAAACATCATACCCAAGAGCAAGCGTATTTGGTTCGGAGCTCCTGGATATGACAGCAGAGACATGCCTATCGGGATTGAGATTGAGCAGGTTGACAAAGTAATCAAGTTCTTTCTTGTTTACTACCTGCCCGACCTTGACTGGTGACCAGTCCTCTATTACAGAACTCCGGAGTATCCCTTTTTCGACCTGCTCACGATCTGTATTGTAGCTGGTTATGTTAATCTCAGAGATTTCAGCTTCGACAATCTCGACTGGTAAGATGCCGTCCTGTAACAGCACGCTACCCTGAACGGCTTGTGCTGCTATATACACATAAATACCCGCATAACCATGACTCTGATAAACAGAGAGGATATATTGAGTAAAGCCCTGTAAGGTCCTTCTTGAAACCTCCCGTGGTTGGCCGGGATGTAAAACTATATCGTGCAGGGGCCTAAGATCGTAAAGTTCTCCAGGCTCGGCTTGCTGTGTTTGTTTATTAGAGGCATTATATATCTGAGGGAGATTATTCAGAAGATTCTCTTTAGAGATTAAAGTATTGCCGCTGATGCGCAACTCCCTGATTGTTAGGCGAGGACTCGTATCCTCAGGAAGGTTCAATCGCTCAATTTCTGCTTCTTGTTTGGCTTCGGATGCTTCGATTACTCCAGCCTCTTTGACTACCTTCGCCTCGTCTTTTACCTCATGAGGGACTGCGTTCTCAGTAGCCGCCTCACCGGATGCAACAAAAATAATAGATTCTAAACAGAGTAGATAAAAGACAAAACATATCTTTGTTGTCCAATGCACGCGGGTCTCCTTCAAAATAATCGATTCCGACACTTAATCCGTGAAGCAGAAAAGCACTAAAAAAGAAGGCCTCAGTTGTAAAACAAATAAACTTATTCTGCTCTGCAATAAGACACTCAAGCTTTACAGCATTTCATCCGTGTTGTGTGCACTCTGGCTTGACATTCTGTTATAGCATATTTATCTATAGTGATTTTCTCAAAAGCAGGAATCCACACTTATTTATTATATAGAACTAAATTCCTCGTTAAGTACGGAATGGTATGCCTTCAAGAAACAAGCCACAGAAGACTAATTTCTTAATTTTAAGAAAAAGAGTGAAAGAGGTAAAGAAAAAAAACAGAAAAATCATTGATATTCTGCGATTAATAGTATTAAAAATCCAGTTTTGTTTTATTTAAGCGATAACTGCGTTTAGCAATTGAGGTGACTATGATAATAAAAAATTAACAAAGAGCTTGTCTATCCTTCCTGTATTATGTATTTTGTGAAACAGTTTGCCGTTTTTGAGAATTGAAATTTTCCTCATTATAAAAGTGATAAAGGTAAACGCTATCGTGCAATGTCTCAAATTCAATCAATATTGCACAAGAATTTATGTGGCTATGTAAGGAAAATACTGGGCAAAACCGATAGGATATGAGGCTATCAGTGAAAAGCTGTCTTATTTGGAGGAGCGAATAAGCCTGTTGGATCGTGCTGTTTATTAATCCTGTATGTTAAAAAATTAATGCAGCTAAAAAAGTTACAATCTGTACAATCTGTGTCTTTATCCTGGATAAACAGTTCGAAAAGGAGAAAACAATATGATTAAGACAAAGCTGGTTATATCCGGGCCGCAGGAGACTAAAGAGGTGCCGCTTGAGCCAAAAGGCGTATCGTTAGGTCGTGGCTCGAAATGTGATGTTGTTCTCGACCATAGTAATGTATCACGAGTGCACGCCCAAATTTCTCAAGACGCCTTTGGTCGTTGGATAATTGAAGATATGGACAGTTACAATGGTGTATTAATCAATGAACAGCGCATCAAGGCACAGGCGATTTTGCCAAACCAGGAAATCAGCATCCATCCTTTCATACTCCACTTACGGGAAGAGCCTGACGAACAGACCGGGACGGGAGCGTTCCTACGAACGACAATCCCGGTTGTTGACAAGGGTATGGAGGAAGATATCGTATCCTACAAGGCCAGCCCTGTTACTGTTTTATCTCCGGATCTCATGCGTTATCTCAATGAATTTACGGCCCGCTTAATGGAATTGTCCAGTCCCTCAGACTTATATTCAGAAGCATGTTTATGTTTAGCAAGGATATTCAATACTCTTGTCGCTATTGTTAGACTGCCTCGTGGTGATGAGCCCCTGTCAGGTTCTCCTGAGATTCTTGCGTGTAATGTAGGGCCGAACGCAACGGATATTTCCATCCTGCAGGCATCTTCTTTACATCTTTCAAAACGGGTACTTGACACAGTTCGAAAAACAGACGTTCCGGTAATGGCAAGTAGCGGCCCATCTTCAGGAGGCAATCTTGTGTTGACCGTTGTCGATACACACAAGCCTCATCTCGTTTTTTCTGCGCGTGTACACGATTTGGGAGAAACAATAGATGCCTTATACATTGATATTCTGCAGGATAAATCTCCGAAGGAAATGTTCGATTTTATTGAAGCAGTGTCAAGACAGATCAATTTTACACAGAAAAACCTTTTTTTCACAGAGTTAAAAAAACAAGAAAAAGCAGCCCGCCAAGCCAACGTTCAACTCAAAGAGGCCAATCTTCAGCTCACAGAAAAAGACCGTATAAAAGATGAATATGTTGCACGCGTCACACATGATATTAAAGGACATCTTGCTGCAATACAAAGCTGTCTTTATATTGCGGCGGATCAATCTTCAGGCACGCTGAACGAAAAGCAATCTGATTTCATGAATCGATCGCGAAATCGAACCATGCAGTTGACTAATTTTGTAAAGGAACTGTTGAATTTGACTCAGATGCGGCTCAGCGGCCAGCTACAGATGGAACCCTTTTCTCTGCCTGATTCCATATCTAAGGCTTTGGCCAGCGTTGCCACTAATGCTGCTGATAAGTCTATCACAGTAACTTCTGATATTGAGCCGTCGTTGGGCCAAATCGTTGGCAATGAATTCTCTATTAACGAAATGATTTCAAATCTACTACTCAATGCGGTAAAATATACGCCTGAAGGGAAATCTGTGCACCTTGAAGCCAAAAATCAGGATGATTTTGTCCAGATTGAATTTTCCGATACCGGAATTGGGATACCTGAAAGTGAACTTGGAAACGTTTTTGAGGAGTTTTTTAGGGCAAGTAATGCCAAGAAGAGAGAAAAAGACGGTACGGGCCTTGGTCTTTCGATAGTCAAGCAGATAATAGATCGACATGGAGGCAAAATTTCAGTGCAAAGCCGGGAAGGCCAGGGAACTAAATTTACAGTCATTTTGCCAAAAAACAATATCTTATGAGGTGAATTATGGGAAAAGCAAAGATTGTGATTGCAGATGATGACCCGGACATCAGAGAATCATTGCAGGCTATTTTGGAAAGTCAACAATACACTGTTGTTACGGCTGTTGATAAAACAGATGGTATGGAAAAAATCAAGGCAGAAAAACCTGATTTAGCCATACTGGACGTCATGATGTCCACCTGGGAGGACGGTTTTGAAATGTCACGGGAATTGAAGAAAGACCCGCAGTTCAAAGATATGCCCATCCTGATGCTAACGGGTATTAAGAACGAAACAGGCATAGATTTCAAAGCGACGGCAGGTGACCCTACATGGTGTCCGGTTGATGCTTATCTGGAAAAACCGATAGAACCCGATGTTCTCCTCGCGGAGGTTTCAAAGCTTCTGTCCGGTAAGACTTAGGATTGTATTTTTATCCAAAACACCTTTGGTCTTTTGATTTACCGTGAGATGAGCAATACCTATGTTATTCAATGCCGGCCAGCCAGTGATCGGCTATCAGCATTAGATCATAAATGTCAACTTTTGCATCGCTTTCAACTGGCATTATATCCGCGGAAAGCCCGACTCCACTCATGAGCCACTGTTCAGCTAATAATGAATAATCGAAAAAATCAACGTAGCCGTCTTTGTTTATGTCTGCTCGATGTTGATCTACACAATTATTTTCGGGACTTACAGTGACAATTACCTTATATCCCCACCATCCATAAAGTCCATTTTCATTCTGAACATTACCTTCTTTATCTACAACACGGGCAAATATTGTATGTCGTCCGGGTGTTTCAACTTTCCACTGATACTGCCAATGTTTCCAGACATTAGGTACAAAATAATTAAGTATTTCGGCACTTTCCCATGTTGTTCCGTCATCAGTACTGACTTCGATTTCGACAATCTCTTTACCTTCACCGGCGTTCACCATGCCTTTAATAGTATAAGAACACTTATTAACAATTGCATTATTATCAGGTTCGAAAATTCTTGCATGTATAGGCCAGGCATTTAACTTCTCACCGGTACGCGTTGATAATATTTCAATTCGATCGAGCCAACGGACCCATTGATTACCGGTATAACCGGGCAGGACCATTCTTGCCGGCCATCCATGAAGCTCCGGTAATGTCTGGCCGTTCAGGCCATAAGCCACCATTACATCTGTTTTCTGCATTACATTGTCCAAAGAAAATGGACCAATCCAATAACCGTCGTGCGCCCGAAAAATGATACTTTTAGCTGAAGATTTCAGTTTGGCCTCATCCAGAAGGATATTTAGGCTGACACCGCTCCACAATCCACTGCTGACAAGATAAATAGGTCCACTGCTAAAATTACATTCCAAAGTTGCTTCTACATCCATTTGAGGATATTGTGTAAGGTCGTCTAAGGATAGCGACAAAGGTTGTTCAACCTCACCTTCTATCTTTAAAGTCCAGTCAGGAGGTATCTCAGGAGCGCTCCCCAAAATATAAAAATCCTCATTAGGTGTTATAGGTGGGGGTTCAAGGCCATAGCCTCTGTCGGGAAGTGACCACAATGTTAGAATCAGAATTAAAGTCCATAATATACGAGATGAAATGATGAAAATATTTGACATGCTCCCCACCTCAAAAAAAAGTTTTGAATAAAGCAATAATCCCCATTAAATGCTTGAGTACAAAAAAACTTCTAAATTATTATACTAAAATCTTATTTAAATTGCAACAAGCAGGAATTGTTTTAAAAGAATTATGCACCACTTTATTGAAGAGGAAAGTTGAGAGTACTAAGTACACAGCACTATGCTTATCAATACTATCACGTTAACAACAATTGCCATGATTAGTATTTTTTTCATTAAGATTTTCTGCTTATATGCAGCTAAATCGTCTATCGTTAACAATTGTTCCTTTTCTGCTGCTGAAGTGCCTTGCGTTGGCTTGATCTTGATGGGCAAATCGTCTATTGCAATTAATGGCTCACTTTCGGTAACCATTGTGTTTTGCATTGCCTTGACCTTTCCAAAAATGCCAAAGTTCTACTAATGTATATATCGGTTTTGAGATAAAAAAATCGTAGAAATTCTGCATGAATTTTCCTTTATTAAGCTGGGGCATATTTAAGAGATAAGTTAACGCACTGATGGTAATAAGGGGTATCTGGGTAATGATGGCAAGTATAGATAGTAGGGGGATAGTTTTATTTTAATCCGTTTTTTTTGCTTTTAGTGTAAATGGGTATTAAATCGTTTTTTTCTTCCGTGAAGGATTAATACGCATTCCAGAGGTATAGTATCTGCGGGGTACCGAGTTCATATAGCGTGGCTCTGTCAAATTTAAGTATATTTGTCTTGCGGTAGCTAAAAACTTCAGTAAAAGAGAATGGTTTTCGATATTGTACTACCTGTGCTTTGTCGATCCCCGCCAGTGATTTCGCTAAATCTATAGCTTCATCCAGATAACCAATCTCATCTATGAGCTTTTCCTCGAGCGCTTCTTTTGCGCCGAAGATACCGCCGTCAGCGAGTATCCTGATTTCTTCTATTGTAAGTGTTGACTTCCTTCCCTCAGCTATTACCTCTATAAATCTCTCAAGGGCGGGAGTGATTACCTTATCCCGCATGTACTGAATTTCTTCGGGTTCCGGTTTCCTGAATGAGCTTGGCCAATCTTTTTTTCTGCCGGATTTGATGGTGACCGGCAGAATACCGAGCTTGTCTTCCAGTAATTCCTGCATAACGAGATACCAGCTTATTACCCCGATAGAGCCGGTAATGGTAGTTGGTTCGGCTATTATTTGGTCACAGGCTACCGATGTATAATAACCGCCAGAAGCGGCAACACCCTGCATAAAGGCTACGACTGGTATATTTTCTTCCTTGCGGAACTTGTTGATTTCCATGTAGATTTGGTCGCTTGCTGAAACCGTCCCACCGGGCGAATTTACACGAACAATGACGGCTTTTACATGTTTATCCTTGCGAATTATCTTTAGGTGCCGATAGATATCGCTTACTGATTCGTCGTATATTACACCCTGCAAGGAAATCATCGCGATTTTAGTTCTTGCCGGCCCTTCCCGTATAATTTCTTCATCGAGAATGCCTCTTTGTCCCGTTGCGAAGATAGCTATGACTCCAATCAACATCAGAAATAATGCAATATTTGCCATAACCGACAGTGCTAAAACAAACCCGAAGAAAATTCTCCATCCGGAGCCTTTTCTCCTTGGCGCCATTGCTGGGCCGCCCATCGCCGGATTGTAATTAGGACCTGTGGGTTGTGGCCCTGTTGGTACTGACGGATTATTGTTCTGCTCGAAATCCATAATATAACCTTTCATAAATGAACGTGGTCATTATAGGCCGGTTGAAGACAATCGTCAATCATCAAAGTCGCCGGTGCTGAAATCGCTGGCGGCATTGGCATTGAATTGGCACCCTTTAGGGTGGTAAAATCCGCGAGTAGCATTATTAATATCATTGTAAGGCTCCTTATCCACGCAAAAGTGTTTATTTTTGCCCTTTCGACAAATTGGCTTTGATTGGGTTTGTATTGGCTTTGATTGGGTTTGAATTGGCTTTGTATTGGGTTAAATTGGGTTTGAATTGGCTTTGAATTGGCTTTGTTTTTTGGCCTGAGCCAGCGTTCAAATTTGCATATCTCATTGTTACATAAGCGTTTACGTTCATTTTGCTAATTCCGAAATTGGGTTTGTTTTGCATAATTTGTGTATCTGGAAATATGTTATAATTGAAAGAGTGCCTAAAGTGACTAAAGTGCCT
>JACNGQ010000316.1 GCA_014384025.1 Planctomycetota bacterium | reverse complement strand
AACTTGATGTTGCATCGGCTAAAACCTGGTTAATACGACTTCTCACACACGCTCTTAGGCAGGATTATTAAAAATGAAAAGCTGCCCACCGTGAGGCAATTGGCCGGACAGATTGCCATAAATCCCAACACGATAGCCAAGGCCTATCGGCAATTGGAGCAGCAGGGTATTATTGTTACCAAGGCAGGAGCGGGTGCTTTTGTGGCTAATCTTGACAGTAATTTGAGCAGGTCAGTCAGAAAAAAACTCATTTCTGATGAGCTTGAGCGGATAGCGGTAGATGCTTTTCATATGCAGATTGAAAGTCAAACGCTGTTGGAATGGTTCAATAGCGCAGTAGCCAAATTCAATTTGCCTTCCGGGAAGGAGTGACCGAATGGACCAGAACGTTATCAGAGTTGAAAATCTTGTGAAATACTTCGACGGCCGGTGCGTCCTGGACGGTATCAATCTAAAAGTACCGCAAGGCTGTATTTACGGCCTGTTGGGACGAAACGGCGCAGGCAAGACAACAATTATCAGGATTCTTCTGGGTCTGGAGCCGCCGACGCGGGGACAGACTTTTCTGCTGGATACCGATTCGAGTGATCTTTCCGCGAAGCTGCACAGCCGAATCGGATACGTAGCCGAAGGTCACAACCTTATCCAGAACTATAGAGTCGGCAGGCTTATACAGCTATGCAAAGACCTTTCTATGAGCTGGAACGATGAGTTTTTTGAGCAACTGATAGAAAAATTCCGCCTGCCCACCGACCGCAGGGTAAAAGAGCTTTCCATCGGTATGCGGGCACAACTGAACCTTGCCCTTGCTCTGGCGATAGATCCGGAGCTGCTTATATTCGACGACCCGACATTGGGGCTCGATACCATCGCCCGGAGGCAGTTCCTCGAGCTTGCCATCGACCTTATTCAGCGGCAGGGACGAACGATTTTATTCAGCTCCCATATCCTCAGTGATGTCGAGCGAATCGCAGATAGGATTGGAATATTTGCCGCGGGCAAGCTTGTTGTGGATTGTCCATTGGAAGAGCTTAAGAAGCGGGTGAAAAAATTGCGGGTAATCTTCCCGGAAGCCGCACCGTCAAATCTCTATCTTAAAGAGATTGTAAATCAACAAATCGACGACCGTGAGATGGTAATTACCGTTGCGAACTGGAACAGGCAGAAGCAGACCGTTCTGGATACTTTCAAACCCTCGAGCTGTACGGAGATTCCGATGAGCCTTGAGGACATATTCATAGAATGCACCAGGCCCAGCCCGGAGCTTATTGAAAGCTGATAACAGGAGAAAAAGAAAATGTTTACACTTATAAAAAGAGAAATTCGGGACCATATCGTATATTTCATAGGGGCGGCTGTTTTATCGGCAATCTTTATCATCGTCTCGATTTTTGTTATCAACCAGATCGGATCTTCTCAAAGAAGCGGCTACAGTGACGTAGATTCAGGGATGTTTAGTGTAGGTGTGGGAGTGCCGACTGTTGCTATTGTCATAATTGGTTTTTGCGGTTTAGGCACTTCCCAGATGTATTTAGACAGGACCAGAAAAATCTCCGCATTTTTATCGACATTAGCGGTCAGTAGAGGCCGGATATTGCTTGCGAGGATTATCACCGGAATTTTGGTAATTCTGATTTTGCTTGTGCCTTTGACTATCACGGCCGCGACTTTATTGCGTCTTTATGCTCCACCTGTCCTGATTTATCACGGTATGGTTTTTGAAATATTCACAGTGGCATTTCTCATGGCATTTTCCTGCTATTGCATCGGCTTACAAACAGGCTGGAACTCGGGCAAGGTTGCACCTACTTTAGGGGGGATAGCCTTGGCCTGTATCTTTATCCCGCTGATTCTTATTAAAGGATTTGGCCTGCAAATAGTGGTTATACTTGTGCTGTTTATTATCGCTTCTCTAATACGTATCCGGCATACGTTTTTGACAACGTCACTTTAGGAATATAACTATGAAGTTTCTAATCAACAATCCTGTTAAAGTTTTTGCCACGGGTTTTATTGTCCTGGTATTGCTGAGCCTGCCGCTGTTTTATATTCGGATTATCTGTGAGGCGTCTCTCCTTGAAGGGATGCCTCCTGAGGTCAAAATGGTTCCTATAAATCCATCAGGCTTAGTGCCGGATGAGTACGAGAAGGACCCTAACGTTGTTATTCACTCCCAAGTGTCCGCATA
The DNA here is from genome assembly GCA_014384025.1 of Planctomycetota bacterium. Classification (GTDB taxonomy): domain Bacteria; phylum Planctomycetota; class Phycisphaerae; order Sedimentisphaerales; family Anaerobacaceae; genus NIOZ-UU13. The sequence continues at coordinate 5,495 of JACNGQ010000316.1, read as the reverse complement.
TATGAGTCACATGTACTCTTTATCACATGGAATTTTAGACTATTTTCGAGCGAGAATTCCGGGAGGGCGCCTCTCAAACGTTTATTTCTATTACTCCGATACAGATTATATGTATTTTGATAAAAAGTCGGGGCTAATCGTTCACCACTATCCCCACATACAAGTAATGCCCGACAGAGGGTCAAGAGACAAGTGGGTACAAATCTATATCGGCCCGGAAGGAATTTCTCAAACTCCAGATAAAGTTCTCGGCCGATTTATCGAGCCTATTATTGACCGCACCGGTATATATTACGGATTGGGAGAATCACGTGAGTTTATAGTATATGACAAGAAGCCGAGGCGCTTTTTCAAAATTGATTTAAAGGAAGGCACTGTAACCAAAGGCCCTGAACTCGGCAAGGAAAATCGACATTACGAACCAATCCAGATTGGTCTATTGAGGAAACCAGGTTTTGATATGAACTGGTCACCTCCTCGAATTAAGAAATCTGAAGAGGATAAAAAAGAAGCTGGTTACAAGGGTGATTTGAAGCCAGTTATAGCTAATGCCCACGGGCGTGAAGCAGGCCCGTATCTGCTTGTTCTTGACAAATCAGGATTAATTAACCTGCTCGACAAAGAAAGCCTTAAATTTGTTGAAAACGCTGGAGGGGCTGGACGTACCGCTATTGTAGGCTGGCTGCCGATGCCGGAGACCTATTTTGGCGCGCCAGGTGAAGCTGCAAGGCCACAGGATTTATTGGGTTACGAGGTTTGGCCACTGGCTTTGACAACACACTTTTTCGAGGAAAATCCGGAATCTAAAAATGTATTTTTTGGGGAGCCATTTATAGGACATACTAAACCTTCACCCTCAAAGATTGAGAGAAAGTATTTAGGAATGTTCGCAGCGGGCCTATCTCGTGACGGCACTGCGTTGAGTCTGTCTGTCTTCGATGAAAAAGGAAGAGAAATCAAAAGTGCTGAAAGCAGTTTTACAAAACAAGAAGGGAACCGTACTTTATCTTATCGTTCCAGCAAGGCGGTGTTCTTCAGGCCGCCCTTCTCATCCACGTTTACCATTGTCAAATATCTTGTGGAGAACCTTCATCCGCCGATTCTCTCTCTTGCTTCTTACTACACAGCCAACAGCTTCGAGGCTGCCGCCGGACACCGGGCTTTGTTTTTACTGCCCAATTCATTTATAGCAATGTGGGGAAGAGAACGAACTGGAAATTTTGTAGAAAGATTTTTTGGGGCTTTAGGCTGGATATTTCCATCGATAATATTTTCGATATTGCTTGCGACGCGGGTAAGTAAAAATGCGGTTGTTGTCGGGCTTTCGGAAAATGCAAGACTGTACTGGATGATTGGAACGCTTGCTTTCGGTTTGGCGGCCTATATTACATACAGACTTACGAGGCCGGGGATAACTTTGGTGACCTGTAAAAATTGCGGCAAGATGAGGAGGCCTGATATGGACAGGTGCCATCGCTGTAAAAGCGAATGGCTCGTTCCGGAGCTTACGCCGCCGACCTGGCGGGTCCTCGATAGTACAGAGCATGTAGGACAGATAGAAAGAATTGATGAGAGCTCAATAGCTGATGCGGAGGATGTGGAGGATGTGGAGGATGCGGAGGATGCGGAGGAAGCTGCGACGGAATAAAAAACCTGTTTCGAGGGAAATTTTCTGTTACTTCCGGCGAGCCACCGGCCTTTTTATAAGTGAGGGCCGTATTAATGAATGATGACGATAAATACATCCAGCAATTACTATCCAGTGCTCGCTCAGGCAGCCGCAAAAGCATGGGGGAATTGGCTGTTGCAGTTCGGGAGCGGCTGTATCCATTCGTCTTTCGCACTACATTAAATCATGATCTAACCGAGGATGTGCTGCAGGAAACGCTGCTTGTGGTAGTGCGGCAGGTTGCTTCACTGAGAGAGTCTCAAAGGTTCTGGCCGTGGGTGTATCGAGTCGCTTGGAGCAAGATTCAGGACAACCACAGGCGGAGCCGGCTTCGCTCCAGCGGGAAGACTTCACTGCTTCAGTGCCATGCAAGCGATGCGCGAGCGGGCAGCGACAGTATCCTGGATGCCCAGATTCACGCCGAGAGCCTCCGGCAGGTCTCGGAGGTTTTAGAACAGCTCAGCGGTCAGCACAAAGATGTTCTTCGGCTTCGTTATTATGAGCAGTTGCCGTATGACCGGATAGCATCGATGACACGCACAACGCCCCAGATGGCCCGTGTTCGATTCCACCGTGCAAAAAAATCCCTCAAAGCCCGCCTTCTCGCCTGCTTGATGTAGAAGCTGTTTCAAAACTCAATTTCCGCTACGAACGGCTGAAATTTTCTCTCTTGTCGTTGTCGGAGCAAAATTGGCTTTTGCTTAAAGGCTGTTGGGATGATATACTATTATCAGGCTTTTGCAGATTCGTACAAAGAGGAATTTTTCGATTTTTAGTATTAACAAAATACGTCCGGTAAACGACTAATACCATTGGAGTTAAAAAATGGCCGACGAATATTCTGTTTCAACAAAAGTGTATGAGACTGCCGAGCTTGGCATGCTAAGCATTCTCGATATGCTGAAATACTTTGAAAAGCGCGGTGCGATGCGGGTCTCGGATTTGCATATCAAGGTCGATGCTCCGCCTGCATATCGCATAGACGGTGACCTGGTAAAACTCAAAGGCCCAAACGTGACACCCAAGATGGCCAAACAGCTTCTATATCCGCTTTTAAGTAGTGAAAATCTGCACAAACTCCGCCAACAGTATAGTATTGACTGCTCTTATAGGCTTGGCCAACTTCAGTTTCGAATCAACATCTTCAGGGAGAACGACGGCCTGGCCGGAGCCATCCGGGCCTTGTCGCTGGACATACCGCCGGTTGAGGACATCGGTTTTCCGAATGATGTCTGGAAAGACATAATCAATCTACGGCACGGCCTTGTTCTTATGACCGGTATCACAGGCGCAGGAAAATCCACAACAATCGCGTCAATAATACACCGAATCAGCGAAAAAAGTGCCTGCCGGATTATGTCCGTCGAGGACCCAATCGAATATATTTTCCCTCAGAAATACTCAATCACCTCCCAGCGTGAACTCGGAAGGGACGTCTCATCCTTTGCCGATGGTCTGAAAGAAATGCTGCGTCAGGACCCCGATATAATATTCGTTGGTGAGATGCGCGACGCCGAGACGATATCCATGACCCTTATGGCCGCTGAGACGGGACACCTTGTTTTTTCCACACTGCATACGAGAGATGCGACCGGCACTATAACAAGAATATTGGACTACTTCCCGGAAGGCAGACAGTCCGAGGTGCGCAACCAGATGTCGCTTGGGCTTGCTTATATTATATGTCAGAAGCTTGTGCCCAAAAAGGACGGAACCGGCAGAATCGTAGCGATGGAAATTCTCAACAACAACTACGCCTGCGCCAATCTCATACGAACGGGCAAAGTCGAGCAGATTTATTCACAACTGCAGACAAAGACCCGGAACAGGCCCGATGAAAAAATGATGACGTTGGAAAGGCATTTGGCAACGCTCGTGAAAGAGGACAAGATTGATCTGCTGGAGGCAAAAAAGTGGGCCAATGACCTCAAATGCTTTACTGATGCCATGCAGCGTATTTGAGTTTAACGTGCATTTTTTTATGATGCGCATCGGATGAGAAATAAAACGCAGTAAGACTCAGATGACAATCCAGTTTTTTTGTCCCAGTTGCAATGATATAATCGGTTTTCCTGATAAGCACGCCGGAAGACGCGCAAGATGTACCAACTGCGGGCAGTTCTTTATAATTCCTTCCGAAAATTACAAAAAGCCGAAGAAAGTCAAACTGCAGGAAGAAAAAGGCGATCCGCTTCCGGGTTTTTACCGTGCTGTGTTCGTTGATAACTGGAAGCTGTTTTTCGACTCTGAAAATGTTACTTCGCTGGCCTTTGTGATTACTGTAGTATGCTTCAAATTCTTTACGTATGGTTCGCCCTGTTGTGCCTACGTAACACACTTTGCTGTCTGGGGCTGGCTGTTCGGTTTTTATCTTAACATTATTTACGAAACGGCTTTCGAGATAGATAAGCTGCCGGAAATCAATCTCGGAACGAGCATTACCTTTTTGTGGTACATTATTAAGCCGCTTTTTCTTTTTTCGATTACTATGGCCGTGGTCCAGTTACCGTGCATCATCATGTACATAAAGCTCAAAGAACAGGGCTTGTCGTTCGATGATATTCTGCATTCCGAATTTGCTTTGCTGCATGTTCTTTTTATCTTTGGTTTGTTCCTGTTCCCGATAGCAATATTAACTACATCCGTCGGCCAGACTTTTACGATGTTCAGGCCCGATTATCTTCTTGGTCCTGTATTCAAGGCTTTTGTCCCTTATTCTGTAACGGTGCTTTTGCTTGTTGCTGCTGCGCTTCTCGAAATGCGAACAATCCAATATACCGGAGCCGGCTTACTCACAACGGCAGGTCATTTGGCGATGAACTTTGCAGTTCAGGTTGTCGCTATACTTGCCATGCGCTCGATAGGCCTGTTCCACCGGCATTATAACTGCCACTTCGCCTGGTAAACTATATTAGTATGGTAATTGAAAGTGAGAAGGCTGTAGGTTCTTATAAAAAACATATAAAATGTAGTTTGCCGTAAACAATTTGGAGAATACCTGAATGTCTGCGAGTGTATTTGATGATAAATCTGTGAAACCGGACAGTAAGGCCTTGCTGAAAGCGATTGGGAAAACAGCCGAGTATTGGAAAAAGATAAGAAGCAACCTGGAGAGTGAGTATGGCGAATTGATCGAAGACTGGAAATATTATGGCCAAAAAACAGGATGGTTACTAAAGGTCTTGCGAAAGAAACGGAATTTATTCTTTTGCATTCCTCTAAAGGGAAGTTTTAGAATTACCTTATTATGATGGCGTTTCTTATTTGATAAATCTTTTAAGCAGCCGTTCGAGAAGCTCCATGGGCAGGCCCATGACATTTGTCAGGCTGCCTTCGATTCTTTCGATAAATTCATCGCCGTTTTCCTGTATGGCATAAGCACCCGCCTTGTCGCGCCAGGTGCCGTTTTTGATGTGTTCGGCAATCTGCTCAGGAGTCAGTTTTTTCGGGTAAACGGTCGTTGTATCGCTTTGGTTTATTTCGATGCCGTCGCGTAATCTGACAATTGCAATACCGGTAATCACCTTATGAGGTTTGCTGAAGAGCTTTTTGGTAATCTGCTCAGCATCCGTCCGGTCAGCCGGCTTGCCTATGATTTCCCCCTCGAAATACGCTATGGTATCTGCTGCGATGACCAGGCGTTCGGGATGTTTTTCGGCGATATTTTTCGCCTTGGCCAAAGCTAATTGTTCGGCATATTCGCAGGGCTCAACGTCCTTAGTGGAAAAGGCCAATTCATCGATATCCGGCCGGACAATCATAAATTTATAACCGGCCTCGGTTAATAACTGTTTTCGCCGGGGTGAAGCCGATGCGAGAATAAAAG
>JACNGQ010000315.1 GCA_014384025.1 Planctomycetota bacterium | reverse complement strand
GCCAATTACGCAAGTTTAATGTAAAACTTTTGTTGTTTATAGCCGATTTATATATATATTTTCTATGGGAGGTCTTTATAAAGGGGGAATGGATGCCGAAAAACCCCTTTTAGACACTGAGAAACCTTTGTATATGCGTTAAGCAAGAGAGGTTCGTATGAATAATAAGGTAATGGTGCTGCGCGGTAATGAGCCTGAAAAAATCCTCCGAACTGCGATTAACAAGCAAATAGTTGCTATCATGTCGTATTTGTCCAAGGGCAAATGGCACGTCGCAAAAGTGCTGCTGACCGAGCTTATGGGCGACAGAATAGCAATAGAGAGTGCCGCCTCGAAGAAGAGGCTGCACCCATTAAATATTCAGGCTGAACAACCTGTTGGCATATCCTTCAAATATGAATATGGCAAGTTTGTTTTTGATACGAGTGTGGTTGCTCTTGAAGCGTCATCCGGCCCGGAGGCTGACCAGGGATGGGGCGGAACAATAGTACTTGCAGTGCCGGATCGGATAGAAGTAGTACAGAGGAGAAGCTATTTCCGTGTTGATGTACCTCAATCGCTGAAGGTAAAGGTTGTGCTGTGGCATCGCGGTAACAGGCGCCAGGCCCAAAACCAGATACAGGATACACCGGATGACCAGACACATAATTATTGTCAGGGCAGACTTATTGACATTTCCGCCGGTGGCGCGCAGGTCATAGTACCTTTTCAAAATGAACAGGCTTCACCTGCAGATCCACAACGCGATTCCAACGGCAAGGGATCGAGGAGCTGTTGCGCCGGTGAGCTGGATTTGAAGAAAGGCCAGTTTGTTGGTATGCGATTTACGCCTATGCCTTACGAAACGCCGGTGATGATCAGTGCCCAGATTAGAAATATCCTGCCGACTCCAGACGGCAGGGGCGCCTCTCTTGGATTGCAGATTGTTGGTCTTGAGGCAAGCCCTGAAGGCCGAGAAGTTCTGGCCCGGCTTATAGATATTGTTGAGAAGTATTATCAGATAAATCAGTCCGGCGCTAGGCAGCAGGATATACAGCCGGCACAAAACATAGTTTAAAGTGCCTAAAGTTAAAAAAAAGGCAGCCCATAACTTTAGCTCACTTTAGCTCACTTTAGGAACTTCAGTTCTCTACTCGATGTTTTCCCCATCGACAATTTGATCTTTGTTAGACGTTGTCAAAACTGATTGTGCTGCCGAGACGATGTTGTGCTTATTGCGGATTACTTTGTAATAAAACCATTTCACGAAACTGCTTGCCGCAAAACTGCAGAAAATCAGCGTCAAAGCCGCCTGTACGTTCCATATCACAAACGCCAGCAGCAGCAGCACCCTTATAAGGTATGCGAATGGCTTTTTGCCCCTTAGGTATTGATTTAGAATATGTGGATATCGAATCCTGCTGACCATCAGCGCTGCCGTGCCGAGTGCAGAAAACGGCAGGGCGTAAATAATTACGTTTATACTCGGCAATGTATCCTGATGGAGTATCACCAGGCTGACTAATACTCCTGCGGCCGCAGGCGTTGGCAGGCCTATAAAGCTCATGTGCGCCGATTCGTCCTCCTCGTTTTCCACGTTGAACCTGGCCAGTCTAATGGCCGCACAGCTTATATAACCCGCCGCTGCCACCCAGATAAAACGCACCAGAAAAGTCTCCATGGCAGGATTAAGTCCTGTAAAGCCCGACAGTTTGTGTTCCAGAACTTTCAGCATCAAAAATGCCGGCGCCACGCCGAAGCTGATTATGTCGCAGAGGCTGTCGAGCTGGCCGCCAAAGCTGGAAGTGCTCTGGTTCATTCGCGCCAGCCGGCCGTCGAGCATATCGGCTATCATTGCCAGCAGTATCATATAGCCGGACATTGCAAAATAAGAAAACTCCCCGGGACCGAGCGTTGCGCCTTTGCCGGCAAAGACAATGGCCGCAAAACCGCAGATACCATTGAGAATAGTAACCAGTGACGGCAGGATGGTAATGTACTTTAACCTTTGCCTTCGCACACGCCGCAGAAGGTTCTTTCTGGCAGTATTGTTTTTTGATCTTGGCATTATTCGTATCTCGTATCTCGTGAAGCGTATCTTGTCTTTCCTTTTACGCTTCACTCTTCACGCTTCACGTTTCACGTATTTTACCAAAGGTGTCAGGCCCGCCTTTACTTTATCGCCTATCTTGACCATGCACTTTGCATTTTCACTTAGTGGCACGTACAACTCTGTCCTGGAGCCGAATTTTAACATCCCGAATTTCTCACCGCCGGTCAATTCACTGCCCTCGGTTGTATCGCAGACGATTCTCCGGGCAATAGCCCCGCTGATTTGCCTGACAATCAGCCTGTCATGCGGGCTGTCCGTTCTGACGAGATACAGCTCGTTGGACTCATTGACCCGGGCGGACTCAGGGGCCAGTGCGTTTTTGTATTTACCTTTTTTATAGGTTATTTTTTCGACTTTTACGTTACACGGGGCGCGATTAATATGAGTGTCGAATATGCTCAGAAATATCCCGAGACGCAGTGCGGCTCGGCCCGGCCCTTCTTGCTTTCGCAAGAAAGCAGGGGGGGGTTCTACTCTCTCAATATCGGTGATCTGGCCGTCAGCAGGTGCCAAAAGCAGGCTATTGTCTGACGGACAACTTCGCTCGGGGTCGCGGAAAAAGCTCAAAATCCATATCAAAATGGCCGCTAAGAGTACTTCTATCGAAATGATGGCCCATAGGGGCAAAACTGCAGTTGTGCCCAGCGCAACGCCGGCCATTACTGCAAGTATCACCGCCGGGTAGATAACAACCTGGGGCCATCCATATTTTGTAAGCGGAATTCTCATAGCCTGATATGATAATCTCTGCCGAATTTTCCGGCAATAAAATAAAAAAGGCCGACCCTGTGGATATCGGCCTTTAAGGAGGAGGGGGTGAAGTAGGATTTAATTCTATTCATTTTTTGCCCAGGGCTTCTTTCCAAAAGCCGCCCAACAGGAACGTCCCATAATTACTGTTCCTGTATTAATAGACGCAGTCCACTACGAAAAGTTACAGGATTTTTCAAATTTTTCTCAAATTTCCGCAAAAACCCCAATTCCAGTCTAAAAAAGGCCGGAGTTTTTTACCCGGCCTTTATTAGTGATGTATGGTTGATTGAACAATCAGATTATTAAAAGCCACCATCAAACATATATCTTTGTACTATGTTACGATTAGTAACCGCTAGATTCCATTTTTTAATTTTACCGGATTTTAACCTGACTTCATATGGTACAAACAGTCCGTGATAGTCGTTTGTCGTGAAGGGTTCTCCTATACTTATGATTTCCAAACCGCCATAATAAACCTTGGTTTCTTGTTTAACTTCTGAATCCGGCATAAACTTAATTAACTCATCCCAGTTTTCAGCCGCACAGGCCTGAAAGAACACTATAGTCATTTCCTTTGGTGTCATCTTCTCATATTTCTCCAGTTCATCAGGACGGATTCCTTTATTCAGCTCGGTCTTTTTCTGGTCTCTGTCGATACGTTTCACATCGGGGGGTACCTCACTGTCCAGGTCAAACATTTCAGCTTTTATTGGCTGGTTATAATCGTGAAATTCCTGCATGCCCCGATACTTGTATTTGCCGTCTTTTAGCCGGTAGAATTTAGTTGCTGTGACAAGCTTTGTGTCCCTGTCAACGAACAGAACTTCACGTTCGCCGGACTTTTGACTCTGAGGCAGATATGTTGCTGTAACAACAATTGGTTTACTCTTGTCTGCAGGCTGTTCAACCTCTATCTTCACTTTTCCTTGTGATTTTTGCTCATATAGACGCTCAACGGCCAGCCATGGATTGCGCTCCTGCGCATAACTAACAAGCCAGTCAGCACCTTTTTCCTCTACATAGGTAACCAAACAACTTTTCCTTTTTGTAGTCCCTTTGAACCATAATTGTATTTTGTTTTCTTTCCATACAACCACTTTGGCCCCATCTTCAGGGGAATCCCACGACGGCATATGCCAACGGGCCTGTCTTAATTGTCCGGATTCATCACATTCCACCCAGAATTCCTTTGGTTCATCGTGTGATGAATTAAAACTTTTAATGTGAAGATAGCGCACGTTGTGGTTGGCCTCGACAGTGTCCTCGAGGGCATAAGCGGGTGAAGCGGATTTGTCAAGAAAGGTTATTGTTATGGCAGCGGCAATAAATATCATTGCTGCCACAGCTAATTTTGTAAAACGGTTCATAATAAGTCTCCTTCTAATTTGGTTGAATTCTGCAATAGGCTTGGTATTTATATGCGTTATTACTTTCTCGACCATTAATTCATCGGGACCTATTGCCTGACTCAATTCTTCTAATTTTTTCTCTATGTTTATTTCAGTGGTCATTTTTCCGACCTCTCTAATATCTTTCGCAGGCGAGATCGCGCCCTCGAGAGCTGTTTTGTTACTGTGCCGGTACTTCGGCCAAGTATCTTAGCAACATCATTAACGCTGTTGTCGCCGAAATAGCGAAGCATCACGACCTGTCTTTCTGGTTTGGGCAATTTCACAACTGCGGCTAAAAGTCTCTGTTTGTCTTCATCGAGCCGGCCATTCGATTTTTCAATCGCCGCGTTGATTGTTGTTTTCAACGGAGTCTCTTTTGGCCTCCGCCTCACCGAATCCAGCGCGCATCTTCGGGTTATTTTCATCAGCCAGGGCCCGAAAGATTCGGGCTTTCTCAAACCGGCCAACCGTTCGTATGCCCTTATGAAGGCATCCTGTGAGACATCTGTGGCCGAGTGATAATCGCCCAAAACGTCCAGAGCAACCCCGCGCACCAGCCGCTCGTAACGTCTCACAAGCTCGGCAAATACATGTTTTTCACCGTTCAGGACAGCTTTTACCATTTCAGCATCTGTCTGCACTGCAGAGTCTCCTTTTTGAAGCGCTTCATATATTAAGAGCGAATAAAGACCGAAAATGCGACAAGAAAATTATTTTTTACAAGTGATATTGCAGCAACTTCAGCAAACAAAACTTGACGTCGTTGATAAAAGCCGGTAACCTCTTGCTTTGGTTTTTAGTTTCAATTTTTTTTAGCGATTTTCGTACTCAGAAAGGAATTTAAAATGTTCACAGCGATAGTTAGCATAACGGCAAGAGAAATACTTGATTCCCGTGGCAACCCTACAGTTGAAGTTGATGTTTTGCTCGAGGATGGTTCATACGGCAGGGCGGCGGTACCCTCCGGGGCCAGCACCGGCGCCCATGAGGCGGTAGAGCTGCGCGACACAAAGGCAAAGCGATATATGGGCAAAGGCGTTGCCGGCGCTGTTAAGAATGTAAACGAAATCTTAGCCCCCGAGGTGGTAGGTATGGACGCCGCCTGTCAGGAAGATATTGATGCGTTGTTGATTGAACTGGACGGCACGCCCAACAAAGGAAAACTCGGGGCAAACGCGATACTGGGTGTCTCCTTAGCGGCTGCAAAGGCCGCCGCCGATGCTGCGGGCCTGCCCCTGTACCGCTATCTGGGCGGCTGCAACGCAAATATACTCCCCGTGCCGATGATGAACATCCTGAACGGCGGAAAGCACGCGGACAACAACGTCGATTTTCAGGAATTTATGATTATGCCCATCGGCGCAAAAAGCTTCCCCGAAGCCCTGCGGATGGGGGCCGAAACATTCCATACGCTTAAATCGGTGCTGGCGAAGAAAGGCTACTCGACATCGGTCGGTGACGAAGGCGGCTTTGCCCCTTCGCTGAAATCCAATGAAGAGGCGCTCGAAGTCGTTATGGATGCCATCAAAAAGGCCGGCTATAAACCAGGTAAGGAAATCTCAATCGCCCTCGACCCGGCCGCAACTGAAATGTTCGACGACAAAACAAAGAGCTACAAGTTTTTCAAGTCCGCTCCCAAGAAAAAGGTCTCCTCGGATGATATGGTTAAGCACTGGACCCAATGGGCGGACAAATATCCTATTATTTCAATCGAGGACGGACTGGCCGAGGACGACTGGGACGGCTGGGCAAAATTGAACAGGAAAATCGGCGACAGTGTCCAGTTGGTTGGAGACGATCTTTTCGTAACCAACACCAAACGTCTCGCCAAGGGCATTGAACTCGACTGTGCGAATTCGATATTGATAAAGCTCAACCAGATAGGAACGCTAACCGAAACTTTCGAGGCTATTAATATGGCTCGCAGGGCCGGCTGGACCGCGGTCATAAGCCACAGAAGCGGCGAAACAGAAGATACCACAATCGCCGATTTGGCTGTTGCCTCGGGCGTCGGCCAGATAAAGACCGGCTCACTGTGCAGAACTGACAGAATCTGCAAGTACAACCAACTGCTCAGGATAAGTGAAGACCTCGGACAGGCCGGTCAATATGCAGGTTTTATGTTTAAATAACCGACGCCGCAGGGCATAAGGGCATAAGCAAACTGTAAACCGTACAGTTGCAGCTTGTACGCTGATGCCTTGCGTGCTTATGAGCTGTGCACTTGCGCACTTAAACAATATGCAAAGGCGAAACTTCATTCGGATGATTTTGTTTGTCGTCTTTTTCAGTATCGGTGCGTCGTCGCTTGGCATTTCCATACTCTGTGACGACCTTGTTCAATACTATCGAAACAATCGGCTCTTAACGGTAACTAAACAGTCCCTCCATCGGCTCGAATCTCTGAATGCCGACTATGATGCGCTGCTTGAGCAGTTGGAAAAGGATCCCAATCTTGTTATACGTCTCGCCCCGGCCACACTCGGCACCGAACCTGAAGATGCCAACGCTGTTTACCCAAGAGCTACACCCGAGCAGTTGGCCGCTGCCCGCAAAGCCTTGGCGCAGGACCCGAATGACCGGTCCGAAGGGCCCATGCTGCCCAACTGGCTCACACGGTGCAGTGAGCCCCGCAGGCGAATAACGCTTTTTATTGCCGGTTCATTCTTGATACTTATTTCGTTTACCTGCTTTACTCCGACAAAACAGCCTCCAGAGAAAGAAAAACGATAAATTGCTGCTCCGGAGCTTCCTACAAGGGTTTTTTAGTTTGACGAAAGGTATAGATTTTATTACAATTCGACTCTGTTTTGTTTTTGTCGTCTGGCAGACAAACAGATAAAAAAGCAAATCGACAGGAAGGAGATGCATTATGCAGATCAGTAAAGAAATTACACGTCGAGGTTTTCTTAAAAAGACGACCGGCGCCGCTCTTGGAGCAGTAAGCTTTCCGTATGTCGTTTCATCTTCGGCACTGGGCGCAAATGACAATGTCGCCGCAAGTAACAGGATTACAGTCGGCTGCATCGGCGTTGGGCCCCAGGGAACAGGGGTGATGAACAACTTTCTGGCCCAGAAGGATGCCCGGGTCGTGGCGATCTGTGATGTCAAAAGCAATGTCCGCAAAGTGGGTCAGGAGCTGGTAAACAAGCACTACCAAAACAAAGACTGCGTAGCATATCATGATTTCCGTGAATTACTCGGACGCGATGACATTGATGTTGTTCTTGTCGCTACGCCCGACCATTGGCATGTTCTGGTGGCGCTTGCGGCGGTTAGAGCGGGAAAAGATGTCTATCTTGGAAAACCGAAGGGGGGGGGGCCTGTGCCGGACCAGGGGGGGCGGGCCCCCGTGGCGCGTCCCGGGCGGGGTTTTTTAATTTGGCCCCCCCCGAGCGGGGGAGAGGGGCGGGGGGGGGGAGGGGGGGGAGGTCGGGGGGGGGCGGGGCATTTAAAAAAAA
>JACNGQ010000272.1:34020-36695 GCA_014384025.1 Planctomycetota bacterium | reverse complement strand
CTGTTGTTAAAGAACGTCACATCTTGTTATATCGCTTAGAATCCAAGATACAAGGGCAGGCTCTGGTCAGGACAGGCAGGACTTGCGCTTTGCTCTGAGTTTTGGGTTGGTTTTTAGCGTTTTTTGATGAAAAACATCGTATTTCACACCAAATGTGAAGGTTTTGAGGGTGGGGGGCTTAAATGATTATTGATGTTTGATTAATTAATGCAAATGGAAGAAAGAAGGAGATTTTTGGTAAAAAAATGTGTTTGATTTGTTTGGCCGGGATTCACTATTCACGAGACGTGCGACGAACCACGAGATCCGAGCGACGGAATATGTTGATCATTAATTGTCAAGGCTGGAAATAATAAAAGATAGCCATTCAGTAATCGATGGCTGTCCTTTGCTTCATTCGTTGAAAGGCTTTTTCAACAGTCCCGCTGTTCATAGTTATCATAGTGTGGTATCAAGATATTAATAGGTGACTGTCCCGCCATTCAGTAAATGTCCCCAATATTTTCAATATTTTACATAAGCCCTGTTCCGCGCTGTATCTCTGCCCTGAATGGTCTTTTTAGAAACAAACTCACATCACTCAATTCCCCATTTAAAAGGCTCATCAGAAGTCAATAAGTAGAACATATATTCCTCTTTTCCCTTGCATAGCGAAATTCACGGAGATACAATAATATCAGTAGCGAGTCGTTCCAAAAGCACTATACTAACAGGAGTCCAAAATGAGACGCTATCAATTCTTTCTATTGGCGATAGTAGTGTTATTTATAATCACATTCTGTTCTTTGCCGTTTTCTATTCCAAACAGAAAGAATGAGTGAGGATATGCAGAGAGAAGTTACGGGTGCAATGTCGAAGTTACTCCCGTTCCCTCTGCTGTTATTCTCAGCAGCCTGGGTTTGACATTTTCCGGCTGGTTTCTCAAAAGAAAAAGAATGTTGTAGATTGGCTGCTCGGCTTGGGTGAGGCTATATTAGGAATAAGAAGATTTTGATATTATTATGAAAAAGAAAGGCTGGGTTTCTCAGTCGAGAGTTTAATATATGAAATGTCAATTAAAATAGGAGACAAATTATGCCCGTTGACATTAGCAACAGACCTTATAACACAGCGGAGATACGTCATTACACATCCTTCCACTTCAATAACAATATTGCCCACAAAATAATTGGGGCAGGCAATATTAACTGGAAGAATGCATCTGGTCAGCAGAGTTGTGCGATGCGTCTATCGATTGCTTTGGCATATGCTGGTGTGCATTGGCCCCGCATAAACAATAGTTGGAGACTCAAGGACACAAATGTCTACTTTCCATCGCGAGCAGGTGACTACCCGAACTTGCTCGCAAACCGTGAGAGTATAAACAGTGCGACCGACATATCAGGAAGAAGGGGAGTGGTCTTTTTTGGAGGTAATTTCGGGGGTAGCACATCTGGTCATGTGACATTATGGAATGGCAATAGTTGCCACCATAATGACGCCTACTGGCCCCAACCGACAAAGTACTTCTGGCAAATGGCCTAAAGAAAATCCTGAGTTGAAATAAGTTGCAAAGTCAATAAAACTGCCCCTCATATTCCAATTTAAAGCGCCCAGCAGGCCGTTGTATCGATTATGTATTCTGATATGGCCTGTGTGTATTTGTTACATTTGTTTCTAAACTACCCCCGTATGTCCTTGCTGTTGCGCAGAAACGCTATCTGTACGGTCAGCACAGAGGCACTCACCTGCCGTTTAAGGGAGGTCTGAGGCTGTAGAATAGACGAACGTTACCTCTGGAATATCACGGGCTTAAAAAACCAGCCAATAGGTTGTATTACCACAACCGAGTGTGTTATAATTATGGTAGAAGAGCATACCAGCCAGAGAAGTTATCAGCGAAAGAGAAGGGCAAACGTCATGTATAGACGAAAAGGCTTTATCCCGTTAGAAAATAAGATTCCTGATTGGAAAAAAGGAAGATTTCTAACGGGATTTACACTAATAGAGCTTTTGGTTGTGATCGCCATCATCGCATTGTTGATGGCGATATTGATGCCGGCGTTGCAGCGTGTAAGGAAGCAGGCCAGGGCCGTGGCTTGCCAGTCCAATCTGAGGCACTGGGGCCTCATCTTCAATATGTACACAGACGACAACGATCATAAGTTCTACGGTGCATGGTCAACAAGTCAACAGGGTCATGTTTGGATTGGAGCACTCAAGCCCTATTATCAGGATGAGGACATCAATTTCTGCCCGTCGGCCTCAAAACCAAATGCCGATAATGGTTTATGGGGAGAGGCGTTTGAGGCGTATGGTGTTTTTCCTGACGACGATGTCAGGTACGGCTATGCGGGCCTGGCCGGCAGCTACGGCATCAATGACTATGCAGGCGATCCAGCCTATGCAAGAAATCCTAACGGTGTGAACGGTGAGCATTCGTGGTACTGGGTGTCACCCGATGTCACAGGTGCTTATCGTATCCCGCTGTTCCTCGACGCCGTGTGGCTCGGCGGTATGCCACAGCACACAAATACACCTCCTGTTTTTGAGAACGGAACCGGCGGCCCGGGAATGATGCAGGGATACTGCATCCACCGCCATAATGGATAACTCCATGCAGTTCCTATTGCTTTCCTCGTACGTAAGGGAGGGATCAAGGAGGTGTGGGCATTGCAATGGCATCGCGAGTTTGG
>JACNGQ010000272.1:0-34010 GCA_014384025.1 Planctomycetota bacterium | reverse complement strand
GGCAAACGTCTTTCAGTCCGAACACAATGCGCAGGCGTTTGCGGGAAAGTCTTTTGACACGTTCTGCCATTTTTATAGAGACAGGCCCGAATGGATGAACAAGTTTAAGGATTATTGAGAACAGAATACTTTTTTAGTCTTCACGTCCCTGCGGCACGCTCGCTTTTACCCTTCCTCATCATCGCAGTTTTTTTTCTGTCAGCTTGCTTTACTACAATTGAGTGTGGTATAATTAGGACAGAAAAGCATACCAGCTAAACTCATTGCCTCTCTTTGAAAGAGAAGGGTAAACGTTATGTGTAAACGAGACGGCTTTACACTAATAGAGCTTTTAGTAGTGATTGCTATTATCGCAGTCTTGATGGCTATCCTAATGCCTTCATTGCAGGCAGCCCGACAACAGGCCCGTCGAGCCGCCTGTTCGGCCCACCTGAAATCCTGCGGGTATGCAGGCGTCCTCTACTCCGATGATAATGACGGTCAGTTTCCCTATTGTCATATGGAAGTCTCGCCGGGTTCCGGGAGCTACGCCGTTTGGGTAAGCGGCCGTCAAGACGACCCTGAAACCAAGGGCTATATGGCTCACGGCCTGCTTTTCTATCACCAACTGATAAAGGATCCAAAGCTGTTCTATTGCCCCGGTAATAACAATCCTACGCTTCAATATGCCAAGCTTCCCCCAGATCCTTCCAATAGGGGTGGAGGATGGCCAAGAGGCCCTATTCCCGAGGATTTAGGCCCTAATCAATCGTGGGTCCAGACAACTTATCACTACCGGTCTCTTTGGGATGAAAATAAATGGCGAGCTGTGAATTCTTTTAAAGACAGCAGCAGCATGGCGTTTATGGCAGACATGTTTTCTGATCCGAGCCGTGGTGTCCAATACCATCATGAGAACGGGTACAATGCTGCCTATGTGGACGGGCATAGCGAATTCATAAAGGACCTACAACATGAAATACAAGAATTCGGCGGGGGGACAACGTATCACGTGGATCACAGCCGTCAGGATTATGTTTGGAAGAGATTCTTTGACAAGGCCGTCAAGTACAAGCCACATCAAGAGTATTAAGCCTGCAGTCCAGGACGTAGAGTCAAATTGGATTGGTTGAGTAATAGAGCGAGGACAAGCCCTTTTAAATGATTATTGATGAGTGATTAATGGGCTTGAGTTTGGGCATTTTCCATTGAAGTCAAGAGCGGCAGTTTAGAGGCCCCCATAAAAATCAGCCAATAGGTTGTATTACAGCGGGTGAGTGTGTTATAATTACAGCAGAAAAGCATACGAGCGAATCTTGTTATCGGCAAAAGAGAGAAGGGACGACATCATGCTTAGACGAAAGGGCTTTACATTAATTGAGCTATTGGTGGTGATTGCGATTATAGCAATATTGATGGCGATATTAATGCCGGCTCTACAGCGAGTGAAAGAACAGGCCGGGAAGGCGGCCTGCCAATCGAATCTTAAACAGATGGGTCTTGTTGTGTCTATGTACACGAGTGACTTCGATGGTAATTTCCACGAGGAGTCTCCCGCCGGCCCGCGATACAACTGGGTCTATGCGATGCGTCCTTACTATAGCCATGAGCCTGAGATACGTAACTGTCCGCTGGTGAATCATTTCTACAGCGACAGCGACGGCAGGGGCGGCCCTCGCGTTGGGTGGGGGGTATTCGGAGAAGATGGTTACACTACGCCGGATTGGGCGGTTGAGGGTGACTACGGCAGCTATGGGTGGAACTGGTGGCTCTGTGATGAAGATCGCGAGCAGAAACATTGGCGGAATATTAACACGATACCGGGTAATCGCAATGAGATACCGGTTTTTGTGGACGCCCAATGGGTGGATGCGCTACCGAGACCGACAGACAATCCACCGAATGGATACTTTACTCTGGTAGATCGGAGTATGGGGTCGTTCTGTATCGATAGACACACAGGTTTTGTTAATGGTGTTTTTGTTGACTTCTCTGTTCGGCCTATCGGACTGAAGGAACTGTGGGAGCTTAGATGGTATCGAGGGTGGCGTGAAGATCGGCTTAATGCGGGTACGCCTGTATGGCCGGAGTGGATGCAGCACTATAAGGACTACTGAGAAAAGATAAGCATACCAATGAAACTAATTGCCTCTCTTTGAAAGAGAAGGGTAAACGCCATGTGTAAACGAGAGGGCTTTACACTAATTGAGCTTTTGGTTGTTATTGCCATTATCGCATTGTTGTTGGCGATATTGATGCCGGCGTTGCAGCGTGTAAGAGAACAGGCGAGAGGGGTTGCCTGTCAGTCAAATCTCAAGCAGTGGGGCACTATCTTTGCGATGTATACCGACGACAACAACGGATTCTTTCCCAGACGCACGCAGTCGTCCGGGCGCTGGATCAATGTGCTGTACGACTACTACTATCGTGAAGATAAGATGCGGGTCTGCCCGATGGTGACAAGAATTAAGGTCCCTTATCCGCCCGGGTCGAGCAGCACACTTGAGGCAGGCGGCGACACATTTACTTCGTGGGGCAAGGTGGGTATGACGCCAAACGAAGAATGGGGACCAGTCGGTACGTACGGCAGCTATGGAATAAACCACTGGGTTTATGTGGCCGGGCAGGATCCGCTTTATGGCCAGTCTGCTAAATACTACTGGGGGACATCTAATGTCAGGGGAGGAAATAACATTCCATTGTTTCTGGACTGCTGGTTCTTTTGCGGTGGACCGGAGAATAACGATGCCCCCCCCAAATATGACGGTGAACGGCTCGCTCCTCATTCGGAATCCATGAACCGCTTTTGCATGAACAGGCACCAGCAAGGCATAAACGGTATCTTTTTGGACTATTCGGCGAGGAAGGTCTGGCTGAAGGAATTGTGGCGAGTAAAATGGGCCAAGAACTTTAGTTTAACGGCACCATTGCCTGACTGGCAGGCCGAAGCACCTTGGATGGCAAACTTCAAGGGTCCTTGAAAGGAGGTATATAATGAATCGTAAACAAGGCGCTTTTACCTTGATCGAACTATTAGTGGTGATTGCGATTATTGCTCTTCTGATGGCCATCCTTATGCCGGCGCTTCAGCGTGTGAAAGAACAGGCGAAGTCTGTTGTCTGCCTTTCGAATCTGAAGCAGTGGGGTCTGGTGCTGAATTTCTACGCCGATGATAACAATGGCTTCTTCATGGCCGGTGCAGGTAACTATTTCGAATGGATGGAGCCGGCCGAGCCTTACTACAAGGCCAGCGATATGCGCTATTGTCCCATGGTCAGCGAGCGAAAGGACGTGGGGCGGGCGGATTGGGGCGATACGTTCAAGCTTTGGGTATCCGGGGACTACACCGGCAGCTACGGTATTAACGAGTTCCTTTTCAATCCGCCCCCTGGTGTAGAACAGCAGTGGGGGGCCTCAACCACGATGAACTGGCGGACGAAGAATGTCAAGCTGGCCAGCTACATCCCGGCTTTTGCCGATTGCCTCTGGGTGGGCGGCGCTCCGCACCACGTGGACAATCCACCTGAATTCGAAGGGGACTGGAGCTATAGCTTTGGTGATAACATGAAACGTTTCTGCCTGAACCGCCATGGTGAAGCGATTAACGTAGCCATGTTGGATTGGTCAGTGCGACACGTGCGGCTCAAAGGGCTTTGGCAACTGAAATGGAACCGAGAGTATGATGAGTCGGGGCCGTGGACGAAGGGCGGCGGTGCGATACCGGAGGACTGGCCGGAATGGATGCGATATCTTCCCGATTGATTATTGAGATTGGGATTGGGGATTGGGGATTGCCCCTACATTAAACGGCGCATCGAGACAACATCATGGCAAATTCAGGCTATTTTTCGTTTGAGCTTTACATCCCTGGATTAGTGAGCTAAAATTAATCGATTATGGAAAAGATAAAGGTTTATGATACAACTCTTCGTGACGGTATGCAGGCCGAGGGCATCAGTTTTTCGCTCGAAGATAAGCTTGCAATTGTTAAATGTCTTGATGGGCTTGGTCTTGAATATATCGAAGGCGGGTATGCAGCTTCCAATCCGAAAGAGATGCAGTTCTTAACTGAGGCGGCCAAACTTGATTTGGAGAATTCAAAGATTGTCGCATTCGGTACTACCCGCAGAGCCGATTACAGTGTCTCGGATGACATCTCGCTGAATTCAATGCTTAAGTGCAAGACACAGGCTGCTACTTTGGTGGGTAAAACGTGGGACATGCACGTTACGGATGTATTAGGTTGTTCACTTGAAGAGAACCTCACTATTTGCGCCGAGTCTGTCGAGTATATGAAAAAGCATGGCATGGAAACACTTTTCGATGCCGAACACTTTTATGACGGCTACAAGAAGAATTCCGAATATGCGATGAAGGTTTTAGATGCCGCTGCTCAGGGCGGTGCTGATGTGCTTGTGCTATGTGATACCAACGGGGGCTGCCTTGCCGATGAGGTATATGAAATCACAAAGGCCGTGTGTGAGCGTTTTGGCAATTTGATGATTGGGATTCACACACACAACGATACCGACTGCGCTACAGCCAACACTCTGGCCGCCGTTCGCGCCGGCGCCCGACATGTCCAGGGTACAATTAACGGTCTGGGCGAGCGGTGCGGAAATGCAAACTTATGCGTAGTCATACCCAACCTTGCGATTAAGATGGGATTCGATGTCATGAGCCCCGACAATATCAAATCTCTGACCGAGGTTTCTCGTTATGTTTTTGAAGTAGGTAATCTCGCCCCGGTGATGAATATGCCGTATGTGGGCGAAAGCGCTTTTGCGCACAAGGGCGGCCTGCATGTGGATGCCCTGAGGAAAAGTAAATACAGTTATGAACACATTGCTCCGGAGCTTATCGGGAACGAAAGGCGTTTTCTTATATCCGAACTTAGCGGCAAATCAACGGTCCTGGCTGAGCTGGAAAAGGCCAAGATAGGTGAGGACAAGGAATTAGCCAAAAAGATCCTCACTCGTGTTCAGGAGCTTGAGAACCAGGGTTATCAATTCGAATCCGCCAATGCCAGCTTTCACCTGTTAGTCAAAAAGATTATGGGCACATATAAGCCTTCTTTTGAGCTTGTGAAGTATCATACAAATGTTGAAAAATACGCCACAGGGGAATTGGTTACAGAGGCCACGGTGAAACTCATAAGGCCGGACGGTATCACCGAGCATGTTGTAGGCGAGGGCGATGGTCCGGTCAATGCTCTTGACGCTGCTTTGAGAAAATCATTAGTGAATTTTTATCCCGGTATTAAGGATGTTCACCTGATTGATTATAAGGTTCGTGTGGTCAATGCCAAGGCGGGAACCGCCGCTCGTGTACGTGTAATAATCGAATCGCGTGACAAAAGCTCTATCTGGGGTACAGTCGGCTGCTCTGAAAACATCATTGAGGCATCCTGGCAGGCCCTTGTCGATAGCGTTGAGTACAAGGTACTAAAAGACATGCAGAGTGATTGCTCCTGAGCACCCTGTGGAAAGAAGAATATCGAGACCGGTTTTAAGAAAGCTCATATCCATTTTTTAATGAACGTGTTGAACCGGCAGTATCACGCGAAATGTTGTACCCTGGTCCGGCCGGCTTTCTGCGGTGATGCTTCCATCGTGGGTGCGGATTATCTCCTTTGCAATGGCAAGGTCGAAGTTTTTTCCCCTGGCATCCGGTTCGCCGGTAAAAAAAGGTTCAAAAATATGCTGGAGCCTTTCCGGTTCGATATAGGCACAGGTGTCCGTAAACCGTAATTCGATTTGCTTGTCCTGGAATTCACAACTGATGATGAGTTTCTGTTTTTTGTTTGAATCGGCAGCGTCGATGGCATTCTGGATAAGGATAAAGAATATCTGCTCAATTTCTCGGGCAGTCATTGACATAAAAGGCACAAAAGACATGTCTTTAAGGGCAATATTCAGGTTGACGCTTTTAGCGCTTTGAGCGAAAACTGTCATTACTCTTTTGGCTATCTGGTAAATGTCCACCGGGGCTATAATGGATTGGCCTGATATCTGGGCGGCGCTGCGAAATCTGTCAACTATTTCAATGGATTGAGAAACTTCCGAAAGACTTTTCCTGAGGTTGCTGGTAATGGTTTCCGGTGCAGATGACTCACCAAGATCACTGAGCAATCTTTTCAGCAGCAAATGTGTAAGTGATAGAGGTTCGTCAAGCTGTTGAGCCATTACAGAGCCCATCGTTCCTATTTCCACCATTCGAGCGTCTTTCTCTATCATACGGCGATATTTATCCATCTCTTCCTGGGCTTTTACTTTTATGGTAATATCAAGGAACACGCCGATAACGTCGGTAACCTCACCCTCTTTGTCCCTAAGTGGCGAGTAACAGCATTCGAAAGTAATACCCTGGAAAGTAACGGAGGTAACGAATTCTTCTCCGGACAAGGCCCGCTGACTGTCCTGGTCAAGCTGGGGAACGGATGGAAAAACATCCAGTATGTGGCGTCCGATGATTTCCTTAGATTCGAGACCAAGAAGTTCAAGGCCTTTGCCCTGAATAAAAGTAATAACGGAGCGGCGATCCTGCACGAATAAAATAATAGGTGCTGCAGAGGTTATTGTGCTGCAACGGAGCTCGCTTCTGCGCAGGATTTCCCTCGTTTCCCAGCGAAATATACTTAGCAGTTTTGTGTTGCTGTATGCAAGAAGAATGGCACAAACAGCTCTTAATATCTGGACGGGGACATGAAAAAGGGTCATAAAAAGAGGGTAATTTAGAAAACTTGCAGGGAAGAACGAAGCTTCTTTTACAAACAATCCGGCAAAGACCATATAAAAAATAAATACTATTGCGGCCAATCGCAGGTTTCTTGTAGCAGCCGGTAATTTTGCCTCTTTAAATTGAGGGATTTGCAGGAAAAGCCCGAGTGCCGTTAGAAGCGTACCGGGTACACAAAGCAGGTAGCGTCCGAAGATATCTCCCATTAACAGCCGTGGTTTGCATATAATTATAATTATTACCCAGATAGCGAGCAAAACGACAGGAAGAACTTGAATGAAGCGGTGTTTAATTTTTTCAGAAATGACTTTCGTGCCGAATCGAAGCAGAAAAAGAAATGAACCTACAAGGGTGGCAAGGCGGATTATTTTAAGGATATCCGGAGGAAATGGCTTTCCAATAGCGAGGAACATGTCAAGCCATTCATTTATGCCGTGTACAATGCCGAAGCCTGCGATTAACCATATATCATCGGCTAGCTTGAATACGCTTGGCTTTTTGGGATAAACAAGAATCACCAGTCCAAGTACGAAAAAAGCCAGACCGTAAATAAACCATACAAATAACATTAAAGAATCCTTTTTGTTTTAGAAATATATACTTGTTATTGAGCCCGGAATTTTCATAATCCACTGCTTCGCAACATCCCTAAACCTTCCTATATGCTATGCTACTAAGTTTGCGTTGAAACTTCAACTATTTAAATCCCTTTCGTTCGCTCATTAGAATATTGGTTCGACCAAAATCCCTATACACTTTTGTTTTTTTTGTTGACCGGCAGCAATATGATTTATTACAATTCATAAATCAAAATAAGAACTTGGAGGTTTTAATATGTTCAGCAGAAAATTACTTGTAATGTATTTGTTTGTTTTGGCTATTTTTTGTTTTACAAATGATAACTATGCTTTCGGTAACGAAGCGAATAAGAACTGGAAGGCTTCGCCTGATTTAGTTGAGAAGCTTACAAAGGGACGCTCCGAGACGAACTATTCCGAGCAAAGAGTTCCGAAATACACTTTGCCCAATCCATTAGTGCTCACCGATGGCGCCAAAGTAACCGACGCACAAACCTGGCGTACGAAACGCCGTCCTGAGATACTCGAACTCTTTCGGAAATATGTCTATGGTCGTGCGCCGATAGCTCGGCCGGAGAATATGTCATTCGAGGTCTTTGACCTTGAGAAAAAAGCACTGGATGGTTTGGCTACTCGCAAGCAGGTAACTGTGAACTTTACCGGTAAAAAAGATGAACCAACAATGGACATCCTTATCTATCTGCCGAATGCCTCCGCAAAGCCTGTTCCGGTCTTTGTTGTCTTGAACTTTGGGGGCAATCATACCATACATTCCGATCCTGCCATCAAACTTTCTGAAAGGTGGATGCGCTCCGGAGGCGAAGGAGTAGTAAAGAACCGCGCAGATGAGAAGTCCCGAGGCCGCAGCAGTTCGAGATTTAATGTCGAAGAGATTCTAAAGAGGGGATACGGCCTGGCAACAATTTATTATGGTGATATCGACCCGGATTTTCACGATGGTTTTAAGAATGGAGTACATCCTGTTTTTGATAAACTAATCGACGGTAAGCGTGCACCCGACGCATGGGGTTCAATTGGCGCCTGGGCGTGGGGTTTGAGCCGTGCTATGGATTACTTTGAGAGCGACGATAATATCGATAATAAGCGTGTTGCTGTATTGGGCCATTCGCGTTTGGGCAAGACGGCCCTTTGGGCTGGAGCGAGGGATGAGCGTTTTGCCTTTGTGATTTCAAATAATTCCGGCTGCGGCGGGGCGGCACTGAGCCGCCGGGCTTACGGCGAAACCGTCGGGCGTATTAATACAAGCTTTCCGCACTGGTTCTGCGAGAATTTCAAACAATACAATGGAAAAGAAGACGAGCTGCCGGTTGACCAGCATATGCTTATTGCACTAATGGCACCGCGTCCTGTTTATGTAACCAGTGCTGACGGGGACTTGTGGGCCGACCCGCGGGGTGAGTTCTTAGCGTGCAGATATGCCAGCGGTGTTTATCGTTTGCTGGGTCTGAAGGGATTGGGTGTCCGCGAGATGCCGGGTCTTGACCAGCCTGTTCAAAAAGGTACCATCGGTTATCACGTTCGTTCAGGCGGTCATAACCTTACAGAGTATGACTGGCAGCGTTTTATGGATTTTGCTGATGTGCATTTTTCAGATTAAGTTGAAACAGGAACATGACGCTTCGAATCATGCGCTATGCCAATGAATCATAAAAGGCAAAAGAACATAAAATATCATCGAACGTGCTGTTTCGGATGTGTATGTTGGCAGCGTGATAGAAGATGCTATTATTTATAATTCAGTCAGCCACCTATTTGAGCGGCTCCTTTTTTAGTGATTTTTGCTCTTTAACGTTTCTTTTATTAATTCCAGGTCCGCATCAACCATTTCCTGGACAAGCTCTGTAAATGAAACGTTATACTTCCAGTCGAGCTCACGCTTTGCTTTGCTACTATCACCAACAAGGATTTGTATATCTGCTGGCCTGATAAGCTCTGGGTTACTTTTAATATAATCGCGATAGTTAAGGCCCACGTGCGAAAATGCAGTATTCAAAAAGTCCTTCACGGAATGCGATTGTCCAGTTGCAATCACATAGTCTGAAGGTCTATCTTGCTGGAGCATGAGCCACATTGCCTTGACATATTCCCTGGCATGTCCCCAGTCTCTTTTTGCATCAAGGTTTCCTAAATAAATTTCATTGGTCAATCCCAGCTTTATTTTCGCAGCATGCATGCTAATTTTCCGTGTAACGAATTCATGCCCTCTCCTTGGCGACTCGTGGTTGTAAAGCATTCCACACCAGGCTTTTATACCATAGGCCTCACGGTAGTTCCTGGTGAGATGATAGCCCGCCACTTTAGAAATTCCGTAAGCCGACCTGGGTTGAAGTCGGGAGGTTTCATTTTGTGGTACCATGTCTGTGTTGCCAAACATTTCGCTGGAAGCTGCAAAGTAAAATCGGCATTTTGGCGCACATTCTTTGATACTTGACAAGACATAGTGAGTTCCATTGATATTGGTGTTCAAAGTTGAAAACTCGTCCTCGAAAGAATAAGCCACAAAGCTTTGTGCTGCAAGGTGGTAGCATTCATGTGGTTTTACCGTACTTATTACTTTGAATATGCTCGGGTGACTTTCTAGTGAAGCAGCATGTAATTGAACCTTACCTTGGAGGTGCTGTATTCGCATTAACCTATGCTCAGGGTCCTCAAGCGCTACTCTCCGAATAATGCCATGCACCTCGTAGCCCTGTGTAAGCAAGAATTCGGCCAGGTAGGAACCATCCTGGCCGGTAATACCTGTAATCAATGCTCTTTTTTTCATAGAATTTTACCTCTTTCATAAAACAGAATCTGCTTTCGATCTACGTTGTCTGTTTGGCAAAAGGTGGGCAGACAATACCCTATCATTGAATGCTTTAAAAAAGATATCATTTCTTTTCACCCATAAAATAGATGCCGGCAGCTAATTCATGAGCTCTCTGGTTCTTAACTAATAATAAGTCCAGATATTTTAATGGAAACAGAAAACAAAATGTCAAACCTTTTATTAAGCGATTGATAAAGAAATTATTGGAAAAGGAGAATAGAGTTGCATAATGTGTTAGGAATGTCAAGAGGCCAGAGCTTGGGCCGACACATACACCAACGTCCTGTTTACTGAATTTATGAAACAGCTCATCTACCCCCTGTAGTGAAAATCTCCAAAAATCTGTTGGATAAGAATGATACCTAAATACAAAAGGGACTTCTGCATAGATAATTCCATCTTTCTTTAAAACTCTGTAGCACTCATCAATAACTTTTTGAGGCTGTCGAGTGTGTTCCAGAACGGCAAGAAGCATTATAGCATGAATTGACTCATTCTGAAAAGGAAGTTTGGATCCATTGCCTACAACATCTACGTTTTTAAAATGACATATATCAAAGTTGATAACCTTTTCATCCAGTCTGTGGTTGCCTGATCCGATTTCCAGCACAAAGCCGTTTTCTCCGGTTGAATCAATAATGCTTTGAAGTCTTTTTTTGACAGGTGTGTGGAAATTGCTGCCCCCCGTTATCTTAACCGCAGTCTTGTATAATTTCAGAAAAAGTCCTTTTTTGTCATACTCTTTCACCATATTCTGCCCATCTGATGAATTTATATAATCCTTTATTTCTTTTTCACTTTCCTCATCCAGCATCCTGGGCACATTATCTTTTATCTTATATTGCTGATGGCATGAGGTGCAAAGTAATTTGCTGTGTTCTTTGTTGAGTTCCACGGGTTGTTTGCAAACAGGGCAGGCCAATATATTTAATAATTTTTTCATGAGATTATTTTATAAGAGTTCAATGCCATTGGGCCAATAGAATTTATGCCGATTATAATGCCCTTCGCCTTGCTGCGGTTGATGCACGGCAAAAAGCTGCTCTTTTGATAAGGAAATAGTCAAATCAGTTTGCTTTATTGAATATGCTCAGCGCAATTAATAATCAGACTTGGTATTACCGGTCAACTATACCAATCTTCATTTTAGCTTTCCGTTGTTTTGCCCAGCCAGTCTTTTCATAGAAGTGCCTAAGATACTGATTATGCACAGGATTAATGCCCTAAAGCTTAAACCCACAGCAGCTATAGCACACATCGGATTAAGATTGGATTTTATGTAATGCTTACGATAAAATAAAAAAACGCTTTTGTGAAAGTGCATGATTAGTTTTAACTTACAATTATTGCTGCTACCGCCTTCGTGATGGATTATTGGAGCGGTCGGGATACAGAAGATCTTCCATCCCTTCTGTTTTATTCTAAAACACCAGTCTGCGTCCTCCCAATATATAAAAAATCTTTCATCTAAAAGGCCGACTTGCTGTACGACTTCTTTTTTTATCATTAATCCCG
The DNA here is from genome assembly GCA_014384025.1 of Planctomycetota bacterium. Lineage (GTDB taxonomy): Bacteria > Planctomycetota > Phycisphaerae > Sedimentisphaerales > Anaerobacaceae > NIOZ-UU13. The sequence goes on along the minus strand of JACNGQ010000272.1, from coordinate 22,370 downwards.
CCCCGGATACCCAGTCCACTTCATAAGGTTCTTCCTGTTGTTCCCGGTCATACATCATGTATCTTTTGGAGAATCTGTTTTCCGGCATTAATAATGTTAATATTGACTTTCTACCAAAGAAAAATGCCATTGGATTGGGAAACCTTCTGGCAGTTCTTTGAGTGGTATGATCGGGATATAGCATCTTTGCTCCGACAGCCCCAACTTCTTTGTGATTTCGCAGGAAGTCAATCATATTACTGATTGATAATTTTGGAACTATTGTATCGCTGTTTAGCAAAAGGATGTACTTACCCTTTACAATAGACAGTGCTTTATTATTAGCCTTAGCAAAACCCAGATTTCTTTCATTTTTAATCAAGCTTACTTCAGGGTAATTCTTTTCGAGCATATTTATGCTGTCGTCCAAGGAATGATTATCTGAGACGATGACTTCAAAGGAAATATTGCTGATATTATTATATAGAGAATAAAGACATTCATCTAATTTTTTCTTTGTATTATAGTTGACAATAATAATAGAAAGATCGATGTAAGACTTGGAATTGTTTATCATAATATAATACAGTTTCTATAGATTTAAGAGCATATTTTAACCTGTGTTTGGCCAGATGTACAGTCAGCCACTTACACTACATACCTTTAAGCCTTACTACCAGGCCGATGTACCAGTCAAAGGCGGCTGAAAAGATGAATTTGAATTCAAAAAAATTCTCTGCAGGAAAAGGGCCCGTTCTCTTTAGCCCGAAGAGGTCATTGGCTGATCTGTCCGCTCTCGGATCCCCTCCGCATGCCGCCCTGAAACCGAGATCCTTGACAATCTCCTTAGTCTCAGGCTTATAGTCACTGTAAGGGTAGGAAAAAAAATCTGCGGGCTTGTTAAGCTTTTCCTCGATTATAGCCTTAGATCTCTTGATATCCTCCAATATTTCCTCTGTTGTGGTTTTTCCCAACCAGATATGGCTCGACGTGTGTGAACCAAATTCCATTCCGTAGTCGTCCATCTCCTTTATTTCTTCCCATGTCATCAGGGGAAAATCAGAAGCTTTCGTAATCTCCTGGAGCTCCTTTTTACTTATTGATGAATTGAATATTCTATCCTCTATTAAATTTATGTCTCTTTTTATCCAGCCAGCCAATCCATTGATATAATCAGTAGTCAAAAAGACGGTGGCTAAGAAACCATATTTTTTCAATACAGGAAATGCATGAAGATAGGTACTTTTAAAACCATCATCAAAAGTAATAAGTACTAATTTTTTGTGTTGAGTATGTTTTTGATATATATTGTTAATGTAATGAGATAATGATATCGTACGGTATCCCTTTTTTTTTAAGTAAGACATTTGTTTTTCAAATGTTTCTATGGAAGTCGATAAAGGAGAGCCGCTATTATCTACCGAATGATAAAATAATATTCTTATTTGTTTTGTTAAGGCACAAAACCCCCCAATATATAATATCCTTTTAAGCGTTCCTGTAATGATAGCCTTCATAATCTTATTTATGATGAACGTAAACCTTAATCTTGCATGTGATACTTTTGTAGAAAAATGTTGAGCATTTTCAGAAGTTAGTTACCAGCCATAACAGGAGCACTTTCCACAGAAGGAATGTTCCTTACTTCTTTAATGATCCAGCTTATGATGAGTATCAGAAATATCAAATTTGAGATAAGGGCCGCAACGGCGGCACCTTTTGCTCCGTATAAAGGTATAAGTGATATGCTTCCAATAAACATAACCAAAAGAGTAATAAAATCGATTAACACTATTAACTGAGGTTTATTCCTTGCGAGGATAATCGCACTGAGAGGTAGTGCTATCATATAGACGGCATAACCAGGCACAAGTATCCTCAGTATGGACACAGAATCGGCGAAGTCGGCAGTATAGAACTTAATAACGAGGAATTTCGACATGCACAAGAAAACAACACAGGTGAGGATATATAATGGTATGGCATATGTTAAGAACTTTGTTAAGAAGTTCACATATTCATTCCTCGTTATAAACCTGTTTACTTTGGGAAAAACCACAACAAACAATGACACTGCCACCAGGTCCAGCATGGATGCCATAATAAATGCCGCCGAATATATACCAACTGCCTGGAACTCCCCTAAGTAGTTTAGCAAAAAAATATCCATACGTCTGTACATCGCGAAAATTATGTAAGAAAGCACTATCCACTTACTGAAATGGATTATCTCGGGTAATAAACTTTCATGTGAATTGCTGGTTTTAAGGAAAGTCTTTGGAATAATTGTTAAGCCCACAAGGAAAGTCAAAAAAGGAGCCACAACGAATACGACCATTGAATTTATAGGATTAAGGACATTTATGAGCAGCATGACTCCGATAATGCCAAGCTTCATGAAGTTGTTTAATACTTCCAAGAGGATGTGCTTACCAAATGTCTGATGCGACTGCAAGAATGCAAGCACATAACCCATAAAGATGATACCAATGGCCCCGATAAAAGAAAGAGTTACAAGTTTTTCTAATCCTGCTTCCGTAAAAATAATCCGTGATATGGGCTTACTTATAAGTAAGCCTGCGAGTAGCAAAAATAAACCTATTATTATCTTTATCTTAAAGGTTGTGTGAAAAATTAATTCAGCCTTTTTCTTATCTCTATTAAGATAAAAGGAAGAGAATTTTACAGTAGCCTGGTCTATGCTTCCACCTGTAATTCCGGAAATTACTATCATCATTGCCAATGAAAGTGAAAACAAACCGAAGTCCTCGGGCCCTAATTCCCTGGCTAATATAATGCTTGCAAAGAATCCAAGTCCAGATGCAACTATTTTGCCGCTGGATACAACTAAAATATCTTTTGTTCCCTTAGATCTAAAATATTCTTTTAAATGATTACCCATTAATAGCTTCTAAAACTACTTCCTCTCATGATAAAATTGTATCCAAAAACAGAGTAAATTACGCCTCTCAATCAAAAGACCATAATATAATTTCTCATCATTAACCTAAGTTGACACTTGTATGATCGCTGAAATCTTCCTTCCACATGGCATCCAAAGATTCCTTCAAGGAAATCTGCGGTTGCCAACCGACAGTCTCAGCAATCGCAGTAATATCTCCAAAAACATCAGGCACATCGTTTTTTCGTATCCTCTCGTACTCCGGCTTTATAGATATATCGTTAAGGCGTGACATACTTATCAGATCGTTCAGGATATCCCGAATAGCAATGCTTTTCCCAGAGGCGATATTGTATGCCTCACCAGGCCGACCATCAGTCAGTAGTCTATCAAAAGCCAACACCACATCCCGAACATCCACAAAGTCCCGGCGAGTTGCAAGATTGCCCACCTTCAGTAAATCACCTTCATTTATTGCCTTAAGTTGTCTAATGAAAGTAGCCGGCACTATATGCCCGGGCTGACCTGGCCCAAATAGATTGAATATTCGTGCCCGAATGATACCTAAACCTCGAGTACGCCATAACATGTCAGCCAGGTAGTCTTGAGCCATCTTGCTCATCGCGTATGCCGTCAGAGGCCGAAATGGATTCTTTTCAGATATCGGCAGTTCCCCTGGCCAAACTTGGCCGTAAATTGCTGCCGTCCCTGCCTGGACAATTCGTATTTCCTGGGAATCGTCCATATCTGCTAAGGCGTGATAAAGATTCTCGGTACCAATGACATTTACTGCAAGATGTTCAGCAAGTGACGCATCGGCCACAAGGCCCGCCAAATGAATTACTTGTGTGGGATTACATGCACGAACAAATTCTCGAACAGCATTACCATCACGTAAGTCAAATACCGAAAATTTGTATGATAATTCAGCGATACTTGCGGATTGATTGCTGGTAGCCCATACTTCAACTTCAGGATGGACTGTACGCCAATGCCGCAGGGTCCAACTGCCCACAAAACCGGTTGCACCTGTCACTAATAGACGATTTTCTGTCATTTTTTTCTTGGCAATTACTTTGACTTGGGCTTTGGCGGTAAAAGCCGATCTATGATCTCTTCAAATTCATTGTTTGCTCTATCGTAATCTTCAGGACGACCGATATCAAGCCAGTATCCAGTAAATGGATGAGCCCGAATATCTTGTTTTTCTGCAATGAGCTTGAGCATCAGGTCATCAAAACCAAAGGGCTTCGCTTCGGGGATGTACTTCATTATCTCCCTTGAAAACGCATAAACACCCATACTAACACAAAAATGTTCTACAGGTTTTTCAACAAACTCCGAGATTAGATTCTTCTCACCGCCAAAACCAAGAACACCAAAGTCAATTTTTACATCACGTTTATATATAGCAACTGTACCAATTGACCCGCTATCTATATGCGATTGATAAAAATCAGCATAATTGATATCCGTCAGAACATCACCGTTCATGACGAGGAAATGCTCGGGCAAGTCATCAATCAACCTGAGAGGACCCATTGTGCCAAGTGGTTTATCTTCCATAGAATAATCTATTGTAATACCCCACCGTTTGCCATCTTCGAAATAGGCCCTAATCAGTTGCGCTTGATGATTCACAGCCACCGTTATATGATTGAAACCACAGCGACTCAACTGATGAACAACTATTTCCATAATAGCCATATCTCCCACCGGTACTAAGGGCTTGGGGATTGTTGTTGTGTAAGGTAATAAACGCGTTCCTTTGCCACCAGCCAATATTACAGCACGCATATTATTCTCCCGTTCTCAGATAGCTCACAGCACAAAACCATTAAACTGCATAGTTGTCCGTGTTATAATGGTCCGTTTGTTGCCTGACAAATTCAATTGTCCGCCCAAGACCCTCGGTCAGTGAGACCGTAGGCTTCCACTCCATATCAGATTCGGCCTTAGAATAATCACAAATGAGCTTCATAACTTCACTTTTCAAAGGACGCACTCGCTTTTCATCGCAAACAATCTGGGCATTCGGATTTATCATCTCCACCAACATCTCTGCAAGTTTACCTATGCTTATCGACTTTCCATTACCAATGTGAACAGTTTTTCCCAGCATTTCCTCTGATTCCGCAGCAGCAACAAACGCCCTTGCAGTATCCTCGACAAACGTGAGATCCCGTTCGGGTTCCAGCGAGCCGAGCCTGACAAACTCCTTACCTGACAGCAATTGACTAATTATGGTTGGAATAACTGCCCTTGCTGACTGCCTTGGCCCATAGGTATTGAATGGTCGAAGAATGGTGGCGGCCAGGCCAAAGCTTCGATAGTAGCTCTCGACCAGCATATCTGCGCCGATCTTACTGGCACTATATGGTGACTGACCCTGGAGGGGATGATTCTCATCTATAGGTTCATATTGCGCAGTCCCATACACCTCACTCGTAGAGGTGTGTATCATACGCGGGATTCTTTGCCGATGAACTGCCTCAAGGACATTTAGGGACCCATTAACATTCGTATCGACATAACTCCGAGGAGCAAGATAACTGTAGGGTATCCCTATTAAAGCAGCCAGATGAAATACGCATTCACACCCACTGACAGCTCGATCAACACTGCCACTGTCCCGTACATCACCAAAAATCACCTCAATTCGATCAAATGCTTCTTTAGGGAGAAAGCGCAAGTTTCCAATGTCGCTTCGACTGTTATAGTGAACAAACGCTTTTACCTTAGAACCATATTTTAGCAGCAATTCCACTAAATGACTTCCAATGAATCCGGCAGCGCCCGTAACCAGAATTGTCTTATCCTGCCACAACATAATTAAATCTCATAATAAGGAAGGAAACGTTTCACCTTTTGGACGATCAATTACGACCTGTCTTAAAAACCAGCTAACATATGTTCTTACAATGATAACAAGGCCGGAATTGTCCCATTTACACTTCACAGAAACTCCCCTGCATACTTGAAGGCCCAAAATATCAAAATCTCATTGAGATTGCAACAATTATAATGAACAAAGGCTTTTATACTATGACCATGTTCCACACAATACTCGACAAGATGGGATCAAATAAAATCACCAGCACCAGTAATCCGGGATAATTACGAACTTTTTCCAATTTTATGATATACATTCATGGTTTTTTCAGCAGTATATTTCCAGGAAAAACTTTCACTCCTTTTAAGTCCTTTTGTAATCATACTTTCTTTGAGTTCCGGGTTTGTTAGTACATTATGCATTGCCTCGGCAATTTCTTCACAGTTATTGGGATCAATTAATATTCCAGCATCACCAACCACTTCGGGTAAAGAAGAGTTGTCAGCTGTAATGACAGGAGTTCCGCAAGCCATCGCTTCCAAAACAACAAGTCCAAATCCCTCGTAAAAAGAAGGAAAAACAAATAAATCAGCAGCATTAAAGACGAAAGGTAATTCCTCTTTTGGGATATAGCCTGTGTAAATGATCTCTTGCGAATATTCAATATTTGTTACGGCTTTCATTATCTCAGAACATAACCAGGCTTGTTTGCCGGTAATAACCAGTTTTATCTCTAAACCGTATTTTCTTCTTAATATATTCCATGCCTTTATCAGACCGGTTATATTTTTTCTGGGCTGTAGAGCTCCCACATAAAGTATGAACTTTTCGGGGAGCCCGTATTTCCTTTTTATAGTATCGAATATTTCATGATCTTTTACAGGTCTATATATCCGGTCATGTGCATAAGGAATTACTTCGATTTTTTCAGGGCGAATTCCATAAAAATTTATTAGGTCTTTTTTTGTATTTTGAGATCCGGTTAATACTGCATCTGCTTTGCGGGCGGTTCGTCTAACCAATTTTGACAATCTAAACTGCATACCTTTTGTAAAGGTATCATGGAAAATCTCAAAGGAGAGATCATGGATGGAAGCGACGAGTTTTCCTCTATAACACGGATGAACAACATTTTGCACATGCAAGATATCTACCGGATCCGTTAAAGATATGAACGGCATAATGATTAAATTTCGGATCCATGAGTTATAAAGGCCGATGGGGGAAACGCGGAAATTGGAGGGGACATTTATATTGTTAAGCACATCTTTTCTGACAACATACAAATTATATGCATTCTCTTGGTCTAATTCCATTAACGCTTTGACAAGGTTAAAGATATAGCTTTCAGGCCCACCGTGTGTGGTTCCTATCATTTCAGCACAAATTCCAATTTTCATATAGTATCTTGCCTGTCAGTATAAGTATTTCAAAGGTCAGATTGGAATTCTGGTAATAAATATGCTCAAGAATATAAAATATACAAGAAGGCTAATTTTTAAATTAAGTATTTATCAGCATCTCTGTTCATAATGAGATGGTGGCATATTACAATCATGTATGATTGCGGATTATATTAGAATAAAGGTTTTCTGTTTGTTCTATGAAATTATGAATAGAAAATTCAGTATTCACAAGCTCCTTGCCTTTCTTTGCCATTTTGAAAAGAAGATCATTATTGTTTAACATAGTAATAATTGAATTAGCCAGTTCCATTCCATTCTGTGGTCTTACAAGAAGTCCCGTTTCTCCATGAATTATGATTTCCGGTATGCCGCCAACATTTGTGCTAATAACAGGCTTGCCTGCGGCCATAGCCTCCAGGACAGCCAGGGGCAGACTTTCTGTAAGAGAAGGTATAACAAAAAGATCCATAACAGCGAGTGCCTCGGACAGGTTCTTATAATATCCGGTAAAAATGACATTATCAAATATACCCAGCGATTTAGCATATATTTCCAGTTCAGCCCTTATCTCTCCCTCTCCCACGATTAAAAACTTTACATCAGGATGCTGCTGGATCACAATCTTTGCGGCTTCCAGTAAATATTTATGCCCCTTTTCCCTGCTGATCCTTCCTACAGTACCAATTAGTGTATCCTTTGGATTAAGATTATATTTTTTCTTGAAGTTCATTGAAGAAGCAGATAAGTCTAAACTTGTAGTATCTATGGCATTGTGAATAGTGGTTACTTTCTGAGAAGGAATGCCCATTTTAATTATTTCGTTTCTTAGGAAATTTGAGCCAACAATGATATGGTCACAGCATCTAATAACTCGTCTGTCAAAATGTTGATAGAGTTTCCATAAAAATGGAACTGTGTTCATAACCCACCCATGGATGGAGGCAACCATCTTGACACCAGTTAACCTGGCTGCTATCAGGCCAACAAGGTTTGTTCTCACTTCGTGTGTATGCACTATATCTATTTCATATTTTTTTATTAGTTTAGTCAACTTTAAAATCGAAGTAGCAAAAGGCTTAGACCTTTTCCATGGTATGAGGTTCGTGGGCGCTCCCAGAGCTCTCGCACTATTTAAAAAAGTTTTTGATACGCGCTCAGGCTCGGTCAAGGACACAATACTTATGCTGAACCTGGGCTTTTCTATCTTTTCTGTCAAAGTCAAGATTAAACGTTCTACACTTGACGCATAGCCAATATTATTCGTAATATGCATGACATTTATCTTATCCATGGATGATATTCCTGAGGCTTTTTTGTAAATGAAACAATTATTCTATTGTCATCTAGGTTTTGTACTGGATTAATCTATATATTGAATTTATGCTTGGGAAGATTTTATTTAATACTTTGGGAGTATATTTAAGCGATAAAACTTTATCCGTAGAATTTATTAGGACGCGAGATAAGATGTTTGGAAACAAGTATAGTATTTGATACATTCTTACGAAAATTTTGAAATAATCTCTAAACATCAAGACATGTTCAGGGGTAACAGTGTCCAACAACACCGGAGATGGCGAAAAGAAATCCTCGGCTAATTCCTTATTTGTCAATAATCCCTTTTCTAAACATAAATTATACAACGTTGTTCCCTGATAAGGCTGAAAAATTGTAGCTTGAATTTCATCGACATGCATTTTTGCGTTCAACTTTATTGTGTCCAGAATCGTGCTTGTATCCTCAAATGGGATTCCTACCATATTGAAAGATTTGGTATGAATTTTTGCGTCATTTAGTAGTTGTAAAGCGTTTACTATTTGGTCGTTGCTTAAATTTCGCTTTAGAATCTTGTTTCTTATATAATCATTGCCACTTTCAAGCCCGATTACGACCTGGAAACATCCGGCTTTTTTCATAAGTTCCACTTTATCTTTATCCAACAAATTAGGTCTCATATTACAGCGAAATGGCACTCCTACTTCTTCTTTATACTTTAACATGAAATCAGTACCCCATTTCTTATCCAAGAAGAGTATGTCATCGTCGAAGTGTATAGCCTTTATGAAAGAAAAATCATTCAGTATTTGTTTAATCTCGCCAATTGCATTATTTACGCTCCTGAATCTGACTCGTTTATTATTTTGGCCATAAAGCCCATTCAGGACATGATTACAACAATAACTACATTGATAAGGGCAGCCCCTTGAAATCATAACCGATGCTTCACCTAATCTTTCGTGAAATAGATCTTTATACTCGAAAATATTTCTATCAGGAAAAGGAAGCTCACTCAAATCCTGACAAGGCGGCCTTAGCGGATTTTTGAAAATTACATCATTATCTTTATACCAGATATTTTGAATTTTTCTGATGTCCTTGCCTTTTGCTAATTTATTACATAGTTCATGCAGAGTTTCTTCCCCTTCTCCTCTACAAATCATATCGATGCCTTCTGTATTTATGGCCTCATCGGGAGATATGGTAGGATGTACCCCGCCACAAACAACAGGCGCAGGTATTTTCTCTTCTTTAATCCAACGTGCGAGTTTTTTTACAATAGGGAAGGCATGTGACGTAGAGGAAAATCCAATGAGATCAGGGGCTTCATTAGTAACTGTGTTAATTAAGTTTTCTTTGCTGATAGGTTTAGTAATATGGATTAGGGATGTGTTATGCCCATGTTGCTTTAGATACGAAGATAAAGATCCTATGCCTTCATAATAATAGCCTTTCCAAAAAGGAAGATAAGGAAGTATGTCCGGGTAAACAAAAAGAATTTTCATTATAATTTACCACTATGCTTTCAAAAGACGTTTTGGGACTGAAGAGATTGTGTTCCAGAGTTTGGTATTTTCTCTTAATTTTATAAAAGCTTTATTAAAACCTATTATGACTATTAATTTTCCTAACAATCCATATTTTTTCAGTTTTCGTGAATAGTAGTTTTTCAAAGTCAGGATTGAGATTTTACTTGTATAATCCAACATTTTTTTTCTATCCTCTAAAGATAGCTCATCTGTCTCAAAAAGGGGCTTATTCACCGTATGATATGCTCCATTCATGTACTCTTCCGGCTTCTCTAATAAACGACTATTCTGTAAAATCCATTTATATAATTCTGTGTTAGGTGTTGGAACAGTATTAAAGAAATGCGCCCTTTTAATGGGATATTTAAGCGCAAGCTCAACGGCATCTTCGATATCTGAAACAGTTTGGCCCGGAAAACCAATTTGAAAAAATAATTGAACATTAAAACCCAAGTCACATGCGTCTCTAATAGTTTCTTCTATTCTCTCAATGGTCTCACCTTTCTTTATAGATCTTAATATTTTATTATTGCCCCCTTCCACACCAAGATCTACTTCCCTGAAACCGACTTCCCACATGGCTTTCAATAAATCCTTATTAAGCTTATCGGCCCTAACATCAGCACAAGACATCCTTAAATCATTGATCTTTTCTTTTTTGATTAATTTGCATAACCTGAAAATCCTTTCAAGGTCTTGAGAAAAATCATCATCGAAGAAATATATGTGCCGATATCCCTGAAAGTACCAGTATTTTAGTTCATTGAGTACATATTCGGCCGTTTGGGCTCTGAATCCTCTTCCTATAACCTGATGAACGGAGCAAAAAGTGCATCTATATGGACAACCTCTTGATGAATAAACAGGGATAATTTTTTCGTATTTATTTATTTCAAACTTTTCATATTTCGGAAAAGGGAAACTGTCAAGATTAGTAATAAGCTTTCTGTCTCCAGAGAAAACTATTTCATTGCCATTACGATAAAATAGGCCTTTTATATCTTTTAATTTTTTATCACTGCATAATTCTACAAGAACTTCCTCTCCCTCCCCAATTACACCAAAATCTATAGACTCACATTGTTTAAGGACACTTTCTTTAAATATCGAAATATGGGGACCTCCGACAACAATGTCAACGTCAGGAAAAATCTTTTTAATCTTTCTGAGCAAATCGTAGGCTTCTTTGTAAGCCACCGATAATAAACTAATTCCTATCAGGTCCGGCTTGAATATGGAAATTTTTGAAATGAGATCATCAACTTTATTTCCTATATTCATATCCATGACCTCATGGTCAACAGCTTTATCCTTTAAGATTTCACTCAGAATGCCCAGTCCTACCGGCAAATAAGAACCGAAAAACTGAACAGAAGTTCTTACTAATAATACTCGACTGTATTTCATTAAAAAACGACTCTCTCTATTTTTGTGTGTTCTAAGGTCTTAATGACAATAAACGTTCTTAATATATTTCTTCCAAAGATAAGTATGATTTAGGATCTCTCTAAAATTAACTATGTTTCATGCAATTATTTTCACACTTGATGTATTTAGCTCATCGACAAGCACATTTCAACGGGTTTTAATACATTGAAATGTAATAATGATTTGAAAGTGTGTCTTCTGTAGTCTTAATAACGTTTCGAGAAAAATGTTTAAGAGAGCATATCCGAAAGACAAAAACAGTTTTCATTCTGTTTTTTTGAGGTTTGAGGATTTTTTTAATTTACGTGATTGATTAGGATTTTCCAATATGTTTCTTAGAATCCACCTACCGGCCTTGTTGGTCATTTTAGTACTCATTATAGCTTGGTGGATTATTAATAAAACAGGGCAAATTAATACTGCTGTAATCCTGGAGGAAAGAAAAGAATCATAAATTTTTACACACACTTTTGAGGTCTTCTCAGGTAATGAGAATATAAAACAATACACTATCACCAGGACTCTGAAATACCTTTGTATAAAACGTATCTGGCATCTTTCAATTAAAGTAAAATTAAGAGGGGTATCTGTAAAAAAATTCCTGAACTTACCGTAACGATTAGTAATTAGATTTTCTCTCCTGCATAATTCATAAAGTTCGGTTTTAGGATAAGGATAGAAAATGCTGGCCTGGCACATATCGATCTTCACTTGTGCATTTAGCTTAATTGTTTCCAGCATTGTAGAAACATTTTCAAAAGGCAAGCCTATCATATTATATGCAAACATTTTTATCCCTGCTTCTTCACATAAACTGTAGGCGTTAATAATCTGTTCTAGTGAGAGATTGCGTTTAAGAATCGTGTTTCTAATAAAGTCATTTCCAGCTTCTATTCCCATAGCAATCTGAATACAACCAGCTTCTTTTAACAGTTTAAACCTTTCTTTTGTCGCAAGATTAGGTCTGAGGTTACATGCCATAGGAAGGTGAATATTTCTTTTGTACTGCTTTACGAATTCTTCAAACCAGTCGATTTTTAAGGGCAAAATATCATCGTCAAAACCTATGACATTGATAAAGGGATATTTTGTTAATTCATCCTCGATTTCTGCGATGATATAGTCAACGCTTTTGAATCTTACATAAGGCTGCCCAGAAGTGTTCGTACTTTTCCTAAGGGTTTCATTGCAGCAATATGTGCAATTATAAGGGCATCCTTTTGAGGCCATAAATATTCCACAACCCTCGCTTCCTAAAGTCAGATTTCTATAATCGAAGATGCTCTTGTCCGGGAAAGGCAACTCGTCCAGATTAGAAAGTGGTCTGGGTTCCCCTTTATAAATTTTCCCGTCCTCCTTTAACCAAATCCCGTTGATATGCTTATTATCGATATTGTTATCAATGTATTTGCAAAATTCAGCCAAAGAGTATTCCCCTTCTCTAATGCAAACGGCATCAATGGATTTTTCTTTTATGACTTCTTCCGGAACCAAAGTCGGATGTATTCCACCACATATGACTATTGCTTCAGAATGTTCTTTTGTCCACTTGCTCCAGTCCTTAACATACTTATAGAGATTAGTAGTGGCCGAAAAAGCAACGATATCAGGTTGTTGTCTATTAAGGTGGTCAGTAAATTTATTTTTTGTTATTGGCTTGATTATATGAAGTAGAGCAACTTCGTGTCCTTCTTTTTTTAGAACGGCAGATAACAGGCCGATTCCATGGTTATACATACCATGCCGGTCTTTTCCAGTGCTTACGAAATCCGGATAAATAAACAAAATCTTCATGTTCTCGATTCCTTTATCATTCTGGAGAATCTTCTGATTTGCTCAATCAAGGGCTTTTGATAGAAACCGTACCTTACATAACAAGCTTTTTCGCAGGTTTTTATTTGATTCCTAATTCTTACAGCCTTATCAGAATTCCAAATCTCCTTTAAGTCAGAATTCATAACATTGCCGAGAGCCTCCATATACGGACACAGGACCATATCTCCGTTTGCTGATATACCTATAGTAGTAATACCCGCCTCACACGTTGGTGGCTTTACTGAACAGTCGGGCCTGAAATAATGTCTTAAGGAATTTAAATGGGAAATAGTATTGTTAATCGGGCTCCCATTTTTTTTTCGTCGGATCAGTTCGTCTAAGACTTGATCCAGTTTGTCTAACCGTTTTACCCATAAATCATTTTCTTTAGACCAATCTGCATTACCCACCGAGGCACCAAAATTTTGTCCCAGAGGAGCGAACCAAATATCATCTAAACCGTTTGTTTCCACCCAATTTAATATATCCACTAATTCATCCAAATTAGATTCCAGAATAACGGTGTTGATAGTAATCCTTGTTTTTGAATTATACTTTTTCCTGAGATCTTTAAGATGCTTAACCGCAGCAGTTGTTTTAGCAAATGTTCCCGGAGCACCTCTCACAAAGTCATGGGTTTGTGGAGTAAACCCATCCAGAGATATAGTCACACTAGATATCCCAGAAGACAATAACTGTTCTGCCCATTTTTCATCCAAAAGAACTCCATTACTAATTACACCGGTAATGATTCCTTTCCGGCAGGCAAATTGAATTATTTCAATGAGGTCATTTCTTAAAAGAGGTTCACCTCCGCAAAAACCGAACTTAAAAGTGCCAAGCCAATCCTCTAAATCAGACAGTAACTTCTTAACCTGATGCGCCGACATAAATGTTGTCTTCTGAGAATCCGACCATACGGAACAGTGTCTGCATCTTAAGTTGCATTTATTGGTAATATCTATAATAACATTTACAGGTTTATAGAAGGCTTTTCCAGAATAGCAATGAAGCCTTCGCGAACAATAATTACGGAAACTTGCGACACCTATTTTTATAAGTTCAATGGGATATTGATTATACATAGCTTATCTACATTCCGAAAAACCTGTCGACATCATCTATTGTCTTTTGGCAGTGACATAGAGGAGGTAATTGACTTTTGTGATAGGGAATAATTTATAGGACAATAATATTATAAACTCTGAGTTCGGGGATTTCGAGTTCAAGATAACCATCACTGAGAGTAACGGGTAATGTAATTCTGCTCTTAATATCCGGAGAGACCATAAATGCTTCTCGTTGACCAGTATAAAAATCCGGTTTCTTGATCCTGATCTTTATGTTCTTTTTTACCATGACCCTATCGTTCTTGAAGTTATGATCATAATTGATAAGGTGGATTACCATCCTCTTTTCTTTTGTCTGACAATAAGGGTAGGCAATTATCTTGCGGTCTGAGTTATTGATAACGATCGCATCCTCAACATACTTATTTACGGCTTTTTTGATATCTTTTCTTATCATATCATTATAAGTCAGATTGTAAGCAGACCCGGGATCTTCCGGTTTTCCTTCGATATTTAATGAAGGCATAATTATGAAGCTCCCTTTTCCAAAGTTAATTTCTCCCTCTGATTGATAAATATTCATTTCAAAAGCATCGACGATGATTGCCCTTCCACCATTGGCTACATATTTTTTTATTATCTCTTTTTGATTATCTGTAATATCGATAACGGAAGGAATTAAAATCAATTTATACTTTGTTAAGTCATGGAGTGTTAAAGTATCTTTTAGGTAATAATCGTCCCCGGAAAAGACAACCTCAAACGGTATATTGGATTCAGCTAATGCTTGAGCCAAACCAAGGTATGTAAAAGTCTTTGTTCTCATGCCTTCGGAATATAAATAGAGAATGGCTGATGAGGAATAGAGGGACTGTTCTTTTTCGTATAGTTCGCGATGTTTCAGAACAAAACCTGCAGCGTCAGCGGATTTTCTCCATTGCCTGCCAACTCCATATGAAGGTGCATGCCACAGAATATGGGCTCCCTGATTAGCGTAGGCCTCTGCAGTGAGTATATATAGGTAATTGCTAATTTGTTTCTTTTGCAATTGTTCAACAGCTTCTGCGGCAAGCAAAGGTACTGCAGGACCTTTTGTAGCTGCCATACTCAATTTTTCCCAGGCTACCCATTTCCCTCGGGGTAAAGACATATCAACTACTTTTTTCCCACCAACGGAATAAAGACTTTCGAAAGCGAAGAAATCAACCAACTCACTAAAATGTAGGCCCTTTGACCAATAACCATCAAACCGGGTAGTACCCAGAGCCATAATATTTGCAGCTATAGCTATTTTCCTGTTCTTTTCTTCAGCGTATCTTCTTAAGGTCTCGATTATAAGTTTTTTTGTATGATAATTTTTCTCTTCATGAAATCTTGCAAAAACATCTACAAGTGGATCTGCTTTTATTCTCGTCTCATAATCTTGTCCAGCTTTATCGGTGATTCTCTGTGCCAGAAGCAAATTATCAACGTCAACAATGCCGAATCGGCTATTCATTTCAGTAATCGTAAAATTTGAACGCAGATATTTTTTGAACTCTTCATTACTGTAGCTATCAAAACCCCAATGAAATGGAAATTGAAATTCCTGAACATCATCAAACATTACCAAATCTACCCCTGAATCAATGGCTTTTTTGCCGAGCTGAATCATCCAGTTATACCATATAGGATTACTTGCAGACATTATATAAGAATCCTCTAACCATGAAATGGCGTCTTTACCCTGGGCTGTTTTACTTATGGCTTTTCTCAATTCCGGGCGCTGTTTCATCGACGTATTATTTCCGCTTGCTGCAACCATTCCTCCACATGCTAAAAGCCCGTTATTATGCATTGCTGATACAAATTGAGTATCAGTTTTATATTTTCTTCGAATAGCTGGAGAGAAGTTTTCTTTGGTCAACACAGGGTCGGCCGTGTGGCTACCACCCCATACGCCATTGACGGTTATATTAAATTCTTTGGCATCTTCTATTGGCAGAGGAATTATCCCAAAGACCTGTACATTTTTGTACCATTCCTTCGGAGAAACAGGTGTTTCAAGCTTTGCGGAAGTAGAAACTGTATCTTTTTCAGGAAGAGGAAGTACTTGAAACGTCTGCTCTCCCTTATTCAATAAATCTTCGTCTGAAAATAGTTTTAGACGAAGTTTATATTCACCGCCTTGTAAGGGACTTTCGATGTCAAGCTTGATATTATTCTTTTGGCCTGATAAATCCCCCATAGTACAAGTCAGCATTTTTTCCCCTTGCCTGACGATGTTGGCTTTATCAAGAACCTCAAATTGGAGTTTATGTCTGTTATTAGTCTCACGTGTAACAATCGGAGTTGGCACGGTTAATTCAAATGATATCTTTTCCCCTCTTTTAAAATTGCTGTTCTTAATAACTATTTCTGAAAGTATCGAGTCATTAAAGTGAGCTAAGAATAATGTATTACTATCCCACACAAATTCCTGAGAATTTTTAGATGAAGCAAGAATCTGTTCTTCGTTCTGCTTTAAGCTTGATATTCTTACTTCATCGATAATCGCCTGACCCGGGGCGGTACCATTTCTAAAATTACCAATAACCATTTCCTTTGGTATCATACCCAGATTTTTATTGTTATTTTCAGCTACTTTTTGACCATCAAAATACAAAACCGTTCCCTGTTTATTCCAACTAACTGCTATATGATAAAATCTGTCTCTCAGAAATTGCAGCTTTGGGCTTGAAAGAACTAAATTATTTGCTTGAAAAACCAGTTGGTTATCATGCAAATAAAGAATTATCTCATTTCCTTTCCGGCCGAAAATATCCTCAGGCCACTCGCTGCTAAATAAAGCTTTTTTCTTTTTTTCCTCATTTCTTAATGGTTTAACCCAAATCTCTATAGTGCCCTGAGTGGGATTTAGATTATTCTGAGTGTTGAATACAACTTTTTCTTGTTCATCATCAATTAATATTCCCTTGCCAAACTTCCCATTTTCATGACAAACACCTCCGGTTGCTTTAATAGGCCAAACTGTTTTCTTCTGATCATCGACGGATTTTTCCCCACCAATAAGCTTGAGATCGTCCATCCAAATAGTCCTGGCTCCTTCACCTAAAGTTTTAAAAAAACCTGCAACTTCGACGATCTCCAGGCGGTCAATTTGATTCAGATCAAGCTTGTTATTGTCATCCGGGGTATCTTTATCAAGAATAAATTCATCAAAATCTATTTCGAATAACTTCCAATCTAATTCTACGGGCTTTGCAATATTAAAATATTGGTAGTTTGTGCCATCTTTTTCAACAAATTGTAATAGTAATGAAGCGGCTCTATTTGACTTAAGCCAGACGGCTAATCCTTCTTTGTCTTTAAACTTAGTAGATGGGATTTTATTTATGGCCAGCAGATTCCATTTCTGGTTTCGAATTTCATATTGCCATTCTAAAGCGCCTGCGCCTTCTTTGATGTTTTTCGGATCTTTGGCAATCGATACTGTTCCTTTGTAAACCCACCACCGTTTGATGTCTTTTTCATCATTGAAATTCGAAAGAATGCCGTGCGTGCCATAAAATGGATCTGTTTCTTCTTCCTCGCAGACACAAATAGCCGGCAATAACAAGACGAGTAGGATTAAAAGTAGGCGTTTCATTTGACCAATCACCTTTCTTAAGAACAGGAGATACATAATTTTTGTCACACTGAAATTAGTTTATTAGTCCCTTCCGGGATTTATTGATACAGTTCTGATCCTTTGAAGAACAGAACTGCACCACAAGTAGAACTTATTTAAGGTCTGATTTTATGTCTGAAATACCAACTTTGCAATCAGAAAATAGGGGCTGACCATGCTTTTTATCTTGAATATATTCTTTATCAGCGGCCTCTGTGAATTATAAGAACTTCTAACAAAATGAATTTAGTTGATTCCAACATATTATACCCCTAACCATTGCATAAGGTGAAGGTTGAGGTATAATTAAATTCGTAATATTGGCCTTTTCTATTAAGAAGTATCAAGTTTTAAAATTTCTGGCTTCTTCGATTTTATAGCCCCAAGTTTATTTGAAAGTTGCTTTAGAACAAATGCTAAAGCCATAACTATTGGCAATTCCTTTCTTGTAAGGGTAACCTGAGTAAGGCCATAAAATAAAAAGCCAAAAAAGCATGCATGAAGTGTAATTGTTAAATAGTACATTTGTAACTCATTATATTTTTTAAAACGCTTTTCCGCAGCTTTGAAATTTGTGTATGTCAACAAATAAAGAGCAAGAGAAAAGAATACACCAAGGAGACCCATTTCGGATAATATTCGTGTGTATTCATTAGTAGGCTCATAAGTAAATGGAATATTACTATATAATGGCAAATTATAATCGTAGTTACCCATGCCAATCCCGAAGAGCCAGTTGTTTCCTATGAACATCTTTACGCCTGCACGTATTAAATCTAATCTTCCATGAAAAGAATAAGCTTTTACAACATGACCCGGATCAAAAAGGCGATTCAAAGCCGTTTTTGAATTCAAAACAAGTATGCTCAACATAGCGAAGGCTGCTATAACAATGAATATCTTCTCCCATGATGGTTTTATTACTCTTTTAATTACCATCAACATCATTATTATGAAAACCGTGTAAGTTCCTCCTCTGCAGAAAGTTAATGTCAGACCTATAAACTGCATTATTAATATCAGGAACCATCCGATTTTCGGGGGTCCATCTCTTGAGAGTTCAAAACGATAAAGGGTTAGAGGTATTGTCAACGCTAAAAAAAGAGCAAATCCATCAGGATGTGCCATTATTGAAGATGTTCTGATTACCATAAATCCAATTGTTGTCATTTCAGTAGGATCCACTATTGCACCATGAGATCTATAATAATCGTCTTCTTTTGTTTTAATTTCGACGCGGAATCTCGGTACAACACGTTGCACAACACTGTATAGGGAACTGATAGCAGCTATAAATATCAATACGAAAATAATGTTTTGTATTAGTGCTTTAGATTTGATGATATTAATCATCATAAAAAATATTGCGAAGTATATTATATACATAGATAAATACTTCATTGCCTTTTTAACATAAAATTCTCCATGATATGTTCCGAAGTAGATGGAGATTATTCCCGTTAAGATAAGACCAATTATAACGAAAAGTTGAGGGGAAATAACAATTTTATATCTCTTTTTGGAAAGATGTATTAACCACGATAGAGCTGTAATGACTCCAAGTATCTTCACGACAGAAATAGTCTGAAAAGCGGTGTTAGCGCCGGCTAAGTTAAAATTACCTGCTATTTCAAAAGGGAATGCCGCAATGGTCAATAGAAGACCAACCTCGGTCCTGATTAAGATAATGACAGTTATTATGCTTCCAAAAACGGCAAGTATCGACATCTTTATGGGTAGAATTATTAATATAATACCAAAGACGGCGCCTAAAAGGACACATGCCGTTTTTTCAAAAGAAAATCGCGATATTTCCAAATTTGCTCTCATGATAGTTTTAATTCGCGTTCAACTCTTAGAAAACATCAAACAAAGATAGCGCCCAGTTTTCTAAGTTAAAAGAAGATTCGGGTGTGCCAATTTCTTTTATAGTGCCAATTTTTTTGATTTTTTCAAAAATCTTGGTTTTGATGTGTATGGACGGTTATTATAGACCATCCTGAAGTACCACTATTCAAACCTTTTGAGGAAATTGGCACTAATCAAGATAACGCAACGTAACGCTATATTCGCCCCATTTAGATTGACAGCACTGACATTCTTATTGTAACTGGGGTGAAGCAGAAGAATTTGCCATTAGCAGATAAAAAAGATAGCGTCGAATTTGAGATGCTTAGCTTCACTTTTAGTTAAAGCAATAGTTATATCTTGTTTTGTATTTACTAACTCTGATTCGGTTAATAGGCTCCGTTTTGTTTTACAGTTTCTTTAATTGTTCTTGCTATTATCTTCAAATCCAGCAATAAAGATTGCTTGTTTACATATTCAAGGTCACATTCAAGGGTTTCATAAAACAGCAGATTTCCTCTGCCGTTTATTTGTGCCAAGCCTGTAATGCCAGGCTTAACATTAAATTTCTTCTTTTGTTCATCTGAGTAATATTTTGCCATCTCCGGGATTTCCGGCCTTGGTCCCACAATGCTCATATCTCCTATTAAAACATTAAACAAATTAGGTAGTTCATCAAGACTGCTTTTTCTTAGCCAACGAGCCCATGCCGGAATCCTCGGGTCATTGTTTTTTTTAAATCTTAACTGTTTAATTTCTTCTTCGTTGTACTCGTATGTATATAATTCCGGAAGACGCTCTCTAGCGTCCACATACATGGTTCTGAATTTGTTGAATACAAAAAGGCTACCAGGCAAATTAGTCTTCCGTCTGTCTTTTTTCATTTTTTTATCTTTTGGACAGAAAAAATACACGTCGCCCTGATTCGACTTCCGATGATTTTTACCTGTTACCAAAGATTGGTTTTGATATTTTCTCCTATCCTTTAGAAACTCGTTTGATTTAGGATCTAAATAGTACCTGTCGGTCAAAGAATTTGACCAATATTTTCTTCGATTCTTCTTTATTCTGATTTGTTTGAATATTACCGGGCCGGGAGAATTTTTCTTAATAAATCCTGAAATATATATCATAATTGGCCAAGTGAGAGATATTACTGCCAGCGAAATAAATATATCCATCAACCTTTTTATTAGTGTGTATGCACAGCTGACTTTACGTTCATCCAGATCGATAAGGACATTATCAATATCAGCCATCGACTTTAATGGCTCGGTATAGCTGCCCGTCGTTTCACAATTCGAAGGATCTATTTTGACTTTTTCATACTTCCCTCTGCTTCT
Organism: Planctomycetota bacterium; assembly: GCA_014384025.1. Classification (GTDB taxonomy): domain Bacteria; phylum Planctomycetota; class Phycisphaerae; order Sedimentisphaerales; family Anaerobacaceae; genus NIOZ-UU13. The sequence goes on along the minus strand of JACNGQ010000272.1, from coordinate 1,290 downwards.
TTTTTGATCTATTGAAGACGAAGTATGTGTTCTTTGTTCAGAAAGATGTCCCTTGTTGTTTGATGTCATGTTCGGCTCTTTCTTATTGTTCGGCTATGTAGCAGCCACTACTTCATCGGACATACAACATTATTTTTCTCAATAGTTGTCTGTAAGCAATTGTCCAGTTTTTTAGCTTTCGCTAACGGCAGCGAATCTTCAAATGTGTTCATTGGCATTTTGCCATAGCAATATGTTCCACTGTGCGTTCACTCCTGATTGTAGCAGTAAACCCAATTATCCATGTAAGTTTGTAACTTGTCAAGATTATTATATACTTTTTTAAGAAACGTCACCACATTGTCTTTTCGACCATCACTATTTCATTCGGTTATAAATAAACTTGGGAATAACATACTTCTTTTTATTCAGCAAGACCCCGAGGATGTTTGTGTTAGCCATTTCTAATTGCTCTTTTACTCTTTGGGCTACCTCCCACCGAGTCTTTTCGGCATGAACAACAAGGACGACCCCATCCATTTGGGATGCGAGGATAGTAGAGTCGGGGTAAGTACTAACAGGCGGAGAATCAAAGACCAAATAATTACACTCGTCTTTCAATTTTCCTATAAGGGTCTTTAATTTCTGGGACTCAAAAATCTGAGGAGGATCTGTCTTCTTATTCTTTCCGCTCGGCATAACCAATAAATTTGGAAAGTCAGTTTTTTTAAACACATCATTAATGCCTGCCTTACTAAGGATTAAATCTGACAGTCCCACATTATTTTTTAACCCAAAGGATTTATGTAGAGTGGGATGCCTTAGATTTCCATCTATCAACAGTACCTTAAAAACGCTGTTTTTTGCAAGAGATCTTGCAAGATGTGCTGCTACAGTTGAACAGCCTTCGCCAGCAACAGAACCGGATACCATAATGGTTTTAATGGCTTTTCCAGAACCCAAAGAAAGAATATTATTTTTTAGCCTTTCGTATTCTTCTAATCCAAGCCCTTTTGTTTTAACTGGCACATTCCTATCGCCAAAAATAACTTTCTCAGAAGTTCTGTGGTCGCTATTTACAGAATGTTTGTTTTCCTCCGTAAACCACTCCCCGCAGAAACGGCACTTCCTGGCATCTGCCAATATCTGTTCAGAACAATGAGGGCATTTGGTTCGTTCTTCTTCAGGTTCGGGCTGCAGTTTGTGCTTGAGTTCTGGAGCCTGAGCAGTTGTGGGGCTGCTATTTACAGAATGTTTGTTTTCCTCCGTAAACCACTCCCCGCAGAAACGGCACTTCCTGGCATCTGCCAA